>NZ_QSTE01000029.1:0-10434 GCF_003438115.1 Collinsella sp. OM08-14AT
CAGGGGCTCTCAATGTTTTTATGTCCTGCTCATATCGTCTGTGCCGGCACTTTGGGACACTCCTTGTCATTGGTACAAAGCAACCTGCCCCCATTGCGCCAAGCGGCGTGTGCCGTTAAGCGGAGGGGGTGTATTCCCGACCCATCGTTTGGGCATACAATGGCTATTGGCTTGCTGCGGTGAAGGTTTGTCCGCTCCGCAGTTATTTCTACCGTTAAAGGAGTATGTATGTCCGTTGAGGTCATGAGATCTGTGATCGATGCAGCCGAGGGTCGCGTACCCGTCGACACGCTGTTTGCCAATGCGCAGATTGTCGACGTATATGGCCAGCGCGTGGCGCCCGGTAGCGTTGCCGTCAAGGATGGCGTAATCGTCGGCGTGCTCTACGACGGTCGCGACGATGCCGCTGGCACCTACGAGGCGACCGAGGTCATTGACTGCCAAGGTCGCTATATCGCCCCCGGCTTTATCGACGGGCATCTGCATATCGAGTCCTCGAACATCCGACCCGCCGAGTATGCGCGCATGGCGGCGACGCGCGGCACCACCACTGCCATTGCCGACAGCCACGAGATCGCCAACGTTTCCGGCCTGGACGGCCTGCGCTTTATGATCGAGGACGGTCGTCGCGCGCCCATTTCCATCAAGTACATGATGCCCTCGTGCGTGCCCGCGCTGCCCGATGAGCAGGCCGGCGCTGTGATTACCGCCACTGATATGCAGGCGTTTTTTGCCGAGCATCCGGGCGATGTCTTTGGTCTGGGTGAAATGATGAACCTGCCGGGTGTCTTTATGGCCGACCCCGAGACCTGTGCTCGCATCGATGCTGCCAGCCAGACGCCGTCCAAGCAGGTCGACGGCCATGCGCCGCTCGTTGCCGGCAAGGATCTCAATGCCTATGCCGCGGCGGGCATTATCGCCGACCACGAGTCGACGATTCCCGAGGAGGCGCTCGATAAGCTGTCCCGCGGCATGTATGTGATGCTGCGCGAGGGCACGTGTAGCCACGACCTGGCCAACTTGTCGCCGATGCTGCTGGAGAACCCCGCCCGCGCCCGTCGCTGCTGCTTTGCGACCGACGACCGCGCTCCCTCCGATGCGCTTTCGACCGGTATGATCGACAATGCCTGCCGCGTGGCTATCGAGGCTGGTATTGACCCCGTGGTCGCCATCTCTATGGCGTCCCTGTCCACGGCCGAGGCGTTTGGCCTGGACCACGGTTGCCGCGATCCACACGAGCTGCGTGGCGCCATCGCCCCGGGCAAGCGTGCCGACCTGCTGGTACTCAACGACCTGACGTTTGCCACAGCTCCGCATCGCGTGTATGCCGCCGGTGCCCTGGTGGCGCAGGATGGCACCTTTGTGGGCGAGATTGCACCCGAGATGGCCGAGGTTGCGGCCCTTGCCGATGAGCTGCGCGCCTCCGTTAAGCTGCCGAAGCTTTCGCTTGACGTGTTCGATTATGCCTTTAAGCCGGGCGAGGCCGTGATCGACGTGGTGCCGGGTAAGGCCATTACGGGCATGGCTCGCCCCGAGAATGCCGAGGACTTGCGTCGCATTATGCTGATTGAGCGCCATGGCCGCGGCGTGTCACTGCAGGCCGAGGGTGCCGACGGTGATGGCCCTGCGGGCCTGGGTCTTGTTGGCAAGCATATCGGTCGCGGCTGGGTGCGCGGCTTTACCATCACGGGCGGTGCCATCGCCTCGACGATCGGCCACGATTCGCACAACGTGTGCGTGGTGGGCGACAACGCGGCCGATATGATGGCTGCCGTCGAGGCTGTTGGCCAGGGCGGTCACGTGCTGGTACGCGATGGCGAGGTCGTAGCGCGCATCCCGCTGGCGCTCGGTGGCCTGATGAGCGAGGGCGCGGCCGAGGACGTGGCGGCGCAGCACGACGACTTTATGGTCAAGGCGCGCGCCATGGGTATTGAGCCGCCGCTCGACCCCATCATGGGCATCATCTTCCTGCCCCTGCCGGTCATCCCGACGCTTCGCATCCGTCCCGAGGGCATGTTCGACGTCACGACCTTCACCTACGCCGACTAGTCATCGGGGACGTTCTTAAACGACTAGCCGTCGGGGTGGCGTGTCGCCTGACGCTGCGGCCGTGGGACATCCGGCGCGCGTGAGCTATTTGCTAGGTCCTTGTAACGTTTACGCCCGCAGAGTCTTATCTGAGCTCCTTTTGGGTACGGTGATTTTGGATATACGTCCGATTCCATCAAGCCCGAAGGGAGCTTTTCTATGTTTAAACTGATTGCATCCGATATGGACGGCACGTTGCTTGATGAGAATAGCCAGGTACCGCCCGAGACATATGAGCTGATTGAGGCCCTGCGCGAGCATGGCGTGCACTTTGCTGCGTCCTCGGGCCGCCGTTACGACCGCCTATGCGAGTTCTTTGCGCCCGTTCGCGACAAGATGGACTTTGTCGCGGCGAATGGTGCGCAGGTCTATGCAGAAGGGGTTGAGGTCGATCGCGAGGTATATTCTCATCTCGCCGTCCGCAAGCTCGCGCGCACGGTCAAGATGTTTCCTAACATGCATCTGGCGCTCTTTGATCGCACCAAGTCCTTTTTGCTCGACGACGAGGACAAATTTGTCCGCGAGATCGACAAAGATCTGCCCAACGCCGAACGCATTTGGGGACTGCCCGATCCGCATGTGAATATCATCAAGGCATCGATTATCTGCGATGACGGCAACGTGATGGACAACGCCTACGTGTTGCAGCGCGAGCTGGGCGACCTGTTCTCTTTCGCGCCTTCGGGCAACGCGTGGATCGATGCCATGCAGCCCGGTGTGTCGAAGGCCTCGGGCATCGCACAGCTTGCGGAGCATTACGGCATTGGACGCGACGAGATCATGGCGTTTGGCGACTCGATGAACGACTACGAGATTATTCGCTTTGTCGGCACGGGCTGCGCGATGGAAAACGCGCGCCCCGCGCTCAAAGCGGTTGCCGATCGCGTCGTAGGCTGCAACCGCGACCACGCTGTTCAACAGGAGCTTCGTCACGTGCTAGAGGGCCTCGCTTAATCCGACAGCTGGGGACGTTCCCGTTCTGCCGGCAGTGGGGGACAGTCCTTGCGGCTTTTCGCAAAGAGTGTCCCTAACGACTAGTCGTTTAAGAACGTCCCCAATGACTAGTCGTTTAAGAACGTCCCCAATGACTAGGCGAGGGCGGCCATGATGGTGCGGGCGACGCCGTCGTGGTCGTTGTCGTATTCGGTGATGGCGTCGGCCGCCTCGCGGTCCTCGGGTTCGGCGTTGATCATAGCCATGCCGTGGCCTGCTGCCTGCAGCATGGGAATGTCGTTGATGTTGTCGCCGAACGCCCAGGCGTCGGCGAGTGGCTCGCCCAGATGCTCGCACAGCCACGTCAGGGCCGTTCCCTTGGTGGCGCCCTCGCCCATGACCTCGATATTCATGGCGTACGAACGCGTGACCTCGATCCCGCCGAGTGTATCGAGCTCCGCCGTGATGGCGTCGCGGTCGGCCGGATCGTGCCAGTACATAGCGATGCGTTCGAGCACCTCGACTTCGTCGATTTTGCTGTCGATATCCAAGTCGATCGGTGTTCGTGTGCGCTTGAGCGAAGCCGCGATGTGGGGGTCGCCGCCGCAGAACTCATCCAGGCGCGTGTAGAGCGAGCGGGGGAGGAAGCACTGCCCGTCCGCGAAGATATCGAAGGTGACATCGTGGCCGGCGGCAATGCTATGGACGCGGTGGGCGATGGCGCGGTCGAGCGGTCGGCTCAAAATGCGCGTAGCACGTGAGGTATCGGTGGGCGTACCGTCGTCGAGTTGCCAGACGCTGGCACCGTTGGCGCAGACCGCGTAGTGTACGGCGGGGTGGGCGAGGATGGGCTCAAAGACGCCCGACAGCGGGCGCCCCGTACAGGGCACAAACTCAATGCCGCGACGCGCAAGCTCGTCGAGCATCGTCCAGGTGGCGTCGCTCATCTGCTTGTCGCTCGTCAGCAGCGTTCCATCCATATCGGAAAACACAATCATTCGATGCAGCCCTTTCTACTGGCATAAAAAGCGTGGCCGAGGGCGGTGATGCCCTGGCCACGCTCGGGTTCTATAACGGTCCGCGTCCTAGCGATCGGCGAGCGGCTTGTACTCCAGCGGCTCGATCACCGGACGGTATGCCGGACGGATGATGCGGTGCGCGCAGAAGAGCTCTTCCATGCGGTGCGCCGACCAGCCGGCCATGCGGGCGACGGCGAACAGCGGTGTAAAGAGCGTCTCGGGCACGCCGAGCATCTTGTAGATAAAGCCCGTGTACAGGTCGATGTTGGCGCAGATGGGCTTGGTCATGCCGTGGTCGCGCATCACCTGCGGTGCCAGGCGCTCGATGCGCTCGATGAGCGCGAACTCATCGCCCAGATCCTTCTTGGCGGCAAGCGTGCGCGCGTAACGGCGGCACACCTCGGCGCGCGGGTCGCTCAGCGTGTAGACGGCGTGGCCCATACCGTAGATGAGACCCGTGCCGTCGAAGGCCTGCTTGTCGAGAATCTTGCCCAGGTAGGCCGCGACCTCGTCCTCGTCCTCCCAATTGGAGACATGCGCACGGATGTCCTCGTGCATGGACACGACTTTGGCGTTGGCGCCGCCGTGGCGCGGGCCCTTGAGCGAGCCGATAGCCGCGGCGTAGGCGGAATACGGGTCGGTGGCCGAGGAGGACAGCACGCGGCAGGCAAACGTGGAGTTGTTGCCGCCGCCGTGCTCGGCATGCAGCATGAGCATCACGTCGAGCAGCATGGCTTCGTCGCGGGTGAATGCCATGCCGCCGCGCAACACCTGCAGGATGGTCTCGGCGGTGGAGAGGCCGGGTGTGGGGTGCGGTACATGAACCTCGGAGCCGCGGCGCTTGGCGACCGACGCCATATGCGCAAAGGCGGCGATGCGGGGGAGACGGGCGAGCATGGAGATGGCGACGTCGATTTCGTGCTCGGGTGTAATGGCGTCGGGCTCGGCGTCGAAGGCGTAGAGCAGCAGCACGGCGCGCTGAAGCACATTCATGATGCTCGACGACACCGTGGTCATGGGGAACTCGCGGACGTACTCGTCGCTCAGATGCCTAAAAGCACCCAGGCGTTCGCAAAAACCGTCGAGTTCCTCTTTGGTGGGCAGCGAGCCCGTGATGAGCAGGTAGGCGACCTCTTCGTAGCCATAGCGATCCTCGGCCTGGGCGTTGTTGACCAGGTCCTCGATGCTGTAGCCACGAAGCGTGAGTTTGCCCTGATCGGGCACGACTTTGCCGTCGACCTTGTTGTAGCCGTGCACGTCCGAGATGCGGGTAAGGCCCGCGACCACGCCCGAGCCGTCGGCATTGCGCAGACCGCGCTTGACGTTGTGCTCTACGAACAGGCCCTCGTCGTACGGGGCGGTCGGCAGGCCGTGGTAGAGGTTTTCGCTTTCGGGCGAAATCTGACGGCTCGCCTCGTAATCCAGAACCAGGCGGCTCAGGTGATCGTCGAAGCGGTAGTAGATTTTCTTGGCGTCGTAGGCCATGCGCGCTCCTCTCCGGGCCGCATCGGGGTGACTTGCATGGGCATGCGCGCGTCAGGCTATCCCCAGCGGCTTGCTCGCTACAGGCGGTACATAAAGTTGAAGACGTCCTCGCGCTGGATGGACACGTTGACGCCCGAAAGCTCGCCGGCCTCGGCCAGCGCCTTCTGCAGCTCGGCGAAGTCGAGCTTGGACTCGGCGGTGTCGGCCAGCATGGTCATGGTGAAGATGTCCTCGATAATGGACTGCGTGATGTCGCGGATGTCGACGTTGGCCTCGCCCAGAACGCGGGTGACGCCGGCGACGATGCCGGGGCGGTTCTTGCCAAGGACGGTGATGACGATACGGGAGGACGAGATCTCGGCCATGGGAAACCCTTTCGCGTGATTGCGGCGCGCGCGGGGCGCTCCGCTACGGTACAGTGTTCATCATTGTACCTGTCTGGCGCAAAAAAGGCGCGCTCGCTGCGGCGTTACATGCCTGCAACATGAGCGTAAGGGGGAAGGCCGCACGGGGAAGAGCCGTCTGGCGCGTGTCCGGCTCGTGTTGTGTTGATTTCCGATCTCAGCCGAACACATTGAGCGAACAGGCCGTTCCCGCAGTCAGCCGAACGCCTCCGACGGCTGATTCCGAACTGGAAGCGGAGGGCATCCCCGCCCTTCGGTAGGGGATACCGCTCCGCGGCGCATGCCGCGGGCGGCGCCCCTATCGGACCACCGTGACCTCAGTTGGGATGGGCCCAGCACTGCCGCGTACTCGGTGAGCTAGAGCCAACTGTTCGTCTTCACGTCGCGTATGGCGATATTTCGGTCGTCCGGCTCGGTGATGCCGTAGCCGAACGCCTGGAGCGTCTCGATGGACTCCTGGATCCTCTGTTGGAACATGGGACCCGGATCGACCCTCGGCCCGAGGTGCCCGCGCCAAAGGCACGGCGTGGCGCGCAGCATGTTATGGATTTTGGAGATGGGCTCGATGTCGGCGTAGACGTTGAGCGTCGCCATGGCGTCCTTGTGGCCGAGGATCGATTGGAGCGCCTTGATATCGCCGCCTTGGCGGATCCACTGCGTTGCGAACGTGTGGCGAAGGCCGTGGAACGTGATCAGCTCGTCGTTGGTGCCCATGAGGCCGTTGGTCTCCGAGAACGTCTTGAACGCCCTGCGGATATAGCTTGTCGTCGCGAAGGTCGCGCCCGGCTCCGACAGGATGTAGCAGTCCCCGATCTCGACCGCCCCGGTAAGGCCGCGCAAGCGCAGCTTTCCGCAGTCGATCTCGTGGGTCTCCTTCAGGAAGGGGAGTAGGCCGACCGGGTCGATGGGGATACCCCTGGCGTCATGGGTCTTGGTGTCCTTGATGAACGAACCCATTCCCTTCGCGTACGCCACCGAGTGTCTGATCGAGATCAGGCCCGTCTCGAAATCCACATCGCACCACCGAAGGCCGCAGACCTCGCCGATTCGCATCCCCGTGTGCAGGGCGAGTACGACCGCCCTCTAATCCTCGGCGGACCAATCGAGTCCGAACTCCTTTCGGGCATCCTCTTCGCTCATGACTTCGAGAAGGTCTCCGGGTTGGCAACGAAGGGCGAGGCATAGCTGCTCGAGTGTGTTGAAGCGAATGCCGCGAATATGCCCTTTTTTAATACGGGACAGGTTCACGGGCGTGGTTCCAATCCTTTCGGCAAGTTCGTTCGAGGAAATCTTTCGCTCGGCCATGATCTTGTCGAGGCGAACAATTACGGGCATGGCGTTTCCTTACGCAATCTCGTCGGAGTCGAGGTACAGCTCTCGGGCGTACAAGAAGAGCTGGGAAAGCATGAACAGGGCGATGCCGAGAACCAGAGAGGTCCAATCGAATGATGAAGCGATCTCTTGGGCGCCGACGGCCCCCTCGCCGCCAAACATCGAAACGGAGGTTTTGAGTGAGCCGGCGTAGAGGCTGGTGGCAGCTTGAACAACGAAGAGAATGCCGAGCACCTTCAAGCATGTCGCAGACCCTTTCTTGAAGGGGTCTCCGCTCTTGATCGTCCACACGAGAACGGCGCTGAGGATGGTCGTAGCGATACCGATGACGGCAGGGACCAATGTCGAGATCGCAAGGGCTGGATACGCGGGGGGGTCTGCAATTACAGGGTTGTCGAGCACTTCGATTGCTGGCTTTAAGGAGAACGCCACTTGTGCGATGGCGGTGGCGCAAAGGGTCGCAGAGGCTATCGCACATGCGATGCGGAAGGAATGAAGCCGGGGAGTGCGATTGTCGGAACTCATAATAACCTCCGAAGAATTTAAAAAACTCAGGTTACTTTTTAACAGTTTATGTTAAATTGACTTTGCCGGCAAGTAATAAGGGCCGAGCATTTTGTTCGGCCCCTCTGTTCCGACTGGATGAGGTTAAGGTTGGCGATGAATATGCTCAAAATCTCGAAGGCGATCTTTAGGTCGCTTCTCTCCTCCAGGTCGCTCTGTGTTGTCGTTGTTGCGTTGATGGTTCTTTGTGCTCTGCCCGTCTTCAGGAGCGCGGCTGGCATCGACGGACGGGTCGAATACCTCGAGTCGGGAATAACCCGTGTTGAGCAGGAATTGTCAGCATCCTATGCGGATGCGCTTGTGAATGCTGGGGAGGACGGTGTCTATACCTCTTCATCAAGCATGCCCGCGCTTCTGTACCCTCTTGCCGCGGGACGTCTTATCTTGGCACCGCTCTCTCCCCTACTTCCGTTTCTGCAGATATCGGATGGAGAGTACACCTATTATGACGGATCGAAGGAGTACTTGCTATGGGTCGCAACGGCCGTTGCCGTCTCGTTCCTTGCCGCGCGTCTTAACAAACGTGAAAAGCTCATCATCCAGGCACCGATGGGCGAGCTGGGTAGACTTGTTGCATCGAGCGTATGGGCGAGTGTTTTTGCAATGCTTGCCGTCCTCGCCATCAATCTTCCAGGGATAATCGCCGCGCTTGTGCCTCCGCCGTTGCATACGTAAGAACGATGGGGAAACTGCTCCTGCGTTCTCCTACCCTCGCCGTATGCGCGATTGCAATGTCGACGACGATGCTGGCCCCGGCTCTGGTCGAGATGTTTCCTGACGCTGATAACGTTTCCGCTGTTCGGTATAGGGATGGGGAGCTCCGTTCAATAGATCGGTATCTAGAGCAGAACGCTGCGAATATGGACGTCGAGGGCAAAGCGGCCCTGGAAGACATGCGGGATGCTCTTTCGGGTTTCGTGTACGCGCCTATGCCTGCGGAGGGGTTTCGAAGCCTTGCGACGTACGAGCGCGCTCGAGGTGAGCTGGGCGCGGCAGATGCGACTCTCCTGCAATCGATCGGAATCGAGCCGGAGACTCCTTCTCGTGCGGAGGCGCGCGCCCTTCTGCTTGAGTCGATCGCGAGCTTGCCGGACCCCAAGGTTTACGAGTTAAGTACGAAGATGCCCCCATTAATCCTCCTTTCGTATCTCCAGGCAGCGCTTCCCTCCTTATTTTTGCTGTTGCCCGTGGTTGTCACATCGCTCGCGTGCACCCACCTGCAGTGTCGTTCCCTTCTGGTTCTCCAGATCCCCGCAACAGCGCATGTGCGTTTTCTGACGGCTGTTGCGCTGGCTCTCCTGCTTGGCTTGGTGCTGCTTTTGGTGTCGATGGTTCCCGCTGTCGTTGTGTCCGTGATTAAGAACGGTGCGGGTGGATCGGAGTATCCCGTCGCTCTCATTCGGGCGGGAGCTTCGACAACGTCCATGGTGGGGGAGGCGGTGTTGTGCAGTATTCCGTTGCTGGTCATGGCATACGGCGTGATTTCCGTCGTCGCTGCGTTGACAGCAGCGATTAGCCGCAACCCCGTTGTCACCGGAATGGTTTGCGCGGTTCTCTTGGTGTTGGGTTCGTTGAGCGCTCATGTTGAAAGCGTGGGCATGGGCGTCGCGCTGCTGGCTCCATTCGCCTCGTTTGATCCCGCTTCCCAGGTGGGGACGATTGGGTTCCTTGGGCGAGGGACGAACGCGATGCCTTTTGGAGAGGTCGTCGGCGCATCGGGCGCTCTGCTGGTGGTCTTGGGCGCCGTATCTCCGTTGATGGTGCGCCTGAGTGTTCCAAAGATCGAAAGGGGATGATCTCGATGATTGACCTTCAAACGCTGACGATCTCTTATGGAAAGAAGGTGCTCGTAGATTCGGTGAACGCTGAGTTTGCCCCGGGTACGGTCTACGGTCTCGTCGCTCCGAACGGGCATGGAAAGACGACGTTGCTGCGTGCGATGGCAGGTTTGCCGGGTCCTCGCGTGGACGGGAGCATCGTTCTGGATGAGGTGCAGGGTACGGGTGCGAGAGAGGTCCGTTCTATGATCTTCTATGCACCTGGTGAGGGGACGCTGCTGTATCCCGGATTGCGTGCGGAAGATCACCTCAAGATGGTTTGCGATATGTGGCCGCATGCTCGCGATATCGAAGAGATAGTGGAACAAACGCAGATAGGCGAGTTCGCGAAGATGAGGATCCGCACTCTGAGCCAGGGCATGAAGCAGCAGCTTACCCTGGCGATTGCGTATGCGACGGGCGCGCGGTACCTTCTATTAGATGAGCCCATGAACGCGCTCGACCCCAGCAGGGTGGACTTGCATTCCGAGATTCTCAGGAAGCTGGCCGATTCTGGTACGTGCATCATCATGTCATCCCACATCTTGGATTCGGTCGATAGGCTGTGCGATGAGATTCTGTTTTTGAAGGATGGGAGGCTCATTAGAAGCATTCCGCAAGATGATGCTGCGCCGAAGTCTCCTGGATCCCATTTCGCAAAGCCTGCCGGACGCGCCGAGGGTGCGCTAAGCACGTATCGGCGACTCTACGAAAAGGGCGGGTAGAAATGCAAGTTAAAAATCTATGTGGCCAATATAATACCGTTGAACCCGCGTATCGATACCGCTCAGC
>NZ_QSTE01000003.1:0-56918 GCF_003438115.1 Collinsella sp. OM08-14AT
TCGTCGGCGCGTTCTTCGGCGTGCTGGCGTAAGGGCCCGGCTGCATAGACTGTCATTGCAACCTGGTAAGGGGATGGAGCGGGCCTATGCCCTCAATCCCCTTACTTGTATAGAGGGAGTTCGTATGTTCGCGAAGGATCGCGAAGCAATGCGCCTGACGCCGGCAGAAGTCAGGCTGATTCTTATTGAGTCCCTGCAATGGTGCGCCAACAACGCGGTGTACTTTTTAGGGCTTATCGGCGCGGCGACGTATGATCTGGCTGGCACGGCCTTTTTGGTTGCTGCCATTACGCTCGTGCGCAATCTTATGACGTCGGCGGGCAATATGGTGTCGGGCTCGGTCATCGACCGCTTTGGACCGCGCCGGACGTCGTTTGTGACGTGCGTGATTACGGCGGTGCTATCGCTTGGCGTGGGGTTGGCGCCGTTGTCTGTCCCCGGGCTTGTGTTTGCCGCGTGCGTCTTGGGGCTTGCGGGCGGCTTTATCAACACCTGCACGCATGCGTTTCCGGGATACCTGGAGTCGACCACCGAGGGCCGTACCCGCGTGAACGGTCTCATGGTGTTCTACAGCAATATCGCCTATACCGCTGGCCCGTTGCTCGGTGGTGCCATCGTGAGCTGTTTTGCCACGCAATCGGTCTATCTGCTCATGGCGGGCATGATGGGTGTGGCGGCTGTGCTCTCCTTGGGCTGTCACGAGTGCGTTGTTCCCGCAAAAGGGGAGAAGCCGAAGGGCGGTATTCTGGGCGGCATGGCCGAGGGTGCGCGACTTACGTTTCGCGATCACGACCTGCGCCTCATCTTTATCTCGGGCTTTTTGGGTTTCTTTGCGTTTGGCGCGTTCGATTCGCTGGAGTCGTTGTTCTACCGTGATGTGCTCAACGTGGATATCGTCTGGTTGGGCTGGCTGTCCTCGGTCGTGGGCCTTACTTCCTCGGTGGGTGCGTTCATCCTGACCAAGCTTTCTGCTCGCCATGTCAACCTGCGATTGCTGCTCGGCGCGCTCATGGCCGTGGGCATTGGGTCCATGGTGTACGTGGGCACCGATATGCTGGGGGTCGCGATTATCGGCCAGGCGATTAACGGTATGGCCTGGGGATTCCTAGAACCTCTGCAGATGATCTTGATTCAGGAGCGCGCCGACATCAAATACCTGGGGCGCATTACCGGCTTTGTGCGTTTTGGCCTGATGAGCGCCGGCGTGCTACCGCTGCTGGCGGCTCCGTTTTTAGCGGAGGCTTTGGGCGTCCAGGCGGTGCTGTTTGGGGCATCGACCATTATTGCGCTGGTAGGAACGCTGTTCTTTGTCACACAAGGGAGACGCCAGGGGCGTTAGCTATACATCAAATTCTAATTTAATACCACTCACCAGAGAATTTCGACCGTTCACCGAGGATTGGAGCAGATTGAAAAGTGGTATTAAAAACACGTTAGGTGTATGTCTATAATTGGTATCGAAAAGAAACGCGATGTATAGATTCGCGTGCAGAACAGAAAGGAAAAGCCATGAAGGAAACCGAGAAGATCGAAATCATGCACTTTAGCCAGGAGGGCTACGTCGAGGACGGCAAGAACGTCTACGAGGCCGGCAAGAAGATGACCGCGCTCGCCGACAAGGTCGCCGACGAGGGCTACGACGCCGTGTTCCTGATGGGCGTCGGCGGCACCTGGGACGAGCTCATGCAGCTCGAGTACCTCATGAACAAGTTCGGCGACCGCGACCTCGAGGTCTACCTGATCCACGCCGCCGAGTGGAACGTCATGGGCCACAAGCGCATGACCGAGAAGTCCGTCGTGCTCACCGCCTCCGAGTCCGGCACCACCCCCGAGGTCCTCGAGGCCGTCAAGAAGATGAAGGAAAAGGGCATTCGTGTCTACGCCATGACCAAGCCCGAGGGCCTCATCGGCCAGGCTGTCGGCGCCGAGAACTGCGTCAAGATGGCTTCCGATCATGGTAACGGCGGCTGCGAGATGGGCTACTACCTCGCCGACTGCTTCGGCCTGCGCCTGCTCAACCGCCGCGGCTGCTTCCCGCAGTTCGACAAGTTTATTGAGCAGACCAAGGATGTTTGGACCCACCTGGTCGACATCCGCAAGAGCTTCGAGCCGCGCGCCGAGGAGCTCGCCAAGAAGTACGCCCTGGCCCCCTACACCATGTTCATCGGCTCCGGCGCCCTGTGGGGCGAGACCATCCTGTTCTCGATGTGCATCCTCGAGGAGATGCAGTGGAAGCGCACCCGCTACATCACCTCGGCCGACTTCTTCCACGGCACCCTCGAGCTCGTGGAGCCCGGCGTCCCCGTGTTCCTGTTCATGGGCGAGGACGAGAACCGCAAGCTCGATGAGCGTGTCCGCGCGTTCCTCAACCGCGGCGTGACCGGCGACACCGACATCAACATCATAGACACCGCCGAGTTCGCGATCCCCGGCCTTGACGACGAGTTCCGCGTCATCGTGTCTCCGTGGATTCTCTCCTCGCTGATCACCGATCGCCTTGCCGCTTACTACGAGACGGTCACCAAGCACAACCTCAACTACCGTCGTTACTATCACCAGTTCGACTACTAATAGTTAACCACTCATTTAAGAAGCACCCTGCCCGGGCGCATGCGTCCGGGCATTTTTATGCCGAAATTCGCAAGAAAGGGGAATCGAATGAGGCAGTTTATCGTGGCGTCCCATGCTCACTTCGCGTCTGGAATCGTCGAGAGCATCGGCCTGCTCTCCGGCGAGCGCGAAAACGTCCATGCGCTGTCTATGTATGTCGACGGAAACGAGGACCTGGTCAAGGAGGCCGCAGCGATTCTGGACGGCTTTGCCGCGGACGATGAGGCCGTCGTTTGCACCGACCTCTTTGGCGGCAGCGTCAACAACGAGTTCACCAAGATCGTCCAGACGCGCCCCAACACGCACCTGGTGACCAATATGAACCTGCCACTCCTTATTCAGCTGCTGTTCGTGCCCGACTCCACCCCGATCGATGAGGCCATTCGCCAGATCGTCGAGGCGGACGACACTAAGGTCAAGTACGTCAACGACCTGCTGGGGCAGGCCGAACTCGATGAGTTTTAATCGTTAGGAGCACATCATGATTCAGATGATTCGCGTGGACTATCGACTGCTTCACGGCCAGGTTGCCGTTAGCTGGACCTCGGCTCTGGGTGCCGACTGCATCCTGTTGGTGAGCGACACGGTCCTCAATGACAAGCTTCGCCTGCAGGCCCTTTCCCTTGCAAAGCCTGAGGGATGCAAGGTCGTCGTCAAAAATACCGAGGACGCCGTCAAGGCGCTTCAGAGCGGTGTGACCGACAAGTACAAGCTCTTCGTGGTTTGCGAGACGATCCAGCAGGCCGGTGCCGTCGCCAAGGCGATGGGCGTCAAGAAGATCAACCTCGGCAATGTTGCCTTTAGCGAGGATGCCCGCCAGGTCTCGACCAGCGTATTTCTCACGCCCGAAAACGAGGCATACGTCAAAGAGCTGCTCGGCGAGGGCTACGAGCTGTTCATTCAGATGATTCCGGCAGATGCGAAGACTGACGCCGCGAAGGTCATCGGTTAGGGGCCGTCATGGTTATCAAGACAATCCTGATTTTCCTGATCGCCCTTTTGGGTTATTCCGAGTGGCTGACCGGTACGAGTTACCTTCAGCGCCCCATTGTGCTCGGACCGTTGGTCGGCCTTGTCATGGGCGATGTGGTGACCGGCACCATCATGGGCGCCACGATGGAGCTTGCCATGGTCGGCGCCATCTCGGTCGGTGCGTATAACCCGCCCGATACGATTTCCGGCACTATCCTGGGCGTATCGCTTGCCATGCAGGCCGGTGCGGACGCTTCGGCGGCCCTGACCCTGGGCATTCCCATCGCAACGATCGTCCTGGCGCTCGATACCGCCCTGGGCCAGCCGGTGATGCTGCTGCTGGTGCACCGTATCGACAAAAACGTCGAGGACGGAGACACCAAGGCCATCACGCGCAACATGCTTATCGCGGGTTATGCGCAGAGCTGGTGCGGCCTGCTGATTATTCCCCTGGCATTCTTCTTTGGCGCCGATGCCGTCGCCAGCCTGCTCAACATCATCCCCGATTTCGTTCAGACCGGCATGGATGTCGCCGCCGCCTTCTTGCCCGCACTCGGCTTTGCGATGCTGGCGCAGATGATTATGAACAAAACGGTGGCTCCGTTCTTCTTCGCTGGCTTCTTCCTCGTCGCCTACTTTGGCATTAGCACGACGGGCGTGGCGATCTTTGCCGCGATCATCGTCGTCGCGATGACGGTTTTGGGCGAGAAGAAAAAGGCGGAGCAGCCCGCAGTGGCAACCGAGGATCCTGCGATTGGGAGTGGGTTCGATGAGTTTTAAGTTTGAGTCTTCTTATGACGGGCTGATTTCCCGCGCAGACCTTAAGAAGCTGTTCTGGCGCTCGATTCCCTATGAGCATTCCTGGAACTACGAGCGTATGGGTCATATCGGCTTTATGTGGGCCCTTATGCCGATTCTTCGCAAGCTGTATCCGCAGGATGCGGACTTTAAGGCCGCCCTCAAGCGCCATATGGAGCTCTATAACGTCACACCGTACATCTCGACGCTCCCCATGTCCATTGCTGCCGCAATGGAAGAGGTCAACGCTACTGACGATAGCTTTGACACGAGCGCGATCTCTAATGTCAAGCTTGCTTTGATGGGACCGCTGTCCGGCGTGGGCGATGCCTTCTACTGGGGCACGCTGCGAATTTTGGCAACGGGTGTCGGCACGTCGCTGGCGCTGCAGGGCTCTATTCTTGGCCCGATTTTGTTCCTGCTCGTGTTCAACGTCCCTCACTACATTATCCGTTACCTGCTGACGTTTGTGGGATATCGCTTTGGCTCGGACATGATCAGCAAGGTCCAGGAATCGGGCATTATGGACACGATCGTCAAGATGGCCTCTATCATGGGCGCCATGGTGATCGGTGCTATGACCATGGAGATGGTCACCGTGGACATTCCGCTCATGGTCGGCGCGGGCGATGGCGCTCAGACGCTCGCCGAGCTGCTCAACGGAATCTTCCCGGGCTTTGTCACGATGGGGCTGTTTGGAATCGTCTATCTCATGCTCAAGAAGAAGATGAATCCGCTGCTCATCATGCTCGTGATCCTACTCGTGAGTATCGCCGGCGCGTTCTTTGGAGTGCTTGGTGTTCAGTAGGGCATCCGTCATAATTAAAACAATGTAAGAGGGGGCGTCGCGCACACTGTGCTGCGGCGCCCTTTTGCCGAAAGGTGGACAAGATGGAGTATCCACAGCTTGCCGTCATGAATATCAGCCATCGCTATTTTGACCTTGAGGAATTCTTTTCCTCGGCAGCGACCTCGGGCTACACGTGTTGCGAGCTTTGGACCGGGGCGATGCATCTGTATGTCGATTGCCATGGATACGATTCGCTCGAGCAGGTGCGGGAGCTGTCACAGCGGTATGGAGTTCGGATTGTGGGACTTTGTCCCGAACAGAACAACCCCAAGCCGTGGAATATCGCGGCGCGCGGGAATGAGGCGCGTGCCCGCACGCTCGCGTACTTTAAGAACGTTGTGGATATCGCGGCGGAACTTGGAGCCGAGCAGGTCATGGTCTCGAGCGGCTGGGCATTTTTGAACGAGCCGATCGAGGACGCGTGGGGTCGCAGCGCCTCGATGCTGCGTGCGATTGCCGAGCATGCGGGAGAACGCGGCGTGCGACTGGTGCTCGAAGCCCTACAGCCGGTTGAGTCGATGATCGTGAACTCGGCGGCCGATACGAAGCGCATGATCGAGGCAGTTGATCATCCGGCACTTAAGGCGTGTCTGGATATGGGCGCCATGGCGGTGGCGGGGGATACCATCGACGATTACTTCGATCTGCTTGGCGAAGATGTCGCCCACGTGCATTTTGTCGATGTTGCGGCAGATGGCACGACGCATCTTGCCTGGGGTGACGGCGACCGCGATATGCGCGCTGACCTGGATAGGCTGGTGGCGCGCGGCTATCGCGGAGTTGTTTCGGCCGAGACCTATGACGGGCGCTATTTTGCCGACCCCGCAGCTGCCGATGCGCAGGTAATGGCAGAGTATCGTCGTGCGATTGGCGCCTAGGTGGGGTTGGGCTGCGGCAATCTGCCCCATGTTTCCAAATGAATACGGTGTGAGCGGCTGCGACGGATTTCCCCCGCAAGCACTCTAGTATGCTAAAGTACCCAGAAGACCGGCGGAGCTATGCCGGTCTTCTGTTCTATGCGAAGCACAGCATGAGGAGGCTCACCAGATGACGGCCACACCGTGGGGATTCCGGGACATATTGCCCGAGGAGGCTCAGGCACGCGAGGAGATCGCATGTACGGTGAAGGGCTGCTTTAGGGAGCATCATTACCTGCCGGTTGAGACGCCGCTGCTCGAGGACAAGGGTTCGCTCGAGGAAGGTGGCCGCATTGCGGACACGCCGTTTAAGCTCTTTGACGATGACGGGCGTTTGCTGGTGGTCCGTCCCGACAACACGTTGCCGATCGTGCGCTTGGTTTCGACCCGCATGCGCGCGGCCGACCTGCCCCTGCGCCTGCGCTACGAGGCGCCGGTGGTTCGCGAGTGCCAGCGCAATGCCGGCGGCTCGCGTCAGTTTACGCAGCTGGGCTTTGAGCTCATCGGCGCGGGCGACGCCGCGGGCGATGTCGAGATTGTCTCGCTGGTAGCCGAGGCCGTGCGCAAACTGGCGTTGCCCGATGCGCGCATTATCGCAGGTAGCGTGCGTCCTTTTAAGGAGCTGCTCGCGGCGTGCGAGGATCGCGAGCTGGCTGCCGAGGCCCTGCGCTGCGTGCACGCCAATGACTTTGTGGGCCTCGATGCCCGCGTGGTGGCAAGCGCCGAGTCCGAGGCCGTCAAGGCCGCCATTAGCGAGCTGCCGCGCTTGCACGGCGGTGCCGAGGTACTCGACCGTGTGGACGCGCTGCTGGAAGCTGCCGGTATCGTCGCGCCGCTGACGCGCGAGCTGCGTGCCCTGGTCGAGGGCCTGGCTCCCGAGGACGCCCAGGTGCTGTCGTTCGACTTTTCCATCATGAACTCGTTCGATTACTACACGGGCCTGGTATTTAAGGCCTATGCCGGTGGCCTGCCCGATCCGGTGGGTTCGGGCGGTCGCTACGACTCCATCTTTACCGGCGCGTTCGGCGATGGCATCGAGGTACCGGCGGCGGGATTTGCCTTTTCGCTCGAGCGTCTGGAGGCCGCGCGCACTTCGGCTGAGGACGCCGCTTCCGACGGCGACCACGCCGCGGGCCGTGGTGCCGAGGGTCCGCTGCGCATCGCCGTTCCCAAGGGCTCGCTTAAGGCCGACACGCTCGACGTGCTCGAGGCCGCGGGCCTGGACGTCTCCGAGCTGCGCGACCCCGGCCGTCACCTGATCGTGCGCGGTCGCGATACGCGTGCCGGCGAGGGCGCGGTCGGAGATATCGAGTTTGTCATTGTGCGCCCCAGCGATGCGCCCGCCTTTGTGGGCTGCGGTGGTGCCGATTGCGGCATCTGCGGCTGGGATTCGCTTATCGAGGCCGACCTCAACCTGCTGCAGCTGGTTGATCTGGGCTACGGCCTGTGCACCTTTATTGAGGCTGAGCCCGCTTGGCGCGCCGGTCAGGCCGAGCGCAACTATGCCCGCCGCGGTTCGCTTCGCGTGGCAACCAAGTACCCGCGCATCGCGAGTGCCTGGTATGCCGAGCGCGGCGTGAACGCCGACATTGTTTCGCTGCACGGCAACATCGAGCTGGGACCCATCGTCGGCATGACCGACCGCATCGTGGATATCACCGCCACGGGCGCCACGCTGCGCGACAACGACCTGGTCATCACCGGCCGCATTATGGACTGCACGGCCCGCTTCTTCGTCAACCCGGGTGCCGCGCGCCTGGATCCGCGCGTTCGCAACCTGGCCGATCGCCTGGCGGCTGCCGTGAAGGACAAGCATTTTGAGCCCGTCGCGGGCTCGGCACAATAGCGCGAGCACGCACGGGCGCCCCCATATCCGGGCTGCGGACCGATTGGTGCCGCTGCCCGGCATCTCGTTTTCCAAACGCAACCTCGACCGATAGGGGATACCGATATGAAGACCATCAAGCTTGCTCCCGGTGAGCGCCTCGTTACCAACCAGCTCAACCGCAAGGGTGTGCTGCCGCAAAACATCGTCGACGCCGCCCGCGATATCGTGGCCAACGTGCGCGCCAACGGCGATGCCGCGGTGCGCGATTATTGCCAGCGTTTTGACGGTGTTGAGCTGCAGAGTTTTCGTCTGCCGCAAGAGCAGATCGATGCTGCGCTCGAGGGCCTCGATCCTGCCTTTGTCGCCGCGTTGGAGAAAGCCGCACGCCAGATCCGTGAGTTCCACCAGCGCGAGGTCGAGCAGAGCTGGTTTACCACGCGCCCGGACGGCACGATGCTCGGCGTTAAGGTGACCCCGCTTGCCGCTGCCGGCATCTACGTGCCGGGCGGTCGTGCGCAGTATCCCTCTACCGTGCTCATGAACGCCATTCCCGCTAAGGTGGCCGGCGTCAAGCGCGTGGTCATGGTGACCCCGCCGCAAAAAGATGGCCTGATCAGCCCCTACACGCTCGCCGCGGCCAAGCTTGGCGGCGTGGACGAGATCTATATGGTGGGCGGCGCCCAGGCCGTGGCCGCGCTGGCGTACGGCACCGAGACCATTCCGCGCGTCGACAAGATCACCGGCCCGGGCAACGCCTTTGTTGCCGCGGCCAAGCAGATTGTCTCGGGCGACGTGGGCATCGACATGGTCGCCGGCCCCTCCGAGGTCTGCGTGCTGGCCGACGCCACGGCCAAGCCTATGGTGGTCGCGGCCGACCTGATGGCTCAGGCCGAGCACGATCCGCTGGCCGCCTGCTACCTGGTGACTTGCGACGAGCAGTTTGCACGCGAGGTCGAGGCGGGCATCGATATTCTAGTGGCGCAGTCGCCGCGCGCCGAGATCACGCGCGCCTCGCTCGATAACGAGGGCACTATCGTAGTGGCCGCCGACATGGCCGCTGCCGTCGAGGCCGTGAACACCGTGGCGCCCGAGCACCTTGAGCTGCACTGCAAGGACGCGATGGGCCTGCTCGGCGGCATTCGCAACGCCGGCGCCATCTTTGTGGGCGCCTGGAGCTCCGAGCCGCTCGGCGATTACGTCGCCGGCCCCAACCACACGCTGCCGACCGGCGGCACCGCCATGTTCTCTAACCCGCTTGCGGTCGAAGAGTTCGTCAAGCGCTCGAGCGTCATTTGCTATACACCCGAGGGCTTGCTCTCCGACGCTCCCGCAACACAGCGCCTGGCCGAGGCCGAGGGCCTGTGGGCACACGCGCTTTCGGCCGCGCTGCGTCGTCGCGTGCTGGAGCAGGGCGAGGATGCCGTGAGTGCCGAGTCTCTGGCCGCGGCCGACCTGACCAAGGTTGCCTGGCCAGGCGACGCCGTGGCGACGGTTGCCGAGGGCGTGGACCTAATGGCGGCTGCGGGCGGTGCCGCTGGCGCGGTCGTCGAGGAGGCCTAATATGGCCGAGCTGACGCCCCACATGAAGGAGCTCGTCCAGCCTTACCTGGCCGGTATTGAGCCCTACGATCCCAACTTTACGCCCACGCGCATCAACCTTTCGGCCAACGAGAACACCTATTCCGTGCCGGCCGGCGTGCGCGAGGCGATCGACGCTGCCTTGGCTGCCACACCGCTCAACCGCTATCCCGATCCCATGTCGAACGACCTGCGCGACGAGCTTGCTGCTTGGCATGGCGTGACGCGCGAGCACATCTGCGTGGGCAACGGCGGCGACGAGCTGCTCTATAACTATCTGCTGGCGTTTGGCGGCGCGGGAAGGACTCTGCTCAACTGCCCGCCGTGCTTTAGCGAGTACGCGTTCTTTGCGTCGCTCTGTCAGACCGAGGTGCGCGACGTGTGGCGCGACCCGGCGACCTTTGAACTCGACCAAGCTGCTGTGCTCGCGGCAGCGCCGGCGTGCAACCTGGCAATCGTAACCTCGCCCAACAATCCCACGGGCGACGTGGCGCCGCTCGACTTTGTCGCGGCCCTGTGCGATGCGTGCCCCGGCATGGTGATGGTCGACGAGGCCTACGTGGAGTTTGCCGACGACTCGTTTGGCGCGGCCACCACGGCGCAGGGGCTTATCGCCGAGCACCCCAACCTGGTGATCCTGCATACGTTGTCCAAGGCGTTTGGCGCCGCCGGCGCGCGCCTGGGCTACGTGATCGCGGCGCCCGAGGTTATCGAGGTGTTCGCGGCGATTCGCCAGATCTACTCGGTCAATGTGCTGAGCAAGGCCGCCGCGTTTGCCTGCGTGCGCGCCCGCGATGCGTATGCGCCCGTGGTGGCGCAAGTTACATCCGAGCGCGAACGCGAGTTGTGCGCCCTGCGTGCAATGGCTGCCGAGGGCATGCCCGTGGAGGCATGGCCGAGCGCGGCGAACTTTGTGCTCGTGCGCACGCCGCATGCCACGCGCGTGCGCGAGCGTCTGCGCGATGAGTATTCGATTTTGGTGCGCGACTTTAGCTACGCGCCGGGGCTCGCGGACTGCCTGCGCATTACCGTGGGTACCCCGCAGGAAAACGATGAGGTGCTGACCGCGTTTGCCGCGCTGGTGAAGGAGGAGATGTAGATGGGCCGTTATGCCGAGGTAACCCGTAAGACGGGCGAGACCGACATTGTCGTCAAGCTCGACCTGGATGGAACCGGTACGTGCGATATCTCGACCGACGTGCCGTTTTTCGACCACATGCTCAACGCCTTTGGCCGCCATGGTCTGTTCGATCTGGCGGTGCACGCGGTGGGCGACGTGGAGGTCGATGCGCATCACACCGTCGAGGACACGGGCATTGTGCTGGGCGAGGCGTTTTGCCAAGCGCTGGGCGACAAGGCGGGCATTACGCGCTTTGCCGACGCGGCGATTGCCATGGACGAGACGCTCGTGATGGCCGCCGTTGATATCTCGGGTCGCGGGCAGGCCTACTGCGAGCTGCCCGTGCCGACTGAGCGCGTGGGCAGCTTCGATACCGAGCTGGCCGTCGAGTTCTTCTACGCCTTTGCGCGCGACGCCAAGCTCACGCTGCACGTGCGCGAGCTGGCGGGCGGCAACTCGCATCACATTATCGAGGCGGCCTTTAAGGCCGTGGGTCGCACGATGCGTCACGCCTGTGAGCTTGATCCCCGCGTGCAGGGCATCCCCAGCACCAAGGGCTCACTGTAACCGTCACAAGGGTAAAAACCACCACAAAGGGGACAGGCACCTTCGTGGTGGTTTGGCGGGCGGTGCGTTCAAAAGAGGTAAAACCACCACGAAGGTGCCTGTCCCCTTTGTGGTGGTTTTGAATGGGAAAAGGAGGGTCGCGTGGGCGAACCGGAGATCGTGGTGGTCGACTACCACAAGGGTAACTTGTCGAGCGTCGTGCGCGGACTTGTGCGCGCCGGTGCCGCCGCCTGCACATCGGACGATCCGGAGCAGATCCGCAACGCCGACGGCCTGGTCATCCCGGGCGTGGGCGCGTTCTATGACGCGATTGCCTTTATGCGCAAGAGCGGCGAGGCGGACGCGGTGCTCGACGCCGTTGCCGCCGGAACTCCGCTGCTCGGCATCTGCCTGGGCCTTCAGCTGTTTTTTGAGCGCGGTGACGAGGGCGTGCCGGCGGACGAGGGTGCGGACGCGGACGACGATGCCTCCGAGCATGCCGGTGGCCCCTGGGTCGATGGCCTGGGCATCATGCGCGGCTCGTGCACGCACCTGGAGTCGAGCCGCCTCAAGGTGCCGCACGTGGGCTGGGACCAGGTGCACATGACGCCTGCCGGCGCGGCCGATCCGCTGCTCGCCGGTTTTGCCGAGGGCGCCAATATGTACTTCACCCACAGCTATGCGGTGGCCGACGATGCCGATGCCGCCGATGTTCTGGCGCGCACGCACTATACGCGGAGTTTCCCGTGCATCGTGCGCCACGGCAACGTGTGGGGCTGCCAGTTCCATCCCGAGAAATCCTCTGCGCTGGGTCAGCGCATCCTAAAGAACTTCGTCAACATCGTTGAGGAGGCCGGCCGATGATTCTGTTTCCCGCAATCGATTTGATCGGCGGCAAGGTCGTGCGCCTGGAGCGCGGTGACCGGAGCCGCTGCAAGGTATATTCCGACGACCCCGTTGCCGTTGCCCGCTCTTTTGCCGAGCAGGGCGCGAGCTGGGTGCACGTCGTCGACCTGTCCGCTGCCTTTGGCGAGGACGAGGACGCGTGCGCTGCCAACTCGACGGCGATTAAGGCCATCTGCGGCGTCGACGGTCTGTCCGTGGACGTGGGCGGCGGCGTTCGCTCGCTCGCACGCATCGATGAGCTGGCAGGCTATGGTGCTCGCCGCATTGCGCTGGGCACTGTGCTCGTGACCGAGCCGGGTTTTGCTGAGGTGGCAGCCCAAGGCTTTGGCGAGCTGCTGGTGGCTGACATTGCCGCACGCGACGGTCAGGTCAAGGTGAACGGCTGGCGTGACGGCGCGGGCGTGGCACTTGACGATGCCGTGGCGCAGCTCACCGAGCTGGGCTTTGAGCACCTGGTCTACACTGACATCGCGCGCGACGGCATGCAGACGGGCATCGATGTGGCGGCGTATCGTCATGTGGCCGAGGTCGCGGGCTTTCCCGTCGTGGCGTCGGGCGGTATCTCGACGCTCGGCGATATCCGCGCGCTAGCCGCGGTGGGCGAGGACGCCATCGAGGGTGCTATAACCGGTCGTGCGCTCTACGAGGGCAACTTTACGCTGGCCCAGGCGTTGGCCGCCGCCCGAGGGGAGGAGTAGCCCATGCTAACCAAACGCGTGATTCCCTGTCTGGATGTTAAGGACGGCCGCGTGGTCAAGGGCGTCAACTTTGTGAGCCTGCGCGATGCGGGCGATCCGGTGGAGCTGGCCCGCGCCTACGACCGCGAGGGTGCGGACGAGGTCGTATTTTTGGACATTACCGCGACGAGCGACAACCGTGCGACGACCATCGAGATGGCGGCACACGCGGCCGAGGAGCTCGCCATTCCCTACGCCGTGGGCGGTGGCTTTCGCGACCTTGCGGGCATGCGAACGATGGTGGCGGCCGGTGCCGACAAGGTATCGCTCAACTCTGCCGCTGTGCGCGACCCATCGCTGATCAGCCAAGCTGCCGCGGCGTTTGGCAGCCAGGCCGTGGTCGTGGCGATCGATGCCAAGCGCGTCGGCCTGCCTGGGCAGCCGGATGCCGACAAGTGGGAGGTCTTTACCGCGGGAGGCCGCAATGCCACGGGTATCGACGCGGTGGCGTGGGCCGAGGAGGCGGCCCGTCGCGGCGCCGGCGAGATCTTGCTCACCAGCATGGACCGCGACGGCACCAAGGCTGGTTTTGACCTGGCGCTCACCCGCGCCGTGGCGCGCGCGGTGTCGATTCCCGTCATCGCGAGCGGCGGCGTGGGCACGCTCGAGCATTTTGCCGAGGGCGTGATCGAGGGCGAAGCCGACGCCGTACTGGCGGCCAGTGTCTTTCACTTTGGAACCTTCAGCATTCGCCAGGTGAAGGAGTATATGGCCAGCCAAGGCATCCCTGTGAGGCTGGACTTCTAGTGCTGCGGCTTGCCCAGGCGCCCGACCTTCCGGCTCCAACCCTCCTCGCGTACTTTAAGTACGCGTCGTCGGGCTTGTCGCTCGGAATCTCGGGCACCTGGACAACCCTCGCCGACCTGCGAAGTTTGAATTTGGGGAGAGAAATGGAAGAGATAACCGATCCTTCAAAACTTACGTACGACGCCCGCGGGCTGATTCCTTGCGTGGTTCAGCAGTATGACACCGGTGAGGTGCTTATGGTTGCTTGGATGAACGAGGAATCGGTGGGGCTGACGCTCAAGACCGGGACCACGTGGTTTTGGAGTCGCAGCCGTCAGGAGCTCTGGAACAAGGGCGCGACGAGTGGCAACATGCAGGAGGTCAAGGAGCTCTGGGCCGACTGCGATAGCGATACGCTGCTGGTCAAGGTGGACTCACCGGGCCCGGCCTGCCATACCGGCAACCGTACCTGCTTCTTTAAGCGCATGGAAGGGGGAGTGCGATGAAAGTCGTGACGCCGTTCGAGGTCGCCGAATGCAACACCGAGCTCCTCCGCGCGGGCGTGCCATGCCGCGTGCACCTGACTGATGCCTGCGGGGCGCAGTCGCTTTGGCTCGAGGCCGAGAAGGAAAGGCTCGATGAGGCCCATGCCGTCATCGTCGAGTTCTTTGAGAAAAAGGGCGCAAAGCCTCGGTTCGATGAGGCCGGTACCTACTTTACGCTGCAGTAACGAGAGGAAATAACCATGGGAGTCAGAACAGCTAACGTGCAGCCGGGAAACATCGGTGAGACGCTGACGGGACTGGCCGAGGTGATTCACAGTCGTCGCGACGCATCGCCGCAGGAGAGCTATACCGCGCGTCTGCTGACCGACGTCGAGGACGAGCTTCTCAAGAAGCTTGCCGAGGAGGCGAGCGAGGTGATCATGGCCTGCAAGGATAACGACCACGATCACATCCGCTACGAGGCCGGCGACCTGATCTACCACCTGCTCGTGACGCTCGAGCGCTACGGCATCACCCTCGACGAACTGGCCGGCGAACTCAACGCCCGCCGCCACTAGTCATTGGGGACGTTCTTAAACGACTAGTTAGGCGAGGGGCGTGGATTCCCATTCGCCGGTGGGGTGGGGGATATCGAAGGCCCGGTAGCCGCAGTCGTAGGCGTGGGCCTGGGCCTCGCGGATGTTCCAGCAGATGTCGCAGGCGCGGTGCGCGTCCGAGCCAAAGGTGATGGGCACCTCGGCATGGGCGAAGCGGCGCAACAGCCCGGTCGCGGGGTAGTAATCGTCGAGCCCCTTGCGCGGTGCGGCGGTCGAGACCTCAACGCGGCGACCCGTATCGTGGGCGCATTCGGCCATCTGCTCCCAAAACGGCGCGGGGTCAAAGTCGGGTGCAAAGCCGTCCTTCGAAAAGCGCATGACCAGGTCGGGATGGGCCATCGCGTCAAAGTTGAGTGAGCTTTCGCAAGCACGGCACCAGTCGTCGACGTAGCACTCCCACACGCCGCGCACGCCTAAGTTTTCCCAAACATGCAAGTTGGTATCGTCGTCGATCCAACCGCAAAGGGAATCGGGTGTATCGGGGCGCGCGACGTCCTCTGTCCCTGCCGTGCCCGCGGCGCCTGCCGCAATATCGCCCGGGTTGCCAATCCAGTGCACGCTGCCCAGACGTACGACGGCGCCCTGGGACCAGTGCTCTACCAAGGGCTCGCAGCCCTCGTACCAATCGCATTCAAAACCGTAGATAAAGGTGAGCTCCGGCGCAATCTGCGCGGCGAGTTTGCGGGCGTCCTCAAAGGCCAAACGATGTGCCGGCAAGTCGCCCTCGACGACCTGCACCTCGCAGTTAGCATCCATACTGGCGGGCAGGGTAAGGTGGTCGGTCGAGACCATGACGCGGCAGCCGGCGGCAGCAGCGGCACGGACGTTGTTCTCGAACGAGGCGTGCCCGTCCGAGAACGAGGTATGAGTATGGCAATCGACCAGCGGGCAGGCGGGCATGGCGACTCCTTTGCATTTGGTGAATCCGCTCCATTGTAATGGTGCAGCTCTCAACACGCCGCGCACGCCGGGTGCCGAAATCGAGTGGAAAGGCGGGACGGCGCGTGCCGGCGCCGGCGACTACTTGCTTCGTGCCGCCGCGCGTTTGGCCTGCACTGTTACCATCGCGTGTCTCACGGCGGTGATGGGGCGATAGCGGATCATACGCGGTCCCGACCAACGCATAACCTCGCGGATCTTCTCGCGCATGGCAGGCCGGTAACAATGCGAAGGACATGCCGAGCAAAATGTCTTGGTGCCCATGTGCGGGCAGTGCTCAATGCGCGCGATGGCGTATTTCTGCAGCTCGGCGCATTCGGGGCAGAGCGTAATGGTTCGAAGGCCGAGTTTCACGCGCACGGACTCATCGCCGCCAGCCTGTTCGACCACATGCCCGCCGCCATGATGCCCACGACACCACAGCGCAATCATCTGCGACACCATTTGGGCCTCACGCTCACGTTTGCGTGCTAGCTCCGGTGTGTCGACTGGGCGCGCCATTAGCTCAGCCTCCCGTGCTCGACCGAAAGCGAGAAATCGGCAAACGCGCAGGTGCTGGCACGGTGGCTCACGAGCACAATGGTCTTGCCGCGGCGCTTGAGCTCGTCGATTGCCTGCATCACGGACGCCTCGTTGAGAGCATCGAGCGCGCTGGTGGGTTCGTCGAGCAAGATGAAGGGTGCGTCGTTGAGGAAGATGCGCGCAAGGCCGATGCGCTGGCGCTCGCCGCCCGAAAGCGAGTCGCCCAGCTCGGCAACGGGCGTGTCGAGTCCCTGCGGCAGACGGTCGATGAGCGTGGTGAGTGAGGCGGAGCGGCAAGCGTCGAGCAGCTCGGCATCGGTGGCGTTGGCGTGCGCGACCAGCAGGTTCTCGCGTACGGTGCCGCAGAACAGATGCGTGTCCTGGGTCATATAGGCCTCGTGGCTGCGCAGGCTCGCCGTGTTGATGTGGCGGGCATCGACGCCGCTCACCGTGATGGTGCCGGCTGCGGGGTCCCAAAAGCGCATGAGCAGCTTAAGCAGCGTCGACTTGCCCGAACCCGAGCGCCCCATGATGCAGGTCATGGTACCGGGCGCAAAGGTGCAGGTCACGTCGTCGAGGATGAGACTCGCAGCGGTGTCGTTCGCGACCTGCTCTGTGGCGCCCGCACCGCCCGCGTCCACGCCGCCCACATAGCTAAAGCTCACATGCTCGGCTGCGGCGCCGGCAAACTCAACGTTCTGTCCATCGGCGACCTCGGCGCACTGGGGCCGCTCGTCGAGCAAATCGAGCACGCGTGCGCCCGAGGCGAGCGTCTCCTGCAGTGAGGCGCCCAGGCGGCTCACGGCCATCACCGAGCCAAACGACGACACAAAGGTAAAGACGGCGACAAACGCTGCGGCAAAGTCAATCGTTCCCGCAGCCACCAGCTGCAGCGCACGCCCGAGCATCACCAGATTAGCCACAAGAATAAGCGCATCGGCTACGGCCTCGCTGACCGCCTGGCGGCGCTTGAGGCGCGCGTCCACGGCGCCGACTTGCTCGGTCAGCTTGCCCAGGGCACGGCTGCGATCGGTGCCACCGGCAAACTGGATGGTCTCGCCCGCGCCGCGCAGACTGTCGAGTACAAAGGCGCCCAGCTTACCGGCGCCCTCGCGGCTCTGGCGGCCGGTGGTGCCGCATGCCTTGGCCGAGGTCAGGGGCAGCAGCACGCCCAGGACCGCGTAGGCCACGAGCGCGATGCCCGCGAGCTCGGGGCTCACAGCCAGCAAAAAGCCCTCAAACACAACGGTGCAGACCAGAGCTATGGCAATGGGCGAGATGGTGTGCGCGTAGAAGACCTCGAGCAGCTCGATATCCGAGGTGACCAGGCTCACGAGCTCGCCCTTGCCGCGGCCCTCGAGCTTGGCGGGGGCGAGCTGGCGCAGGGCGCCAAACACCAGGTCGCGAATGTGTGCGAGCAGACGGAATGCGATGTAATGGTTGCAGAGCTGCTCGCCGTAGTGGAGCGGCCCGCGCGCGATGCCGCAGGCGGCACAGGCCGCGCATGTGACGATAAGACCAAGCCCCAAGGCGTTGCGGCCCAGCGCGGCCATAAGGCCAAGGGCGCCAAAGGCCGGCACGAACGCGGCGGTGAGCATGCCAATGCTGCCCAGCGCGACGGCTAGCACAAGCCAGCAGGCAAGCGGTCGGACGAGCCCCATCATGCGCCACATGATGGACGGCGCCGAGCGACGGGCGCGGCCGGAGTCAGGCACCGCGGCAGCGGAAGACGAGCCGGCACCGTTGAGGCCATCGGTACGGGCGGTGCTGCCGTCAACAGCCTCATCCGCGCCAGCATCCTCGGCATCATCCTCCGCATACGCATATGCCGAGAGCCGTTCCTGGCTATCCCACATGCGTGCATAGACGCCCGCGGTGGCCAAGAGCTCGCCGTGAGTCCCGCGCTCGGCAATACGGCCACGCTCCAGCACCAGGATCTGATCGGCGTCTACGATCGTCGACAGGCGGTGCGCCACCACAATTACAGTGTGCTCGCCTGCGAGCGACGCGATGACCTCGCCGATCGCGGCCTCGCTTGCGGCATCGACGTTGCTCGTAGCCTCGTCAAACACATAGATCGGCGAGTCATGCAGCAGGGCGCGGGCCATGCACACGCGCTGGCGCTGGCCGCCCGAAAGGTTGGTGCCGCCCTCGTTAATCACCATGTCGAGCCCGCCGTTGGCCTGCACAAAGGCCGCCACGCGCGTGCGGTCGAGCGCGCGCAAAAGCTCGGCGTCGGTGGCGTTGGGCTGGGCGAGCAGCAGGTTGTCGCGCAGGGTGCCGGCAAACAGGTAGCCGTTGGTGGGCACCAGGGTGACGGCGTGCATGAGTGAGGCGGCCGTGGCATCGCGCAGTTCAACGCCGCCAATGCGCACGCTGCCGCGGTAGGCGTCCTTGCGGCCTGCGATAATCCCCGCGAGCGTGGACTTGCCGCCGCCGCTTTCGCCCACGAGTGCCACGAGCGAGCCATGCGCAATGGTCGCGCTGGCGCTGTCCAGCACCGTGCGGTCGCCGTATGCATAGCTCACGCCCGCGAGCTCGATATCGCCGCGACCGTCAAGCTCAACATCGCTGCGCTCGGGCTCTGGCGTATCCAAAATGCCAAACATGCGGCGCGAGGCGGCCATGCCGTTCATGGCTGTGTGGAACAGCGATCCCAGGCGGCGCATGGGCAAAAAGAACTCCTGCGACAGAAAGACGATGAGGAAGGCCGCCTCAAAGCCAATCTTGCCCGTGGCGAGCTGCAGCGCGGCTACGATAATGCCGAGCGCGGCGCCCATGTAGACGACCAGATCCATTACGCAAATGGAGCGCAGCTGCATCACCAGCAGGCGCATGGTCGCTGTGCGGAAACGCTCGGACTCGGCGTTGATGCGCTCGTGCCAGCTGCGATCGGCCTGGTAGACCTTAAGGGTGGTGAGACCCTGCACGGCCTCCAGGAACATGCCGCCCAGATCGACATAGCTGCCCCAGTACTCGGCACCGATCTTTTTGGCGTTGCGCATGACCATCATGATGGAGACGGGGATGACCGGAACGCAGGCGAGCAGCAGCGCGGCAGGAAGACCCGCCTGGCCCACGAGCAGTACAAACAGCGTGATGGGTGCCAAGCCGGCAAAGAAGAGCTGCGGCAGGTAGCCGCCAAAGTACACCTGGAGTTGCGTGGCGCCCTCGACGCTGGTCTGGACGGCCTCGGCGGTGGGGACGGTCTCGGTGTAGGAGGGGCCGAGTGCGGTGAGCTTGTCGTAGACGAGCGAGCGCACGCGGCGGACGGCCTCGAACGCGGCCCTGTCGCCGGCGCGTTGGGCCAGGTAGATGGAGGCGGCGCGCGCGATGATGGCGGCGGCGAGCGGCAAGGTCGCCTGTGCGAGGGCATCGACGGCGAGCGCGGTGGAAAGGCCGTCCGTGACGATGCCGCCCAAGATGCGCGCAAGCACCCACATCACCGTGATGTTTGCCATGAGCGCGATCCACTTAAACAGGACGCTTGCCATAATGCAGGGCGTTGCCTGCGGAACCAGGGAGAAGAGCCGCTTCTCGAACATGAAACCTCCTATGCCGTAACGGTGCCGGTCGGGGTCCTCGGCAGCCGCTTAGTTAGCCAAATGCAACTAGAGTAGCATCGTGCAGCCTGTAAGTATGCCGAGGGTAATTTTTTGGCCGATGAACTGCGTAGAAAGTTCAAAATTGTTGAGTGTAGTGAACTTTGTGGTGGACGGAGTGCGAGCGCAATTCTGATCGTGCGCGGCCCCGCTCCAAAACATGTACGTCAGCCTCCAAAACCGACAAAAAATGACATGTTTGGAGGCTGACGTACACGTTTGGATAGGGGTGAGGGCGGCGACGGACGAAAGTCACGCCTGTGCCACGTCCGATGTGCTAGCGTTTGGGTGAATAAAACGAGCCCGCGCGGAAAGGATTCGGACCGTATGCAACGTGGAAGTACATCTCCGCTGTCCCGCGAGACCGATGCGCCCGAAACTATCGTCAAGCTGGAGTGCGACATCGATGACGCGTCGCCCGAGGTGCTCGCCTATGCCGCCGACCGCCTGCGCGAGGCCGGCGCCCGCGAGGTGCACTGGCTGCCCCTCTACTGCAAAAAGGGCCGCCCCGGATGGCAGTTGCAGGTGATCTGCTCGCACGAGGATATCGAGTGCCTACAGACGATTATCTTTTTGGAGACCACGACCAACGCCGTTCGTCGCCAGGTGATGGAACGCGTTTGCCTGCCGCGCCGATTCGAGCAGGTGACAACGCCTTGGGGCGAGGTATCCGTTAAGGTGGCGACCCTGCCCGACGGCAGCGAGCGCGCGGCTCCCGAGTACGAGGATTGCGCCCGTCTTGCCCGCGAACATGGCGTGCCGCTCCAACGCGTGATGCAAACGGCTCAGAGCGTGGCGCTGCGATTCTAGTAACACGGTAGATGGGCTCCATATCCGCCAGACCTCGTATTCAGCCCTCATCAACCCCACTCTGAAAGGACTCCCCATGAAATACCTCATCGCCTCCGACATCCACGGCTCGGCATACTGGGCCGAGCGCCTCTGCACCGCCATCGAATCCGAGCAGCCTGACCGCATCGTGCTGCTAGGCGACCTGCTCTACCACGGCCCGCGCAACGACCTGCCGCGCGACTATGCCCCCAAGCGTGTGATTCCGCTGCTCAACGCCCTGGCCGACCGCATCATCGCGGTGCGCGGCAACTGCGACGCCGAGGTCGACCAGATGGTCCTCGACTTCCCCGTCATGGCCGACTACGCCACGCTGTTCGACGAGACCGGCCGCGAGCTGTTCCTGACGCACGGCCACGTCTTTGGCGCCGGCATGCACAACAGCGTCGACCACGCGCCCGCGCTGCCCGAAGGCTCCGCGCTCGTCTACGGCCACACGCATATCAAGGTTAACGAGGCAAGCGAGGCGCACCCGGGCCTGTGGCTCTTCAACCCCGGCAGCGTGAGCATTCCCAAGGACGGTACGCACAGCTACGGCATCTACGAGGGCGGCGCGTTCCGTCACGTGATCCTGGAGGAGGAATAACCATGGCGCAGCACATGGCTCAGCAAAATGCCGAGGGCTCGCGTGACCTGTCCACGCTGGTCGACGCGTCGGCCGAGCTGCAGCATCTGGTGCAGACCATCTGGCGCCTGCGTCAGCCCGACGGCTGTCCGTGGGACCGTGAGCAGACGCACCGTAGCATTGGCAAGAACATGATCGAGGAGGCCTATGAGGCGCTCGACTGCATCGAGGCCGACGATGCCACGCATCTGCGCGAGGAGCTGGGCGACGTGCTCATGCAGGTGGTGCTGCATGCGCAGATTGCGGCGGACACCGGCGAGTTTACGCTGGCCGACGTGGCACGCGATATTGACGCCAAGCTCATTCGCCGCCACCCGCACGTGTTTGGCGATGCGGATGCCGACAACCCCGACGAGGTGCTCAAGATCTGGGATGAGGTCAAGCTTGCCGAGAAGGCTGCCAAGGACAAGGCTGTGGCGGCGGACGAGGCTGCGCCCGAAGGCCTGCTCGACGGCGTGCCCACGCACCTGCCGGCGCTGATGCAAGCTCAGAAGGTGTCGCGCAAGGCGGCGGCCGTGGGCTTTGAGTGGGAGACGGTCCAGGATGTGTGGGACGAGGTCGCTGAGGAGCGTGCCGAGTTTGAGGCCGAGGCTCCCGGCTCGCCCGAGCGCGAGATGGAGTTTGGCGACCTGCTCTTTGCCTTGGTCAACGTCGCGCGCAAAGAGGGGATTGACGCCGAGAGCGCCCTGCGCGCGAGCACGGCCAAGTTCCGCCGTCGCTGGGCTGCGATGGAGCAGATGGCGGCCAACGCCCATGTGGATTTGGCTGAGCTTTCAACCCACGGCCTTAACGACCTCTGGGATGCCGCCAAGGCGGAGGAGTAAGACTGCGGGAACGACGGGCTGATACGCCTCATCGTTCCCGCTAATTTTTTCGAAAATCAAGTGTATCCCTTGGCTAACTTAGGGCATAATGCAAAAAGTGCGACATGGCTAACTTACGGAGACGCACCGACGGTGTGCGGTCAGCCGGTCGCTTGCATCCATTACGTTTCCAAGTGAGAGGGAGACAACATGAGCGATATTTTGGACGTCTACGGTCGCGAGGTACTCGACAGCCGCGGCAACCCCACCGTCGAGGTCGAGGTCGTGCTCGAGGACGGCAGCTTCGGCCGCGCGATGGTGCCTTCGGGCGCTTCGACCGGCGCCTTTGAGGCCTGCGAGCTGCGCGATGGCGACAAGGGTCGCTACCTGGGCAAGGGCGTCTCGCAGGCCGTCGAGCACGTCAATAACGAGTGCGCTAACGCCGTCGTGGGCCTCGACGCCTTCGATCAGCGCACCGTCGATGCCGCGCTGATTGCCGCGGACGGTACCCCCAACAAGACCAAGCTCGGCGCCAACGCCATTCTGGGCGTGTCGCTGGCAGTTGCCCGCGCCGCTGCCGAGTCGGCGGGTCTTTCGCTGTACCAGTACCTGGGTGGCGTCAACGCCCACCTGCTGCCCACGCCCATGATGAACATTCTCAACGGCGGCGTGCATGCCGACAACAACGTCGACTTCCAGGAGTTCATGATCATGCCGGTGGGCGCCCCGAGCTTTACCGAGGGCCTGCGTTGGTGCGCCGAGGTATACCACACCCTCAAGGGCGTGCTGCACGAGGCAGGCCTAGGCGGCGGCGTGGGCGACGAGGGTGGCTTTGCCCCCAACCTCAAGACCAACGCCGAGCCGTTCGAGTACATCACCAAGGCCGTGGAGAAGGCCGGCTTTAAGCCCGGCGTCGACTTCATGTACGCCATGGACCCGGCCTCGACCGAGTTCTACAACGCCGAGACCGGCATGTACGAACTCAAGGGCGAGGGCGTGGAGTACACGAGTGCCCAGATGGTCGATTACTGGGAGAAGCTCGTCGACACCTATCCCATCATCTCCATCGAGGACGGCATGGCCGAGGAGGACTGGGACGGCTGGGTCGAGCTGACCCGCCGCATTGGCAACAAGGTGCAGCTGGTGGGCGACGACCTGTTCGTCACCAACACCGAGCGCCTCAAGAAGGGCATCAAGCTGGGCGCCGCCAACGCGATCCTGGTCAAGGTCAACCAGATCGGCACGCTCACCGAGTCGCTCGAGGCCATCGAGACCGCCAAGGAGGCCGGCTACGCCTGCATCGTGAGCCACCGCTCCGGCGAGACCGAGGACTCCACGATCGCCGACCTGGTCGTGGGCGTCAATGCCGGCCAGATCAAGTCGGGCGCCCCGTGCCGTAGCGACCGCATCGCCAAGTACAACCAGCTCATCCGTATCGAGGACGAGCTCGAGGGCAGCGCGCACTACGCCGGCAAGGCCGCGTTCTACAACATTCGCTAAACGGGCGAATTTGGCGAGGAGGAGGCTGACTCGGTTCCGCCCCGCCTTGGCTGGACGCCGCAAAGCGCTGTGGGCGCTGGGCCATATGGCTCAGCGCCTTTTTTATGTCGAGCAAAGGCTGGCGAAGGCGGTGCGGGCGCTCGTGCTATAACTAAAGGACTTAGCGCAAACAAACCTCAACCGCACAAGGCGCACATGGATCAGATTTACGACAACAGGTACTATTCCGCCGGTTCACGCGAGCCGTCGCCTCGCCGTGCACGCACGGTGCAGCTCGGTGGGTCCGCTTATGCCGGCGCCGACCGCTCCACGCAGCGCCCGGCAAGTACCTCGCGCCCCAATGCTCAATCAAATACCTTGGCAGATGGACCGGTGCGCCCGGCACGTTCGACACATGCGTCGCGTCCCTCGGCCCAGACGCACGACAGGTCGAGCAGGCCTTCGAGCCGTCTTTCGGGCTCGGACTTTATGCGCTACGCCAACGACAATGCGGTGGTCAAGGCGATCTATGACTTTACGCATGGCTCTCTGCGTCCGCTGTTTATCGGTATCGTGGTGGCTCTGGCGCTCGTGAGCCTGTATTTCCCCGTGCGCGACCTGTACGTTGCAAAACGCTCGAACGACATCTTGGCCAAGCAGGTCGAGATTCGCGAGCAATACAAAGATGAGATGAAAAAAGACACTGACAAGTGGTTCTCGGAAGAGGGCATTAAGGATCGGGCACGGGAACTGGGCATGGCGATGCCCGGCGAGAAGAGGATTGAAGTGCTGGGCCTGGACGATGATTCGGATTCGTCGTCGAGCAAAAAGTCCTCAAACGCCAAGAAGGCCAGTGAAGTGGCCAAAGAGATCGAAGAGGTCGGCAAGGACGCACCGTGGTACATCCAGACGCTCGATATGCTGTTTGGATTTAACGGCGTCGAGGGCCAGACGGTCGCGTCCAGCGGCGAGTAGGCGAGTAGCGCCCGGAGGGGAGCCCGCAATGGCAGATTGCAAACGATATAAGGTGGCCGCGATCGACCTGGGAACGGTGTCGTCGCGACTGGTGTTGGCCCAGGTCGAGGGCGGGGCGATCGTGGAATCGTCCAAGCATACCGAGATTACCGACCTGGGCGAGGGCGTGGACGCGACGGGTCGCTTTTGCGAGGCGGCTGTCGAGCGTGTGCTCGATGCGTGTCGCATGTTTGTGGATGATGCACGTGCCTTTGGGGCCGCCTGCGTCTGCACCACCTGCACGAGTGCCGCGCGCGATGCGTCCAATGCCGCGCTGCTGCTGGACGGTCTGCGCGATCTGGGGCTCGAACCGCAGGTGATTCCGGGCGAGGTCGAGGCGCGCCTGACGTTTTTTGGCGTGGCACACGACTTTGCTGGCGAGCGCATCATCGTCGCCGATTCGGGCGGTGGCTCCACGGAGCTCGCGACGGGCGTCTATGCGCCTGAGCGCGGGGTCTTTGCGCTGGAGGGAACGCGCTCACTGGACATCGGTTGCCGTCGCGTGACGGAGCGGTTTTTCTCGGCGCTGCCGCCCGCGGACGGCGAGCTTGCGGTTGCCGCCGCGTGGGCGGGCGAGCAGTTCTCCGCCTATTTTAAGGGCCTGCCGAGCAATTATGAGCGTGCAGAGCGCCTGGTCGCGGTGGGCGGTACCGTCACTACGCTCGTGGCGCTGGTCCACGAACTGGAGCCGTACGACTCGAGCTTTGTGCACCTGCGCGAGCTTTCGATGGAGCAGATTTCTGCCGCTATCGAGCGCATGTCCACGCTGGACGTGGAGAGCATTGCCGCGTTGCCAGGCGTGCAGCCCAAGCGCGCGGGCGTGATTCTGGCCGGCGCCGTGGTGATTCGCGAGCTCATGCGCGCCGGTGGCTACGATGCGCTCACCGTAAGCGAGAACAGCCTCCTCGCCGGCATGGCCGCCGCCATCAACGAGGTTCTCGACGGCGCGACTCCCACCATCGCCTGGACCCCGAGCCTGAGCGCCCTTTAACCATCCCCTCATAAGTTGCGGTGAAATGCGGACTAAAATCGCCCTTTCGGGCCCCAACCAGTCCCTATTCCACCGCAACTCAACAGCCGGCACCTAGGGACGTTTTTTTCTGCCGGCACCTGGGGACAGTCCTTGCTGAGCGCCTCCGCAGCCTTTATGCCAGTTTGTCGATTTGCCCAATTTCCCAAAGCGGAATATTGACGAGCGTGTCCTCGTCTCTATATGCCGCCAGAGAGCTCCTCACGCAACGCTCGAGTTTGAATTTTTCGCAGGCTATTTTCAGACTCTTCGCTTTAAGGTTCTCTGCCGCCTTGACCTCAAGCGGAAGCACGGTTCCCGCATGGTCGATGGCAAAGTCGGTTTCGGCATTGCCAGAGGTAGAGGACCAATACACGGGAGTTTTGTCTTGGAGCAAAAGCTCCTGCGCGACGTATTGTTCGGTCAGCGAACCTTTGAACTCGGTAAAAACAGCGGATCCGTTAAGAACGATGGCCGGAGAGAGACCGGAGAGCGCTCCGAGGATGCCGGTGTCGATGCAGAACAGTTTGAAGCCCGAGAGGTCTTCGTAGCTCGAGAGCGGTGCCTTTAGAGCGGAAACACGTGGCGCCTTATGAACGATTCCGTAGTCCGTGAGCCACTGGAGGCTTTCCTCAAAATCGCGTGCGCGCGCTCCAGGGCGAAGGGCGCCATAGACAAACTTCTTGTTCTCCTTGGCAAGCTGGCCGGGAAGGGATTTCCAAACCAACCTCATGCGCTCGACGATGCGGGCGGGTGCATGTTTGCCAAAATCGGATTCGTAAGCCTCGATGATTTGCTGCTGAAGCCTTCGGGCTTCAATGAAGTCGCGTGTCTCGGCGAAAGCGGAGACAACTTCGGGCATACCACCGACAACAAGGTATTCCTTGAGCAAGTGCACGAGCTTTTCGGTGACGTTTGCTAGAAGGTTCATGTCTGCGGCAAGGATGGCGTCGGCGAGCGGGTTGCCGTCGACGGCGCGAACGAACTCGGCAAACCCCATGGGACGCATGGTGAGCTGGTCGATTTTGCCGACGGGAAATGACTCGTTTTCGCGTCGGAGCGCGAGGCCCATATAGGAACCGGCTGCTACGATGTGGTATTCGGGTGCAAGCTCGTTGAAGTACTTGAGCGAGGTGATCCCGCGTGGCGCCTCTTGGATCTCGTCGAAGATGATGAGCGTGTCTGTCGGCGTTACGGTTTGGCCACGTAGGAGCTCTATCTGGGAGATGATGCGCTTGGGGTCGAGGTCCCCATCGAACAGCGAGCGTGTGCTCGGCTCGAGCATAAAGTCAAAACGAATGACGCTTCGATACTGCTGGCTTGCGAATTCGTTAAGAAGCCAAGTCTTTCCTGTCTGGCGGGCTCCCTTAAGCAAGAGAGGTTTGCGATTCGCCCTTGATTTCCAAGCGATAAGTTCACTCATAAGCTGTCGTTGCATATTGCCTCCCAACCCTCTCGGCTAGTATAAGACCATTTGGGCGTTTCCATCGGAAAATGTGCGAGACAACCACGTTTTCCCATCGGAAAAATGTGCGAGACAACCACGTTTTCCCATCGGAAAATGTGCGAGACAACCACGTTTTTCCATCGAAAAATGTGGGAGTGCCAATCTAAGTTGCGGTGAAAAAGTTCTTAAATGAGCTGGTAACCAGTCAAAACAGGAACTATTCCACCGCAACTTATCATCCGTGTCGGCATCCACAAGAAACGAGCCCGCGTCTCCGGGGGACACGGGCTCGTAAACAATGCGTGGTAGGGGCGGTGGGACGTCTGCGAATTTGCGCAGCAAATACGCACCGGCCTCGGTCGCCTGCCGGCGCCCTCGCCGGCTCGCTACAAACGCTCCGCGTTCGCTTAACGCTCGCCCCCTCGCGGGTTCGAGCCCCACCGGCGTGCAAAAGAAACGGGCCCGCATCCCTGGGAGATACGGGCCCGTAAAAGCCAATGGTAGGGGCGGTGGGACTCGAACCCACAATCCTTGCGGCGAGAGATTTTAAGTCTCCTGCGTATGCCAATTCCGCCACGCCCCCGTGAGACTAGAAGTCTAGCACAAGCCGCCCGTTACGCGTTGACAGCCATCGAGTGCTGGCCCGACTTTTCCAAGTACTCGGCAAACTTGGCCTCGTCGCCCTTGTTCTTGTACTGCAGGGCCAGCAGGTATTCCAGGCGGCAGCTCTTGACCTTGTCGTCACCGGCCTCTTCGAGCATGCGCTCCAGCTCGGGAATGTCGTTGTGGCGCTTGAGGATCATCGTGTCGTACATCAGCTGGCATTCGTGTGTGACTGCCTCGGCCTGACCGCCCTCAAAGCCCTTGATCTCGTGCAGCAACTCCTTGGACTTTTTGCGGTCCTCCTGGCCAACGTAGTAGTTAAAGGCTTTGATCACCAGGTCGACGCGCTGCATCTTGGGCAGGTTGAGTCCCAGCAACAGGTCGAACATCTCGTTGGCGTGTTCGTGGTCCTCGCGCAACAGATAGGAGTTCAGGCGCAGGTAGTCGCGGTTGTAGCGCGGGTACAGCATGCTGGTGAGTTTGCCGTCGAGCAAACGATCGAACTCGTCCCACTGTTTGGCAGCCATCAACTGCTGCAGGCGCTTAAACGTGGTGCGTTTTTTGATGCTAAAGAACACCGACACGGCGATACAGATGATAACGACGGCGGTCCAGAGTGTGCGGGAATCGGGCATATTAGGGTCCTTAGTCGCTCATAAAGCGAGCGGTATGACAACACGTACTGGATGTATTATACGCAGCGCGCAAGCAAACTGGCATAAAAGCTCATCGAGGCCGAGTGCCATCGCTCGCTGCGGTACACTTACCTAAAGTAAACCATGAAGGGAGACATTACCTATGAAGAAAATCGTTTTGGCTTGCGGTGCTGGCGCTGCTACTTCCACGCTCGTTGCCCAGAAGGTCGCCACCCTGCTCGACGCCAACGGTTACGCCGACAAGTATGAGATCGTGCAGTGCGCCATCTCCGAGGCCAAGGACGCTTGCGACGAGGGCGCCGACCTGCTGATCGCCACCACCGTTGCCCCCGAGGGCCTCACCTGCCCGTACGTGAGCGGCGTGCCCTTCATGACCGGCATGAACCGCGTTGCCGCCGAGAAGGCCGTTCTTGACGTCATGGCTCAGTAGGCGCTGCCTGCATGAGTGAGCAGAACGCCAATCCGGTAGAGCTCTTTGGTATGCGCGTTGCCCATGTGGGCATTAACGCTGCCGACCCGGCAGACGCCTTGGAGATCGCGGAGCTGTTCTCGACGATGATGGGCCTGCCCGTTATCGAGACCCCGGTTTCGTACTTTAACGATTCGCTGGTCGAGGTTATGAAGCAGAACGGTCGTGGCACCAAGGGCCACATTGGCTTTGCCGTCAACGACATCGATGCGGCCGAGAAGTGGTTTGCCGAGCGCGGGCTCGAGGTCAACGAGGAGTCGCGCGCGCTGCTGCCCGACGGTAGCACCAAGCTCGTGTACTTTAAGCGCGAGTTCGCCGGCTTCGCCGTGCACCTGTGCCGCGAGTAGCGCACGAGCTGCTTTAGTTAGCAAAAAGGGATAGGGCCGTATGGCCTTATCCCTTTATTTATGCCGAGGGATCGACTTTTGCAACGGTCAAAAAACCGAAGTCTAATACTTTTCCGAGAAGTGAACGAGACAAATCAGCCCCCCCCGAAGCATCGACACTTTAAGGGCATCGTTTCCTGCAGTTTCGATGCTGGAATCCTGCGATTTTGCGGCCGAAAAATGCGGATGCTTCGGGGGTCCGAATATGGTCGTTCACTTCTCGGGAAAAGTATTAGACCTCGATCCACGAGGGGGCATCCCTACCGTGGCAGGCGAATCGTAAAGCGGCTGCCGACCCCTTCGACCGAGGTCACACCGATGACACCGCCATGGCTATCGACGATCCACTTGGCAATGGCAAGCCCCAGACCCGAGCCCTGCGCGCCGGCATCGCGCGCGTTGTCGGCGCGGTAGAACCGCTCGAACGCGTGAGCTGCGGATTCCTGGTTCATGCCGATACCCTCGTCCTCAACGCTTATGTCGATCGTGCCCATGCCCGCATCCGGCGCTACGCCAAACGAGATGGGCGTTCCCGCATCCGAGTACTTGGCGGCATTCTGCACGATCACGCGAAGAGCCTGCTTTACAAGCGCCACATCGACGGACGCATCGCAGCGCGAGTCGCTGACAAGCGCAGCGTCAAAGGCCAGTCGATACGTGTGCCCGGCATCGATCATCTGTGATTCTTCGCAAACCTCGCCGACCAGTGCAGCCAGGTTGGTATTCGCGCGCCGCAGCACGGTGCGACCGGCATCGCCGCGTGCCAAAAACAGCAGCTGTTCCACGAGCTCCTGCATATGCTCGCTTTCGGCTTTGAGCGAGGTGATGGATTCTGCCAGCACGTCCGGGTCGTCTTTGCCCCAGCGGTCGAGCATGTTCACGTAGCCCTGAATCACCGCGATGGGCGTGCGCAGCTCGTGGCTCGCATCGTTGACAAAGCGCATCTGCTGCAGCTTGGCCTCTTGCATCTGGCGCAGCAGGCGGTTGAGTGCGACCTCGATGCTTGCCAGGTCGGCGTCGCCGGTGGTGACGCTCGGCGAGTCGACGCTTGCGCGCTCGATGGCCTGTTCCAGCGTTTCCATCTTGCCGCCGGAGAGCTGCATACGGCCGAGCTCGTCCACGCGCAAGGCAAGGTCGTTGAGCGGCGCCATGGTGCGGCGCACGCGGCGGGCGCCGCCGAGCATGTTGAGCACGCTGATGACCTGCCAACCCATAACGACAAGGTAGAGAGGCCATAGCGCGACGAGGTCCTGCGCGAGGGGGAAGGTCTTGGTGGTACGCGCAAACTCGACGGTATAGGTGAGCGTTGTCAGGTCCCAGCCGCGTGCGGGCGTCAGCGACATGCCGTGAACGGTGGCGCCGGGAATCCAGCCTGCGGTAAACGCGCTGTCGGGCAGCGTCTGGTTGTATCCATAGACGAGGATCGCCGCCGCAATCACCATCAGCAACAGATCGAGCCAGACGTAGCTCATCAAGCGGCGCCACATATAGCCCCAGTTGATGGCGCGGGCGATGGAGGTGACGCGCTTGGCCTCGGCGTTATGCGCGGCAGACATAGCCCACCCCGCGCACGGTCTGGATGATGCGGGCGCCGCCAGCGTCTTCGATCTTGGCGCGCAAATGTGCGATGTGCACATCGACGTTGTTGGTATCGCCCACGTAGTCGTAGCCTAGCGCCTCATGCGCGATGCGCTCGCGCGTGAGCACGGTGCCGGCGTGCGCCATAAGCAGGGCGAGGACGTCGAACTCGCGGGCCGTGAGCGCGATGGGCGAGCCGCCGACCGTGACTTCGCGGCGGTCGGGGTCGAGCGAAACCGATCCCACGGTGAGTGTGGCAGGGGAGGGCGAGGCAGGGGTCTGGGCCATGTCACTGGCCGGGGGCATCGCGGTGGCCTTCTCGCCCGCGACGCCCGCCATGCCCGCTCCGGCGCCGACGCCAGCTACGCCCGAAGCCGCCCGCATGGCCTCCGAGCGCTTCAACGCCACGCGGATCCGTGCGAACAGCTCCTCAATCGCAAACGGCTTGGTCAGGTAATCGTCGGCGCCGGCATCGAGCCCAGCCACCTTGTCCATCACGGCATCGCGCGCGGTGACCATAATCACCGGCACATCCTTGTGCTTGCGGATGCGCCGCAGCACTTCCATACCGTTGAGCTGCGGCAACAGTACGTCGAGCAGAATCAGATCGTAGTCGCGCTCCAGCGCCAGGTCCACGGCGGTGCGGCCGTCGGCGGCGTGCTCTACCTGGTAACCCTCGTGCTCCAGCTCGAGCGTCACAAAGCGGGCGATTTTCTCCTCGTCCTCTACAATCAGGATTCGTGCCATACGTGCCCCCGTCTGCGATTACTTGTCGTCGTTGAGATTTTGCTTGATGTCGTCTGCGGCGTCGGCGGCGTGATTCATAAGGTTGTTGATACTGCCGGGCACATCGCCGTCGCTGTCGATGCGGTAGCGCATGCCAAAGAACAGGCCAAGCAGCATCAACCATATCGTGGCGCCCCAGGCAAACAAGGCGATGATGGGGATCAGGATGGGAATGTTGAGGATGATCGCATCGCGGCGCGTGGCGATAAACTTGGTGTCCAGGCTCAGGCGGAAGAGCTTTTTGAGGTACTCCCACACGCTGTCCATCTTCTTGGAGAAGTCGGTCTTTTCGCTCGACTTTTCGTAGGCGGCCTGCGCGGCGACCATCTCGGCAGAGGGCTCATCGACTGGTGCGGACTCGGTGGCGGCATGCGCCGATGTGGTCTGGGTCTTGCCCTGCGACTCAAGCCAAATGATGGCATCCAGAACGTTGCCGTCGGCGGCGTCGAGCGCGGCCTTGGCATCGGTGTAGCTCACGTTGCGCTTGGTGCGGATGGTTTCAACTTTTTCGAGGTCGTCCATGACCTGTCCTTTCGTTCGATGGGCGCGACGTCGGGCGATCTGCCCGGGCGCGAGCGTTGCGTTCGGCGGCCTGCGTCGCGCGGCGCCGCCCCGCCCTTGGTCGAACTCTATAGTGCAGGTTATAGATTAAGCGATTCTTGAGCCAAGATTAATGCTGGATGAGTTTTTGGGTGGTGTGGGCACAGGCAGTCTTTGAGGCAAGTGCGGGCCGGGCGCCCGGGGCGTAAGGGTAAATTTGTGTCCGCACGGCGAGATATACTTATTACCAACGTTAAGGGCGTGACGGGGCAAAGTTGCCTGCCGCCCGCGAAATCAGAGGGGTCGCCGTGCCGTATGGCGCAAACGAGCGGGGTCCCGACGCAAACAGGGGGTCATAGGTGCATATCTACGCTATGAGTGACATTCACGGGTGTTTGGACGCCTTTAAGGCATCGCTATCCACCATCGACCTCGATGCCCAGGACTTCAAGCTGGTCTTACTTGGCGATTACTGCGATCGAGGCCCCGATTCGCTTGGCGTCTTTGAGCTCATCATGGACCTGCAAAAACGTTACGGCGATCGCGTCGTGGCACTGCGTGGCAACCATGAGGGGATGTTCCTTGAGTACATTGACGAGGTGAACGATCCCAATTTCACGCAGGCATGGATACTTGCCGACAGCAATCTGGCAACGGCTAAGAGCTTCTTAGATGCCGAGGCATTCAAGCACGTTAAGCATCTGTTGAGGCTCAGGGAGTTCGAGGAAGCGTACGCCTTTACGGTCGAGAGCATGAAGGCCGAGCATGCGGACATCATCGCGTGGGTCCGCAAGCTCCCTTATTTTTACGAGAGCCCCTTCGGCCAGGTTTTTGTGCACGCCGGTATTGAAGAGGATGCCGGGGAGTATTGGAAGATGGGCACGTCTGCCGAGTCGTTTACCATGATGCCGCCCGATTACGTGGGGCGTAAGTTCTACCTGGATGTTATCGCCGGGCACATCAATACCGAAGCGGCTTCGGGCATCGCAGGCTACCGCGGTATCTGGTATGACGGAGCCAGCCATTTCTACATTGACGGGAACGTAGTTCAGCACGGTGAGGTCGTCGTGCTGAACTACGACTCAGAGACAGGGAAGTACAGCGGGCAAGGGCTGGAGTAGGTTGACGGGCGATTATTTGTCTGCCAACCTACGCAGTGCTTCCTTAAGCCAACCATTCATCGCTTCCGAGCGATATGTTATTGTCCAGGGCTTTGGGGCCGTCTTCGGTTTAACAAGCTGTAGCTTGATGCGCCTGTTTTCAGGCTGGTTAGGGGAACACAATAACTGTAGATGCAATGCACTTAAATCGCCCATGTCCCGCGATTTAAAATGTTGATACAGGCAATGGTATTCGTGCTGATCACTGCTTAAAGCGTGAGCGACATCGAGGTATGCGAGCACGGAGATGAGCACATGCCATTGCTGATTTAAATTGTCATGCGCGCTGTCGGTAAAGGGCTTGAAGGCATCGACTTCTGCAATTGTATCGTCGTCAAAATAAAAGCGGTAATGCTTTTGCTTATCGGTGCGGTGTCTGAGCACAAGATAGAAGGCCGCGTTTTCCGGGTGATTTTTCATTATGTTAATTGTCGGTCCGAGTCTTTTTGCCTGCTTCGCTTGTCTCCATTCGGTTCCACACCAATCGCCCCATACGTCTTCCCTGAGAGCGGCTTCCATTGCAGCGAGCTCACTGTTGTCAAGCTGATTCAGAGCGACTATGGCTTCGCCCAACGTCTCGGCATCGTCTGCGCTATTACTGCTTTCGGAACCGATCTCGCAGGAATCGTTGCACCATCCAATGAAGTTCTTGACGCCTATTCCTATTGGATGATCGATATGAAACTTTTTGGTCGGGGATGCACTGTTGCGCACGCTATCGACACGGTTGAAAAAGTCCTGGATGTGGTTCAAATCGGCGAGCTTGGCTTCGTCCATATCTGGATTCCTTTCTCATCAGGAAACATGTCTCATTATAGGCATGCCTGCGGTCGTAGCGGCTAGGGGTGCCAGCATGGTCCCAGGGGAGGAAAATGATGGCCTCTCAACGACAGCGCTGCGGCAGGAACAGATTAAGCAAGGCACTGCGCCTGTGCGTTATGCAAATCACGTTGCAAAAGTATGAAAATATCCTACAAATGCAACATGAAGTACTTTAGCAACATAACGGCGATAAGCGAGCTTTCCGAGAGCGAGGGCGTGTTCACCACGGCTCAGGCGGCTCGCATGGACATTTCTCGAGATGCGCTGGCGCACTCATGCCGCGTGGGGCGTCTTGAGCGGATATGCCACGGTGCCTACCGGATGTCGGGCGCGCAGCGCCGAGACACCGACGAGCTCAACGCTCTTTGGAAGCTCACCAATCCCTCCCTGTGCGCGTGGGAGAGAAAACGCCAGTGGGATGGCATCGCCGTGAGCGGTACGACTGCGGCGAACCTGCAGCAAATGGGCGATTTCCATCTGTCCCCCCTACAGGATGACCGCGCCCATGCGCATCAATACGAGAAACGATTCCCTTTCTTTTGTAAAGCGCGAGATTGCCGAGCGGGATATCGTTTGGCTCGACGGCCTGCCGGTAACCAAGCCCGAGCGCACGCTTGTCGATCTTTGCCTCGATTGCGAGGACCCCTCATTAATTATCGATGCCTATAACGATGCGCTTGGGCGAGGGCTCGATATACAGCGGCTGAAAGAATTCGTAAAGGAGAACTCTAAAACCGCCAAGCGGCGCGGACTGATGATGCCTTTGCTGATGGTACTGAACGGGTAATGTGAAACAGAGGACATGGTGAAGTACAAAACGCCTGCCGCATTGAAGATGGCTGTTAGGAATGCCGCAAGGCAGTTTTAAATGAGCGCCGAAACGTGAATAATCGTGCTGCGACTGTCACGTTATTGCCGGTAGCGCTACCGTTCGCATGATTTGGGTGCCGGTAAGTGATAATTGATTAATGGCCGCTGCTATACTTATCGATTATGATGCTAGTAAGATTGGCTTTGGATGGAATCGATGCAGCTTGAGCCCGAACCGAGGATTTTAATTGAAAGCCTAAGAGATATTGGGTATTCGTTTAATAGTGCACTAGCTGATATTGTTGACAATTCTATTACCGCGAGGGCAAGGAATATCTCAATCCTTGCTATTCCTTCTGATGACTTCAGAATTGCAATCATTGATGACGGTGAGGGGCTTGGCAGAGATGAGTTAATGCATGCCATGAGGCTCGGTAGCACTGATCCGAGGTGCAAGCGGAATTTGAACGATCTCGGGCGTTTTGGTCTCGGGTTAAAAACCGCTTCATTTTCACAATGCAGAAGGCTGACGGTTGTGTCAAAGAAAAACGGTGAAGTGAATGCCTTCACGTGGGATCTCGATCTTGTTGCCAGTGAAAACAAATGGACAGTTTTGGAACAGAAAAGAACGGACTCCATTCCGTTTATTGGAGAGATGAACGAGACGGGTACGCTTGTTCTATGGGAAAAACTTGATCGTCTAACCGGGGTAAATGGATCCGGAAAAGCCAATTACGACAGAATTATAAGTGAGGCTCAAGATTACCTCTCTCTTGTATTTCATCGTTACTTAGCGGGAGAACGTGGGCTCAAGCGCATTAAGGTCAATGTGAATAATCGCACGCTTGACCCCATCGATCCATTTAATGTTAGCAATCAGGCGACGCAACCATCGCCTGTCGAAAATGTTTGTCCCGGCGTTACGATGCAGGCGTTTACTCTTCCGCATAGGTCAAATTATGCTTCAGATGCAGAGTATGAAAAGTTTGCTCTTCCTGGCGGTTACTTAAAGAATCAGGGAGTCTTTCTCTATCGCGCGAAGCGCTTGATACTGCATGGAACTTGGTTTGGGATTGCCAAGAAAACCGCTCTCACCCAGTTGTGCCGCGTGAAGATTGATATTGATGTTAACCAAGATGAAGCATGGAAAATTGACGTTAAGAAAGTGTCCGCTCAGCTTCCGGAAGAAGTAAGGGCGAGTATCAAACAATTGATTGCTCATATTGGTGCGCCTTCAAAAAGAGTTTATCGTCGTCGCGGCGCTAGGTTAACGAGGCCTGAGGTATATCCGGCTTGGAATGCGATAAAAACTGGAGACAAGACCCTTTATTGCATTAATCGCAAAAACCCAATTCTTGATAGCTTCAATTCATCTCTTGATGATGATCAGAGGGCTGCTTTCAAGACTGTTCTTTCGCTGGTCGAATCGTCATTCCCAACGGAATCTCTTTTTTACGAACTGTCGAACAACGAAGGGTCAGTTTGCTTTGAGGAGATGAAAGACGATGACTTTTGTAATGCTGTTCTCACTTTCTTTGGCTCATTAAAACAAATGGGGAAGGATGAGGATGACATCCTCTCCACTATGAGGTCAGTTGACTTGTTCGCCACACGTTGGAATGAAGTACTTGCCATTTTGGGAATCGAGGAGTGCTAAATGGACGCCACACTAGAGCAGTTCATCAATTACATTGACAACTCCGCCAGAGATAAACTAGAGAACGATGACGGCGTTCCCGAAGAGGCGGATGTTGCGGATACCTATTCGCAGTTCTACACTGCATTCGCCGGAATTTTCCCTGTATCTAAACAATGCGACAAGGATGATATCGTCCGTAGGCTTGTTGAGAAGTATTGTAGCGAGCTTACGATTAAGAAAAAGCTTGGCTTTGAGTTTAAGGATGAGGATAGCCATCCCTGGTTGAGTGAAGCAGAAGACTCGATCGAATGGTTCTACTGGAATCGCTATAGGCGATACTTGGTGCGCGATAAGAAATGGGCGCCCGCCGCGGTTAAGTCGATAGATAGGGACAGTCGCAACATCCTTGACTTAATGGCCGATCCTTTAGAGTGCGGCTCTTTTACAAGACGCGGCCTCGTAGTCGCATCCGTTCAATCGGGAAAAACTGCAAATTATATTGGGCTGATATCCCGCGCCGCCGACGCGGGATATCGAATCATTATCGTCATGGCCGGCGTGCATAATGTCCTGCGAAATCAGACGCAAGCTCGTCTTGAAGATGGTTTTACAGGTTTTAACATTGAGAACAGCACAGTCGAACCGGTTGGCGTTGGCAAGGGGAGTCAAGCCCGACGACCAATTGCCTGTACCTCGAGAGAAGCAGACTTTAGTACAGAACGAGCTAAGGCTTTAAGGTGCATCCAGCCGACGCAAACAAACGAACCTTTTTTGTTTGTTGTTAAGAAGAATAGTAAGTCTCTCCAGCAGGTAATTGAATGGCTGGATGCCAGCAATAGCCAGGATCAACCTCTGTTGCTCATTGACGATGAAGCGGATAATGCTTCGATTAACGGAAAATACAAGCTCGAAAAGCGAGAGAATGAACCGACCAAAATCAATGGGCAGATAAGAAACCTGCTTAACCTATTCAATAAGGCCTGCTATGTTGGCTACACTGCTACGCCATTTGCTAACGTTTTGATCGACCCTAGCGTTGACAGCGATGAGTATGGCAAGGACCTTTTCCCGAGCAACTTTATTTATACGCTTGAGGAGTCCTCTGACTACTTCGGTGCCAAAAAGGTATTCGGAGATTACGACGAGCCTACTCACAAGCACTTGCGTTTCATTGACGATGCGGACGATGTCCTTCCTGCAAAACATAAAAGTAGCTTTGAGCCCTTTATGCTTCCCCTTAGTCTAAAGGCGGCAATTCGTACTTTTGTATTGGCGACGACGATAAAGACACTTCGTTTTGGCACTAATTTCCATTCAACGATGATGGTCAATGTATCTCCCTATAAGAAACCGCAGAATTGCATGCGGAATCTAGTTGAGGATTACCTTAACGACCTGAATACGGCGGCGAAATCCTATGGGGCCTTAAACCCGGAGGAGGCGCTTGAGGCTTCTCCGCACCTAAAGGATTTGAAAGCTACTTGGGAGCTGGAATATGCAGGCTGCGGTTTTGGCTGGAGCGAAATACAGCCACGTCTCTACGACCCGGATTATCATGTTCTGAGCATCAATACAGACTCAGGAGATGCTCTGGACTATGAGAACAGGAACGAGCGAGTTATCGCGGTTGGCGGATATAGGCTTTCTCGTGGTTTAACCCTTGAAGGGTTAACGGTCTCTTACTATTCGCGAAACGCCAGAGCATATGATGCGCTGATGCAGATGGCTCGTTGGTTTGGATATAGGCCTCAGTATGAGGATCTTTGTCGTGTATGGATGACCGACGAGGCGGCGGGCTGGTACAAATACGTTGCCGATTCGACGGAGAATCTGTTCGATCAACTAAGGAGCATGCGCCAAGTTAAGCGCACTCCAAAGAATTACGTTTTGAAAATACGCCAGAGCCCTGATGCCCTGACCGTTACCGCGAGAAATAAGATGGGTGCCGGGCAAAAGGAAAAGGCCCCCATCGATTTAAACGAGGGATTCGTTGAAACGATTGCATTTGACAGGGACGCGGAGATAGTTGCCGATAACGAGGCGGCATGCAGGGACCTTCTTAGCGCAATAAAGGGGTATGCGGACTTCAAAGACGGGGGCTCTTATAGATATCTTTATAAGGGGGTTCCGGTCAAGTTTGTTACCGCTTTTCTAGAAGCCTATGAAAATGAAGATGGCCTTTCGCCAAAGTCTCAAAAAGCTCCAATCCTAAGCTACGTCAACGAACGGCTGCTTGATGGCGAGCTGAAGGAATGGGACGTTCTCTTGGCACATGGCTCTCGATCAAATGATCCAATCGATTTGCCTGTTGATGGAACGGTCAGCATGGAGCAAAGATATCCCGGTAGCGCTTCGAACAATGATGTCGTTGTTGTCGGAGAGAAACATCGTTTATCCAGTCGTGGAGTTGAGGCCGCTGGCTTAAGTGCGGAAGAAAGGAAAATGGCGGAAGAACGATATGCTGCAGACCATAGCGGCGACAAGGCGAAAAACTGTTCTGATCTCTATTATCGTCAAATAAGGAGGCGGCCATTGCTGGTTTTGCATCCGATTTGCATGCGATTTGGAGAAATCAAAATTAAAGAAAAGAAGGAGGCCGGAAAAGAAGCTCCTTCCTGGTGGAAGAGCTGGGATGCTCAGGAATGCGTTTTCGGCTGGAGCATCAGTTTTCCGCACACCGATAAGCAAACGCGACCAGTCACTTACGTTTTTAATTCTGTGGCACTGGAGAACATGATGCCGGAACCCGAAGATAGCGATGATGATTATGAAGACGACTAGCGATAATCCGTGGGAAGAGCTGCCTAGATCGCGTGGAAGGGGCGACTACAACACGAGAATGGTCGCACCCGATGTCAATCCCGATGCAAAAAGGATTTATTGGGCAAAGGGGCGCTCTAATCACCCTGCTTTTCTTGTCGAATATGACAGCAGCGAGACGGGGGCACCGGAGCCTCCCAAGTTTAAGAACATCTCTATTCGAGACATTGAATCGGAGCGCTCCATACTGCTTGAGCTCCAAGACCAGGAAATGAAAGCCCAATTTCTCCGCTTATGTCTTGATATTGCCGACTCGGTGCAGAAAGCCCCCACCGTTGCGATGAGGAAGATGACCTTCATGAGGCTCGAGAAATGGGCTTCGTTTCTCAGGCCCGGGCGTGGTCCCCTCACAGCCGAGCAACAAAAAGGGCTTATCGGCGAGCTGCTTTTTCTTAAACGGGTTTCCGCTGCCATTTACGAGCCGTCGAATGCCTTGAGTGGCTGGACAGGGCCAGAACGCTCTAAGCGCGATTTCGGTTACGGGCAGATTTTCGTCGAGGTGAAAAGCAAACGAGGGTCGTCGAATTCGGAAATTGGAATATCGTCAGAAGAGCAATTGAACACCAACGAAAGTGAAAGGCTCTTCTTATATGTCGTTGAGTTGAACAGCGCTACGGATGAAGATAAAGCGGCATTCAGCCTTACCGATGTCGTCAACGATGTTCAAATGCTCTTCGACAGCCCATTGGATTTGGCGCACTTTCAGGAGAAGCTGTCGGATGCCGGGTATTTTCCGGAAGACGATTATTCCCACACCTTGTGGAGCGAGGGCGTAACTGAAACATATGAAGTTAAGGATGGATTTCCGCGAATCGTTTCCAGTTCGTGTCCGCCTGGAGTTAAGGCTGTTACATATAAAATCGACCTTGGCTACTGCTCTGATTACGAAGTTGATCAGAGCGCAATTACCCAAGCATTGAGGTGAATTAGATGACAGATTCCACTTCGTTTCAGGAGGAACTGTTTCAAGAGGTCAAGAATAAGGCGGACTCAGAGGGAGTCTATAAGAACGATGCGTTCTTTGACCTCATCACTGATTATCTTTGCGATGCGGGAGAATTCGATGAGGCCATCCCCGCCTTCTGTCAGAGAACTGGAATAAGGGTTGATGGCTACTGTGGCGATCCTTTTGAGTCAAGCAGAAAAGTCCTTGGCCTCATTGTCCTCGACTTCAACCAAGATACTGGCTTGCTGACATTAACGAATTCTGAAATGGAGGCAGATTTTCGGCGGCTTGAGAAATTCGTAACCAAAGCATTGGATTCTCAATTTAGGGAATCTCTTGAGCCGACGGATCCGGGGTTTGGGCTCGCCGATTTAATTCACGCTCGCTGGAACGAAATCGAGCGAGTTAATCTGTATCTTCTTTCAAACAAAAAACTTAGCCAAAGGGTTTCGGGTAAAGAGACGGGGAGTGTCCTTGGCAAAGAGGTTGTTTACAACGTCTGGGATCTTGAACGGATAGGTAATCTTATTGAATCGGGTCGTGAGCTGGAGAGACTGCTCATTGACTTTAACGAATTGCCGACGGGTCCGATTCGGGCCCTTCTCGCAAGCTCTCCGAAAGACAAGAACAAGGTTTACCTTGCTGCGATACCGGGTGTCGATTTGGCGCGCATCTACGATCGTTGGGGAGCGCGACTTCTTGAGCAAAACGTCCGTGTATTTCTTCAGGCGAGAAGCAATGTCAACAAGGGTATAAAGCGTACTCTCGAGAATGAGCCCGAGCTTTTCTTCTCGTTCAATAACGGTATCACGGCGACCGCAGAGAGCGTTACAACGGAGAGCGGGGAAGACGGGCTTTTAATTGACCGTCTAGAAAACCTGCAGATAGTTAACGGTGGCCAGACAACCGCATCGGTTTATGCCGCATATAAGGCTGGTAAAAGTTTGGACCGCGTGTTTGTCCAAATGAAGCTTAGTGTTGTCAGCCCGGAAGAGGCTCTCGAACTGGTGCCTAGGATCTCTGAATATGCAAACAGCCAGAATAAGGTTTCTTCAGCCGACTTCTTTGCAAACCACCCTTATCACGTGAGGATCGAAGAGTTCTCGCAAAGGATACTTGCTCCCATGCGGGCAGATAGCTTCACGCAAACCAAATGGTTCTACGAGCGGGCAAGAGGCTCATATCGAGATAAGCAAGCTTATCTTACGCCTGCGCAGAAGCGTAAATTTGTTGCTGAGTTTCCTAAAACGCAGACTTTTACGAAAACGGATTTGGCAAAATATCTCATGGTCTGGACGAATAAGGCCTACTTGGTCAATCGCGGTGCCCAGAAGAACTTCTCTGAATTTGCTCGGCTAATTAAAGACTCCTGGGATAAGGATGAGAGTCAGTTCAATGAGACTTATTTCAAATATTTGATTGCCAAGAAAATTATATTCGATCGCACAGGCAAGATTGTGCAGGCGCGTGATTGGTGGGAAACCGGCAGCTATCGCTCGCAGCATGTAGTCCTTGCGGTGGGAGTGCTTTCAAATGCAGTTTCCGCTTTAGGAAAAGCCGTTAACTTTCTTGGCATTTGGAATCAACAATCGTTGTCGCCAGCGTTTGAGAGGGCGCTTGGGCAAGCATCTGACGCTGCGCATGATGTATTGATGCATCCCGCGACGGGCTATCGAAACATTTCTGAATGGGCAAAACAACAGAAATGCTGGGAGGCTATCAAGTTAAAAAAGGTTGATTGGGACAAAGAGTGGCTTGGAGCTTATTGACCTCGATGAGGAGAAAGACATTCAGCGAGAGGGCTCCCGTAACCAGAAAACGCTGAATGGGATTGAAGCTCAGACGGCGGTTTGCGAGATGGGAAGCGGATTTTGGCAAAATGTTCTTAACTGGTGCCTTGCAGAGGGCGAGGGAACTGAGAAGGAACGGGGTATTTTGCAGTATGCATGTGCCTTGCCAAACAAAGTGCCCTCCGAGAGCCAGTCCGTTGTACTTATTAACATGATGAAGCGGCTGCACAGAGTCGGCTGTCCTTACCGTGTTAAGAGCAGTCAGTATCGTCTGTAAGATTCTCGTAAAACCCGTGGGCTTCTTTTCCAAGTGCCTTTGCGACTACCGCCGCTATCTGCTGGGCAAGTAGCGGCGGCACCGCGTTACCCACCTGAGTGTACTGAGACGTTCTGTTGCCTTCGAACAGATAGTCATCTGGGAAGGTTTGAAGTCTTGCGGCCTCTCTCACGGTAAGGCTCCTGCATTGCGACGGATCCGGATGGATGTAATAGTGTCCGTCCTTGGCGATATGCGAGGTGATGGTCGTAGAGGGTCTTCCCCATACTTGCACACGAAAACGGTCGTTGAATTTATAGTTACCAGTCGTTTTTGCTGCCTGGACGTTCTTATGATTGGGAAGCAATGACTCGGGGAATTCTTCAAGGCGTGCGGGCGTACCGTATTTTTCTGCATATGCCGCACAAAAGAGATAACGGTCAAGATCGCTCGCCAAGTGAGAGCGAGACTCATGATTTGTGAGGACCTTGCTATTTCCGAGCCTTCCTCTATACCATTCTTCATATCGATTGTGGACGGGATCAACTTTGTGCTTTGCGGTTAACTTTGGCGCGTAGCGTGAAATTACCCTATCAAGGATGTCTGTAAGATCGTTGCATTCGCCATTGTCTTTCAACTCTTTTGCCGCTGAGTTTATGTACTCTGCCCAGTTCATATCGCGCCAGTTTTCGTTGCGTTCAGAGAATCCGCTTCGCAGTTTAGGCAGCCCACGAAGGGCTGACCCAAGAGTGCAAACATGCTTTTTGGTTAGCGTGCTCGGTTCGATTCCGGTGTCATTTTTAATACCAAGGAGAATGACCCTGTGGCGCATCTGGGGGATTCCATACTGTTCGGCTTTGACAACGTAATCTTTTGGATTATGGGGGTCATCAGTGACGAGGGAATGGATAGTGTATCCCGCCTCTTCCATATCTTTGCATATGCGGTTAAAAACGCCATGGCCCTCGTGCTTTGCAGAAAGAAGTCCTTTGACGTTTTCCATAACGAAGACATCCGGCTTTAGCTCGTTGATAAACGAGAGGTAGCAACGGTAGAGGGTGTGCTTCGGGTCCTCTTCGAATGTAATGTCATGCTTGCGCCGCGATCTGCCCACCAACGAATATGCTTGGCACGGAGGTCCGCCAATAAGGACTAGCGGACCCCTATCACGGTCTTCAAACCATCTTGTCACGCGTTCGGCGCCGAGTTTAACCAAGCGGTCGTCTCCATCGACGAGCTCGTCGCATAAAGCTTCTTCGCAAGCAGCCTGCCATTCTTTTGGGCGGTAGCGGATAAGTTGGTCGAAGGTCTCATTGTCATGCTTTTTCATGTATCTGAGATAAACTCTCGGCAATGTTCCGTCCGGTTCTGCAATTTTGCGCAGATATGAACGAAGCCTCAGGGTCTGATGAGCCTGCTTGTCACGTTCAATGGACATGATTGTTTGGAACACGGGCTTGTTCTCAGCGTCTCGAAGTGATGAGAAGCCTTCCCCAAGGCCTCCCGGGCCCGCGAATAAGTCAATAACGGGAATCACTGCTAACCCTCTCCAAACAGAAACTTCTAGATATCCAGGCTACCAGGATGAAAGTCAAACGTCCAGGAGTGTCTCGCTATGTAAATAAACTTTCTATTTATAGCAGTTGCGGGAAACTCGATAAGTGCAGGCGGCGCGCCAGCATTTGAGTTTCTGCTCAAAGATGGCCCAGATCGCTTCCTGTCAAACGGGCATCTTATGGGCATTCCAAAAATGCGGGAATGAAATTGTTCAACGCACTCTTGAACGATTCGCCTCATACCATTGTTCTGCGCCTTGACGCTGCTTTGACTGAGCCCGACTTATAATGGCTCTGATGTAATTCTGCAGGTTCTTGTTGCTACGTGACAAGAACTTGCAAAATTCGCAAGTTCTTGTCATTCTGTGAGAAAAACTTGCAGATTGGGGCGAGCGATGGATAAACGGATGGTTCCCAGAAATCGATATCTCGAGAAGTTAATCGCCTTCCGTGACACGGATGTCATCAAGGTCGTAACGGGTATGCGCCGTTGTGGCAAATCGACGCTTCTGGACATGATGCGCAAACATCTGGAGGATAACGGCGTTCCATCCGAATGTCTTTTGACCTTTAAGATGGAGTCATTTGAGCTGGAGGGCGTGCGTGATTGGCGAGAGCTTTACCGCCACGTGGACGGCCTAATGCCTGCGGGCAAGAGGTGCTATCTCTTCTTCGACGAGCTTCAGGAGGTTGCCGGATGGGAGAAGGCGATTAACGCACTTCGTGTCGACCGGGACTGCGATATATATGTTACGGGTTCGAATGCTTTTCTCCTCTCGTCAGAGATCGCGACCTTAATCTCGGGCAGGTATGTCGAGATTCGGATGCACCCGCTCGCTTTTTCGGAATATGTCGACTTTCTTGGTCCGACTGACGTCACGAATAGGCTCGCTGTTTTTGGTCGGGAGGATATTGTTGCACTCGACGATCTTCTTGACCGATATCTGACGTTTGGAGGCCTGCCGTTTCTCGCTGCTTCAAAGCTGCCGGAGCAGGAAATGAAGGACTATATCTGGAGCACGTACCAAACAATCGTCGGGCGCGACATTTTGGCTCGCGAGGCGCGTCGGGGTAGACGGTCGGTGACGAGCAGGAGTGTGCTCGACCGCGTCACTTCCTACTTGGCTGATAACATTTCAAACCCGACATCAATTAATAAGATCGTTGGAACGCTGGCAGAGAACGGGGCGAAATCCTCGCACGGCGTCGTGGACACTTGTGTGTCCGCCCTTGAGGAGACCTATATCTTTTCGCACGCGCGCCGATTTGATATTAAGGGTCGGGACATTTTGAAGACCGGCGGCAAGTTTTACATTGAGGATCTGGGACTTCGAGCCTTCTTGGATGGGTATCGCGGCAGCGACAGCGGACGTGTTCTCGAAAATGCCGTTTACAATCGCCTTGTCTATGACGGATACCAGGTCTTCACGGGTCATCTTCGAGATGCCGAAATCGACTTTGTTGCGATAGGCGACGGCTCGGATCGTAAGTTTATTCAGGTCACAGAGTCGATTGACGAGGAGGCGACGCGTAAGCGCGAGCTGCGTCCATTTGAGCTCAGGTCGCTCGAGAAGATTACCGGCGGTTACGAGAAGATCGTCGTCGTTCGTCAGGGGAGCCATCCGACCGACATCGACGGCATCAAAATCGTTTCTGCAGTCGATTTCTTAATGGGTAGGCTTGGGGCTTAGTGCGTTTGGAGCGCGTCTGTTTCCTATGCCTAGCGACATTGCCACAGCTCGTGACGCCGCCGGCTTCTTCCTTTCCGTCGGGCGGCACCAACTCAGCTGATCCGTTGGGGATGGAGGAAAGCGGACCATTTTCGGCGCGCCGCAGGTGATACGAATCCTGCGGCGCGCTGTTATTTGAGCGAGGGCTTTCAGCTGTGTCCGCGTGGCGTGGGACACTTAACCTGCCGTCCTGCTCTGCCGCGACGGCACGTACCTGAACAACGACCCTCTAAGGAGCTCGAAATCGATGAGTGACAACACCAAGCATCTCGCAAAGAAATGCGTCAAGGACGCGGGGCCGTGTCTCACGCTGTGCCTTGCCGGTGCAGCGGTCGCGCTGCTGGCTGTTTTGGGGCCATTTGACGTGCTTCGAAGCGCCAGCTCTCTACACGTTTGCATGGCTCTTGCCGGCGCCATGATGACCGGCGGCGTGCTCGATCTAGCTTTTTGGGTGTTTGACCCGTTTGGATGGAAGAACGAAGGGTAAGCCCTAAGGGATGGATGCCCCGCAGCGTTAGGAGGTCCCCGTGATCTGGTTTACCAGCGATACACACTTTGGACACGAGAACATGCTGCGTCTCGCCGACAGGCCTTGGTCGAATGTTGCGCAGATGAACGACGCCATGGTCGCGAGCATTAATAGCAAAGTCGCTGCGGACGACGAGCTTTACATTTTGGGCGACTTCAGCTTTAAGATGACGGTCCAAGAGGCCTACGAGTTGCGTAAAAGCATCGTATGTAAGCACGTCCACCTGCTACCCGGCAACCACGACAAAGACTGGACGCAGCCTGCCGTAGCGGATGCTTTTATCGTCGAGCCGCCCATTTGCGTGCTCAAAATCGATCGGCAGAAAATCGTGCTGAGCCACTATCCCATGGTCGACTGGCAGGGCATGTCGCACGGCAGCTGGCATCTGCACGGGCATATCCATAGCTGCGGCGGCGCGTATAACAAGTTCAACCTTCGGCAGGGGCTGCTGCGCTATGACGTGGGCGTGGACGCCAACGGTTACGCCCCGGTAAGTTTGGATGAGCTCAAGTTATGGTTTGCGCAGGTAGACGAGCTGGTGCAGTGCGTTAAGTGGCCGTGGTGGGTCAACGTTACGGACGATGAACAGGTCGAGCGCGATCTCGAAGCCTATAAGAGGGAAGTGGTGATCCGATGACGGTCTATGTGACGGGCGATATTCACGGCGGCCTCGACATGCAAAAGCTGCGCGATTGGGACCTTGGGGATAGCCTGACGAGCGACGACTATCTGATTGTCGCGGGCGACTTTGGCTTTCCCTGGGATTTCTCTGCCGAGGAATGTGCCGACATCGCTTGGCTGGAGTCGCGCCCCTATACCGTGCTGTTCGTCGACGGCAACCACGAGCGTTTCGATCACTGGGCGGAGCGTCCCATGGAGCTGTGGCACGGTGGGCTGACGCAGCGTCTGTCGGATACCTCCCCCATACGGCGCCTGACGCGCGGCGAGGTTTTTGAGCTCGACGGCTCAACGATCTTTACCATGGGCGGCGCCACGAGCGTGGACAAAGGATACCACATTCCCTATTCCAGCTGGTGGCCGCAGGAACTGCCGGACGAGCGCAACTTTGAGGAGGCGCGGGCAAAGCTCGACAGCGTGGGTTGGAAGGTCGACTACGTGGTCACCCACACCTGCCCTACGCGCATGCTTTCGCCCACGCTTTATCCGGCACCCGGCTGGAATTCCCCCGCCGTTGATCGGCTTACGGCATTTTTCGATGAGCTGGAAGACCGCTTGGATTACAAGTGCTGGTATTACGGGCATTTCCATCGGGATGCCAACCCGGCCGAGCGCCATACCGTGCTCTACGACTGCATCGTTCGCCTGGGCGACGAACTCCAGCCCTGGGATGTTGCGTAGGGGTGGAGTGAGCGGCTACTCGGCCGTTACAGTGATGTTCTCCCGGTGTGCGCGGATAACGTCCCAGCTAAAGTGCTCGACCAGTTGCTCGGCAGAGCGCGGCGTGGTGTCCGGCACGATGCCCGTTTGCCCGGCGAGCCAGCCCAGCAGTGCCTCGGGTGTGCCAAAGCGGGCGCGGAGCTCTCCAAGGTCCAGATCGCGATCGCGCTTGGAAAGGCGGCGGCCGTCCGGTGACATGAGCAGCGGAATGTGCGCGTAGCGCGGCATGGGCAGCCCCAGCAGATGCTGCAGATAGATCTGGCGCGGCGTGGAACCCAGCAGATCGCATCCGCGCACGACCTCGGTGACGCCCATGGCGGCGTCATCGACCACCACGGCCAGCTGATAGGCAAACACGCCGTCGCTGCGGCGCACCAAAAAGTCGCCGCACTCAGTGGCGAGCGCCTCGCATTGGGCACCATACGTGCGGTCCACGAATTCGATCACGTCGTCTGCGAGATCATCGACGGTGGGCACGCGCAGACGCGTGGCTGGGGCGCGCAGAGCACTGCGGCGGGCGATTTCTTTGGCAGAAAGGTTTCGGCAGGCGCCGCGGTAGATGGGCGTGCCGTCGCTGGCGTGCGGCGCGCTTGCGGCGTGGAGCTCGGCGCGCGTGCAAAAGCAGGGGTAGGTGAGGCCGGCGTCTTGCAGACGGCGCAGGGCGTCCTCGTACAGATCCAGGCGATCGTGCTGGTAGTAGGGGCCTTCGTCCCAGTCGAGCCCCAGCCAGGTCAGATCGTCAATCAGTTGAGCGGCAAGTTCCGGGCGCTTGCAGCGATCGTCCAGGTCCTCGATGCGCAGCACGATGCTGCCGCCCTGGCTGCGGGCCGAAAGCCACGAGCACAGGCAGCTGAACACGTTGCCCAGGTGCATGCGGCCCGAGGGCGACGGGGCGAAACGGCCCACGACGGGTGCGGGGGCGGAGGCGGGTGGCGTCGCTGGCGCGTCCGCGGCGGGTGTTGCTATGTTGCGTGTTTTGATATCCATGCGGACGAGTATAGCGCGGGGCACGATGGGGAGGCGTCACTGTGGCCCGCAAGTTGTCGAGGCCCCGCATTGCGTATGGCGGCCGCAGACTCGGTGCCTTGATTCCTGTCCATCAACTCGGCACCTTAGACGACAGAAACCCCAGCAGCTCTTCGCAACTGCCGGGGTTTCCGCGGAAAAGGGGGACATAATCCTCGAGCGAACGGCAAAGGGGCAAACCGTTTCGCTCAACTGCTTTATGCCCCTCGGTTGGCGGCTCAATCAGCGCGGGCCGCGCCCACACAAAGCCGCTACACCTGTGACGGAGCTGTGAAGTGGTATCTATTGCCGGGGCGGGCTATGCCAAGGGTGCCCCTAATGACTGGTCATTTAAGAACGTTCCCAATGACTAGCTGCCGGGGTGCGGGCGTGACTTTCGTCCCGTTTGATACTCCGCTGGCCTAGATGTTCGTCATGTGCGCCCGCAAACGTGGGACAATGACGCTACTGGTACCACAGACAAAGGATGTGCCTATGAACGCCCCCGTTGCCCAGCCCTGTCGGCAGCGCCGCCTGTTTGCGCGGTTCGCTTCCGTCTGCGCACTCGTCGCGCTTGCGTTGTTGCTGCTGCCTGCCGTCGCGCACGCCGACGGCTACTCCATGAGCCAAACCTATATCGGTGCCACGGTTGAGGCCGATGGCTCGCTGACCGTTGTCGAGGGACGCCAGTTCGATTTCGACGATGACATTAACGGCGTGTATTGGGATATCAATACAGGCTCTAACCAGCAAGGCGGCTCGGTGGTCGTCAATGTGCTGAGCGTCGAGGAAGACGACACTGCGTTTAACAAGGTCGACAGCGCAAATAAAGGCGACGACGGCGTTTACACGGTGGAACAGTCCGACGACGGCGTAAAGATTAAGGTGTTCAGCCCTCACGAGAGCGGCGACAGCGCAATCTACTACGTGAGCTACACCATGACCGGTGCGGTTATGAACTGGGCCGATACCGCCGAGCTCTACTGGAAATTCGTGGGCGACGGCTGGTCGGCGGACTCCGATGACGTCGAGATGGAGGTCTACTTTGCAAATGCCGCTGCCGGGACGGCTGCCGTCAAGGGCGATAACTTCCGCGCATGGGGCCACGGCCCGCTGACGGGCGACGTGTCGCTCGATGCGGACGAGCCCATGGTCACCTATACCATTCCCTGCGTGCACCAGGGCGAATTCGCCGAGGCACGCATCGCCTTCCCTAGCGACTGGGTGCCGCAGCTTGCCGCTTCGGGCGAAGAGCGCATGTCAACGATCCTGAGCGAAGAGAAGGAATGGGCCGACGAAGCTAACGCCCGCCGTGAGCACGCGCGTGCGGTTGCCAGCGCGATTGCCGTGGTGTGTGTTGTTGTGGCGGTTGCCTATACCGGTGTAATCGTGATGCTCAAGCTGCGCAGGCCCAAGCCCAAGCCGCTCTTCCAGGACGAGTACTTCCGCGATGTGCCCTCCGCCGATCATCCCGCGGTGCTTGCAACTCTTATGAGCTGGAACGACGTGCCCGATCAGGCATATATCGCCACGCTGATGAAGCTGACCGACGACCGCGTGATCAAGCTGGAAGAAGCGACCGAGACCAAGAAGAAGGGTCTGCTCCGTCGCGAAAAAGAGGAGCAGACGTATCGCATCACAGTGACCGACGAGGCCTGGAAGGCTGCCAAGAAGGACGGCATCGATCGCGACGTGCTCAAGGTCTTCTTCGCTGGCGTTAAGCCCGATAAAGACGGCGTCCGTTCGCGCACGTTTAGCGAGCTGGAGGAGTATGCCAGCGAGCGTACTGAATCTGTTGGCGACAAGCTCGAGGACTATCAGAGCACGGTTAAGGGCAAGCTGGAGGAGTGCGAGTTTATCGCATCGGATGGCACTATCGCGATGGTGGCCGGCCTGGTTCTCGGCATCATCATTGTCTTTGGCATTTTGGGCTCTCTGTTCTATACCGACTTTGCGGACGCCAATGTCGGCGCCGCTATGATCTCGATCCCCGTCACGATCGTGGGCTTTGTCCTGAGCTGCACCTTCCGCCGTTACACGCAGGAGGGCGCCGAGGTGGCGGCTCGCTGCAAGGCGCTCAAGCATTGGCTCGAGGACTTTACGCGTCTGAAGGAGGCCGTCCCCAGCGACCTGATCTTGTGGAACAAGTTTCTGGTGATGGGCGTTGCCCTGGGCGTTTCGAAAGAAGTGCTGCGACAGCTGGCCGAAGCCGTGCCTGCGGACCTGCGCAACAGTGACGATTTCTACGACAACTACCCCTGCTACTGGTGGTATTACCATCACTACGGCAACGAGTCCCCGCTCGATTCGTTCAACGATGTGTACCACGAGACCATCCGCGAGCTGGCTTCGAGTTCCGATAGCTCGAGCGGCGGCAGCGGTGGCGGCTTTTCCGGTGGCGGCGGTGGCGGCGTCGGCGGAGGCGGCGGCGGAACGTTCTAGCGAGCGCTTGCTTTGGGGTGGATCTTTCTGGGCGGTTGCCAGGGAAGATTCATCCCATTTTTGTGCATCGAAACGGGTCAAACTTTCCGCTGAGGACCTTCGCGCAAGGGGCAGTGGACAAAAAATGCCAAATATGAGTACTGTTGCTGCGTTGGTCACATATGTTTGCACATAATAATGGGCTCCTAATGAGAGTACTTCTCGTTAGGAGCCCATTTTATTGAACATTTGGGGAGCTACGTCAGCTCATGCAGCTGGTCGTCATGCCTACAAGCGTCAAAAATGTCCCAAATCGCTGCTACTAAAAAGGTAACAGTACTCATATTTGATGTTTTTTGACCAGGGCTATCTACAAACCCCCTAGGCCACTCATTGGGGACAGACTTAAATGACTAGTTGTTGGGGATCAGTCATTGGGGACGTTCTTAAATGACTAGGTGTGGCTGCTTGGGCTAGGCTGTTAGGTCGAGTTCGTAGAGAAAGCTTTCACGCGGCATGGCGTGGCGGCGCTCTTCGCGGTTGGCGCGGTGCGTGGCCGTGCGCTTAAAGCCGTGCAGCTCGTAGAACTTCCACGAGCAGTTGGAGTCGGTGTACAGGTGCGCCCTCGTCGCTCCAAGCGAGGACAGGTGCGAGACTGCGGCATCGAGCAGAACCGTGCCAACGCCCAGGCCATGGACATCGCGATCCACGGCAAGCAGCGTGACCTCGTTGTCGTGCGGCAACGGGCTGCTCTCGAGCAGACGGTTGTTGGTTCGGATGGTTGCGCGTACAAACGAGAGATACTCGGCGCAGGCATCGGGCTCCAGCTCACGCATCTGCGATAGCAGCGCGCGTTCGGTATCCATCCAGTGTTCCTTAACGGTGGCGCCGGAGCTCTGTCCCGCACGCGCGAGCGAAATGCCACGCGCCTGACCGTCAATCACCGCAACCTGCGAAAACGTCGACGACGAAAGGCAGTAGGCAAGGTCGCACGCGGCCTCGAGGCGGTTGTACTCATCGTTATCCGAATTGTTATGCCAAAGCTGCTGCAGAATCAGCGCGATGGCGTCGAAGTCTTCGGTATCAAACGGTCGGTAGAGAACCCGCGAGACCATGGTGCCTCTTTCTTTTGCGGATGCATATCGAGCACAGTTCTACCACGCCATTGGCATCTAATTATGGTGCCCCTGTGTTCCATGAACTCACCGTGCCCGGTGCCGTGCCCATCCCCCCGCTCGTAAACTTTTTCTGCACAGCCGTGCGTTGCGGGATGCAACGTCGCGCTCGATGCGCTACATTGAATCAGTATTTTCAATGCCGCTGCGCGAGCGCTGCAGATCGACGTATCACCGACTCACAGAGCACGGCGGCGTACCAGACAGGAGGACTGCATGGGATCTGATGTGAAGATCGCACGCGCGTTGATCTCGGTTACCGATAAGACGGGCGTCGTCGATTTCGCACGGACGCTGGTTGACGACTTTGGCGTCGAGATCATCTCTACGGGCGGCACGGCTCGTGCCATCGAGGACGCGGGCGTTCCCGTAACCCCCATCGAGGAGTTCACGGGCTATCCCGAGATGATGGACGGCCGCGTCAAGACGCTGCATCCCAAGGTTCACGGCGCGCTGCTGGCCCGTCGCGATTCCGAGCAGCACATGCAGGAAGCCGCTCAGCACGGCATTAAGCTAATCGACCTGGTCGTCGTCAACCTGTACGAGTTCGAGAAGACCGTCGCCAACCCCGAGGTCACCTTTGCGGATGCCATCGAGCACATCGACATCGGTGGTCCCTCCATGCTGCGCTCTGCCGCCAAGAACGCCGCGAGCGTTACCGTCATCTCCGATCCGGCCGACTATGATGCCGTCCTGGCCGAGATGCGCGAGACCGGTGGCTGCACCACGCTTTCCACCCGTCGTCGCCTGCAGGTGAAGGTCTACCAGACTACCGCCGCCTACGACACGGCTATCTCCCGTTGGCTTGCCGCCCAGGCAAGCGACGTGGCGGACACCTCTGCCAAGCTCGAGATCTCGTTGGAGAAGGTCGACGACCTGCGCTATGGTGAGAATCCTCAGCAGAAGGCTACGGTCTACCGCTTTGCCGAGGGCTGCGAGAACACCGCGAGCTCGCAGTTCCCGCTCGTGGGCTCCGAGCAGATTCAAGGCAAGCCGCTCAGCTACAACAACTATCTGGACGCCGATGCCGCTTGGAACCTGGTGCGCGAGTTCGACGAGCCGGCCTGCGTGATCCTCAAGCATCAGAACCCCTGCGGCTCCGCCGTTGCCGAGGACATCACGGCTGCTTACGACCGCGCCTTTGCCTGCGATCCCAAGAGCGCCTTCGGCGGCATCATCGCCTGCAACCGCGAGGTCCCCTTTGAGCTGGTTGAGCACTTTGCCGATCAGAACAAGCAGTTCGTCGAGGTTATCATCGCCCCGAGCTACACCGCCGAGGCGCTCGAGCGCATGGCCAAGCGCCCCAACCTGCGCGTGCTGGCTACCGGCGGCGTGGACCACGGCGCCAAGGTGGAGCTGCGCTCCATCGACGGCGGCATGCTGGTGCAGGAGGTCGACCACGTGATCGAGGACCCCGCGACCTTTACGTTCCCCACCGACCGCAAGCCCACCGATGCCGAGATGGCCGAGCTCGAGTTTGCCTGGAAGGTCTGCAAGGGCGTCAAGTCCAACGCCATCCTGGTCTCCAAGGGCAAGGCCGGCATTGGCATGGGCCCCGGTCAGCCCAACCGCGTTGACTCTGCGCTGCTTGCCTGCGAGCGCGCCGAGGACTTCTGCGAGCGCGAGGGCGTGGAGAAGGGCGGCTTTGCCTGCGCAAGCGACGCGTTCTTCCCGTTCCGCGACAACGTCGACGTGCTTGCCGCACACGGCGTGACCTGCATCATCCAGCCCGGCGGCTCCAAGCGCGATGACGAGAGCATCCAGGCCTGCAACGAGCATGGTATTGCGATGGTCTTCACGGGCGCCCGCCACTTCCGCCATTAAGTAGGGAGGTGGCGCTGCGGCTTGCCCAGCCACCGCACCTTGCCGTTCATTCGTCGCTCGCGTACCCAAGTACGCGTCGCTCCTCTTTCACGGCAATCTGCGGCACCTGGGCAACCCTCGCCGACCTGTTAGGTTGACTGGGGAGGATGGGATGTTATCTCGTCCCTTGGACTGGCCTCGCTTCTAAAATAATCTCTGCAAAAGACGGCCGCTCCGTTTGGAGGGCCGTCTTTTTGGTATAAGAGGACGGAATGACTAACACGAAAGGTATGACCATGCCCCAGATTGATGATGCCGAGCTGTTTGGCAATGCCGAGGATCAGCGTGCGTACGAGGACTTTTGCGCCAATCAGGAGGCGGTCGAGAAGTTTACGCTCGACAAGCCCGCGCTTATCTGCCGTTGGCGCATGTCCAACAAAAAGGTGCCCATGCTCAACCGCCACATCCGTGCGCTATCCGAGCGCCTGGTGCAGGGCGAGCCGCTTACCCATAACATGCTCAGCTGGGCCAAGCAGCACGTTGAGTGGTCGCTTGCCGAAGGCGACTACACCGCACGCGACGGCGTGCTCATGCTGGTGATCGACATCAACGGCAACGCCGCCATGACGGTGGGGGAGTACGAGCCGCTCGCCGATACGTCGGCCAAGGCGCTGCGTGCCCGCTCTGCCGAGGCCCGCTCCGAGGCTGACGAAACTGGTGTGGCGCCCGAGCTGCTCGCCGCCGTCAACAACGGCGAGCTCGCCTTTGTGGCGCCGGCGGACGAGTTCCTGTGCGGCACGGCGACGCTCATCGAGCAGCTGGCCCAGACCAAGGGCATCTCGGTCACGCGCGTAGACATTCCCGCGCAGCTCAAGGGCGCTTTGTTTCTGGTGAGCGACGAGCACGGCGTGGTTCCCGCTGCCGATGCCGACGCCGCCGAGTCCGATGCAGCGACGGTCGCCTTTTTTGCCGACGGCTACGAAAAGCTCCGCGCCCGCCGCTAAATGATTTTTCTGGGACGGGGATTTTATAATCATTTGATCCCCGCACCCGTTGCGAGCGAGGGCGAGTCGGACCTTTCGTTCGCGAACAGTTCTGTCACCTTGTTGCCGCGCGAGGCGCGTGCCGGCGACTTCGCGGCGATAATGGCTGTAAGGCAACTAAGAGGGGAACGGAATCCATGGCGCTGATCTATATCGTTGAGGACGACGAGCCCATTCGTCGCGAGCTTGCCGACATCCTTGCCCGTGCCGGTTTTGAGGTCGAGGCCTGCGAATCGTTTGAGCACGTCTCGCGCGATATTCTCGCTGCCGCGCCCGACCTGGTGCTGCTCGACCTCACGCTTCCTGTCAAAGACGGCCAGCACATCTGTCATGAGGTCCGTCGCGAATCCGAGGTCCCCATCATCGTTCTCACGTCGCGCACGACCGAGATCGACGAGGTCATGGCTATGACGCTCGGCGCGGACGACTTTGTTCCCAAGCCCTACAGCGCGCGCGTGCTCGTGGCGCGCATCAACGCACTGCTGCGTCGCACCGCGGCGGCGGGCGAGCGCGGCACGCTCGTCCACAAGGGGCTGGAGCTCGATCTCGCTCGCTCCATGGTCACCAATACGCAAACCGGTACCAGCACCGAGCTCACCAAAAACGAACTGCGTATCCTCTCGCTGCTTCTGAGCCGCGCGGGCAAGATCGTTTCGCGCTCGGCCATCATGCAGGACCTGTGGGACTCCGACGCCTTCGTGGACGACAACACGCTCACCGTCAACATCAACCGCCTGCGTACTACGCTCGAAAAAATCGGCATCAAGGGGTATTTGACAACGCACCGCGGCCAAGGCTATTCGGTCTAGGGGTCGGCTATGTCGTTTGGCAAATTCTTTAAAGATGCGCTGCTTCCCGTCGCCGTGTGGGCGTGCGGCGTGCTGCTGAGCTGCTTTGTGCTGACGGTCGCCGGTGCTTCGACATCTATTGTGGTCGTGGCGGTCGGCGTGTCCTTTATCTTTGGTATGCTCGGCATCGTGATCGAGTACGCGCGCCGTCGTCGTTTTCTGCGCCAGCTGGAGCGTGCGGCAGAGGAGCTGGAGAGCCCCGTATGGGTGCAGGAGATGGTGCAATGCCCGACCTATGCCGAGGGCGAGCTCGAGTACGAGGTCTTGCGCCGGGTGGGCAAAGCTGCCTGCGACGAGGTTGCCGAAGGCCGGCGTCAGACCGATGACTATCGCGACTATATCGAGAGCTGGGTCCATGAGGCCAAGCTGCCCCTGGCGGCGGCCCATCTAATTTTGGAAAACCTGGACGGCAGCGAAGACGACCTGTCGCGTGTGGATGACCTGGGCCGTGAGCTGGCTCGCGTGGAACGCTATATCGACCAAGCGCTGTACTATGCGCGCTCGGAAGTCGTGGAACGCGACTACCTGATTCGCCGCTGGGATCTCAAGACCTTGGTGACGGGTGCGATTAAGGCCAACGCGCGCGAGCTCATTGCGGCGCACGTGGCTCCGGTGTGTGAGAACCTCGACTTCGAGGTCTTTACCGACGAGAAGTGGCTCGAGTTTATCCTGGGCCAGCTCATTCAGAACAGCATTAAATATGCGCGCGAGGACGGCGCGAAGATCGTGTTTTCGGGCGCGTTGTTGGACGAGGGCCTGGCGAGCGAGCGCATTGAGCTTACCGTTGCCGATAACGGCTGCGGCGTGTGCACGGCAGACCTGCCACGCGTGTTCGAGAAGGGCTTTACCGGCGACAACGGCCGCACCACCAAGCACGCAACGGGCATCGGCCTCTACCTGGTGGCGCGCCTGTGCTCCAAGATGGGCATCGACGTTACCGCAGCCTCCGACCCCGGCGAAGGCTTTGTCGTAACGTTTGCCTTCTCGACGAACAAGTTCCAATACTTTGAGTAGTCGGGCCGTCTTGCGGTGCGGATGGCTATGTTCCCGAACATGAACTTAGCTGAGGCAACTGGCGCTATGTTCCCGAACGTGAACATAACTATGAGGCTCAAATGAATCTCCCATAACAAAAAACGTGCCATAAAAAACGTGCCGCCCCGATCGGGG
>NZ_QSTE01000003.1:56950-175640 GCF_003438115.1 Collinsella sp. OM08-14AT
CGCCATCTTTCTTATCAGCCAACACGCTGAAGTAAGGCTGCGAAGGCCGCGGGGCCGGGAGGGGTTTCCTAAGGGCACATCCCGCAGCCGCAACGCGGCGAGGACGTGCCCTTAGGAAACCCCGTAGGCCCCGCGGCCGGTGGGAGCAACGCTACTTCACGACCAGAATGTCGCAATCGGTATTGCGCAGCAGGAACGTCGAAATCGAGCCCAGGAGCGCATACTTGATCGAGGACAGGCCGCGTGCGCCGCAGAGCACCAGGTCGGGCTTAACCACGTCGAGCATCTCGTCCTTGAGCGTCTCGCGAATGCGGCCGGCGCGAATCATGACCTCGACCTCGGGAATGTCGGGATTGGCCTTGGCCTCCTCGAGCTGCTTGGCGATGGAGTTCTTAAATGCCTCCTCTAGGCCGTTGACCAGATCGACCGGATAGGAACCGGCGCTCTCGAGCGCCGTGGAATCGATAACGTGGCCGATGATTAGCTTGGCGCCGTTGTTCGCGGCGACCTTGATGGCGCGTGCGAGCACAAAATCCTGCTGTTCAGTACCGTCGAGTGAAACAAATACCTTGGTGTAGCCCTCGTTCATGGTTTCCTCCTTGGTCTATCGCACGGGCGCGGGGCTCGTGCATCGGGCGGGCGCGGGCGCGTTGGCCGCCGGACACTTTATCTTGTTGCAGTTATACCCAAGGATTTGGGTTTGACCGCTCGCAATTCTGTGAACGGGCGAGTTTTTTGGTAAGGGTAGGCGCAGGCGCGCCGCCAACGGTTGATAATGGGACATCGCCCGCACCGTCCGCAGAACAATATCGGCGGGTGTCTAACGAGGGGGTCCCTTTGGATATCATCGAGCTTTTAAAATCTGCCTTTATGGGCCTGGTCGAGGGCATCACCGAATGGCTGCCTGTTTCGTCGACCGGTCACATGATCTTGGTGGACGAGTTCGTCAAGATGAACGTGAGCGAGACGTTCTGGAATATGTTCCTGGTCGTGATTCAGCTTGGCGCCATTTTGGCCGTCTGCGTCCTGTTCTTCCATGAGCTCAATCCGTTCTCACCCAGCAAGGGCAAGGAGGGTCGTCGCGACACCTGGGTGTTGTGGGGCAAGATTGTGCTCGGCTGCATTCCCGCCGCGGCGATCGGTCTGCCGCTTAACGACTGGATGGAGGAGCATTTCTATAATGCTCCCGTCGTGGCGCTGGCACTCATTGTGTACGGTGTGCTGTTTATCGTGATTGAGAACTGGCGCGCGAGCAAGCGCGAGGAAATGGCCGTTGCCGGTTCGTTTGGTTCGCGTGCCGCGGCGTCGGGTGGACGTCCCGCTGGCGCACACTTTGCCGCGCCCGCTGCGGTTGCTGCTGCAGACGACGATGACGATAACCTGGACTTTGGTTCCATCGCTACGCTCGAGGACCTGAGCTGGAAGACCGCACTGGGTATCGGTTGCTTCCAGGTGCTCTCGCTGGTGCCGGGTACGTCGCGCTCTGGCTCCACCATCATCGGCGGCCTGCTGCTGGGCTGCACGCGCTCGGTGGCGTCTAAGTTCACGTTCTTCCTGGCCATTCCCGTTATGTTTGGCGCGAGTGCGCTCAAGCTGGTCAAGTACTTTATTAAGGGCGGCACGTTTGGCGCCAACGAGATTGCCATCCTGGGCGTGGGTTGCGTCGTCGCCTTTGCGGTGTCGCTCATTGCCATCAAGTGGCTTATGGGCTTCGTCCGCCGTCATGACTTTAAGTGCTTCGGCGTGTATCGCATTGTCCTGGGCATCGTAGTGCTTGCGTACTTCTTTGTCCTGGAGCCGATGCTCGGCCTCTAACTTAGTCGACGCTGCGCGGCGGTCAGGACGACAACTTGTCATTCAAAGGGGGTGGCATGACCAAAAGGTCTATGCCGCCCTCTTTGTCAAGGGGCTAGGTAAAAGGGGTCAGGTAATTTTGCACCAACTTGGTTCAGAATAGCCTGAAACCTTTTCATCAATCGCAGTGGGAGATGGTGATCTGGGCGAATGAGTCGACTGTCCTTCCTGGTCGCCAACAAAAATCGAGTTGTGCGGCCTCTCGGAGGTCTCTAGCTGACAAAAAACGCCATCTTGGTACCATCAGCATTCACAGTAGTGTTTGCTACTGTGAGTTATATGCGTAAATTCGCGAGAATATTCCCAAAATAGGACAAAGGCACTCAAGTTATTTCAGCAACCCTTGCGTGGAGCCAGTGGAAAAGGCCGCACAACTCGAAAAATGTTGGTGGCGGTTTGAGGATAATGCCGAATGCGGTAAAGGGACTGTCCCTTTGCCGCATTCAGGCCACGGTGTGCTGGGGCTTGCGGTTAAAGATGAGCTTGTCCACTACGGCCTGAAGCGACATATGACGGACGGTGTTGTAGGCCTCCTGCGTGCTGTAGGCGCAGTGGGGTGTGACGATGCAGCGCGGGTGGGCGATCAAGGCCTGGTTGGGCGCGGTCTCGTCGGCGAGCACGTCGAGCGCAGCGCCGCAAATGCCGCGTGTGCCACTGCTGGCAATACCCTCGTCCAGCGCGGCGACTAGGGCATTTTCGTCCACAATGGGTCCCCGGGCCGTGTTAATCAAAAATGCCGTTGGTTTCATACGCGCAAGTTCGCGCTTGCCAATTAGCGTTTCGGTCTCCGGAATCAACGGGCAATGAAGGCTGACGATATCGGAGGCCCCAAGCAATTCGTCGAGCGTTTGCGCTTTGATACAACCGGCGGCGGCAAGCTCTTCTGCGCTCTTGGTTGGCGCCCACACCAGCACCTTCATGCCGAGTGCCTGCGCGATAGGCACCACGGCACGCGCGATGCTGCCAAAAAAGACGAGCCCCAACGTGCGGCCCTGCGTGCGGTGCATGGTATACCCGCCCAGTGGATTCCAAACGCCAGTCCGCACGTCGCAGTTGAGAAACGTAACCTGTCTCATCAGGTCAAGCATCAAGGCAATAGTATGCTGAGCGACGTCTTCCGAGCAGTATCCGGGGCAGTTGGTGACGGTGATGCCGTGTGAGGCCAAGCGGTCGACAGCAACGTGGTTCACGCCGATGGACATATTCGAAACGATGCGTATCCCCACGGCGGCCATGTCGTCGGCACACGCATCGTCGATGGGACCGAACTCGCCGACAAAGCCCTCGCAGCCGACCAACTGCTCGGCGGTGGGGCAGACATTGGGCTTGTGCGCGCAGCCAACCAGATCAATTTGGTCGCCGCCTTCGATTGTGTCGAGCACCGCTTGACCAGCTTCGGTCGAGCCGTCGACCATGTAATAGAGCACCTTGTGTTTCACAACGGCCCTCCTGCGATGTGGGGTGGGTAGGAGCGGTAGATATTCTATCCCTCCGGTGGTGCAGATTAACCTGACCCCATTACACCAAATCCGCTGGGGCAGGCCTGACAGTGGCGGACGGAGTCGTGGTGTGATTTGCGTTGGTGTCCGCGCGGCTCGGTATACTGGTACGGCTCAAACTATGGCGCTGCCCGCAGGCGCGCCGTCCGTCAGATGAGGAGTCGCCCATGACCCAGCCCTTGCCCTGGGAAAAGAACACCACGGTACCAGTGCCTCCCGCGCCGGAACCCGTGCCGCTCGATGTATACGTCGCCCCCGCTGCGCCGGAGCCCGAACTCGTCCCGCTCGACATCTACGACGCTCCCGCGCCGGCTCCTGCGCCCGCAAAGCCGTTTGTCGACATCGACAGCCTTAATCCCGCCCAGCGCGAGGCGGTGCTCACCACCGAGGGTCCGTTGCTGGTCCTCGCCGGCGCCGGCTCGGGCAAGACCCGCGTTTTGACCTTCCGCATCGCACATATGCTCGGCGACCTGGGCGTTAAGCCTTGGCAGGTTCTTGCCATTACGTTTACCAACAAGGCCGCGGCAGAGATGCGCGAGCGTCTGGCGGCGCTCATTCCCAGCGGCACCCGCGGCATGTGGGTGTGCACGTTCCACGCCATGTGCGTGCGTATGCTGCGCGAGGACGCCGATCTGCTGGGCTACACCGGGCAGTTCACCATCTACGATGACGACGACTCAAAGCGCATGGTGCGCGATATTATGCAGGCGCTCGGCATCGAGCAAAAGCAGTTCCCCATCAACATGATCCGCAGCAAGATCAGCTCGGCCAAAAACGCCATGATCGGTCCCGAGGATATGCTCAAGTCCGCCGATAGCCCCAACGACAAAAAGGCCGCGCAGGTCTACTTGGAGCTGGAGCGCCGCCTGCGCGCCGCCAACGCGATGGACTTCGACGACCTGCTCGTACGCGCGCTCGAGCTGCTGCGCACCCGCCCCGAGGTGCTCGACAAGTACCAGGAGCGCTTCCGCTACATTAGCGTCGACGAGTATCAGGACACCAACCACGTCCAGTACGAGATCGCCAACCTGCTGGCCGCCAAGTACCAAAACCTCATGGTCGTAGGCGACGATGACCAGTCCATTTACAGCTGGCGTGGCGCCGACATCACCAACATCCTGGACTTTGAGAAGGACTTTAAAAACTGCAAGACCGTCAAGCTGGAGCAGAACTACCGCTCCACGGGTCATATCCTGAGCGCCGCCAACGCCGTGGTGCGTCACAACTCGCAACGCAAGGACAAGCGCCTGTTTACGGCCGAGGGCGACGGCGAGAAGATCCAGGCCTTCCAGGCAAGCGATGAGCGCGACGAGGGCCGCTGGATTGCCGGCGAGATCGAAAAGCTGCACTCCAAGGGCACGAGCTACGACGACATCGCTGTGTTCTATCGCACCAACGCCCAGTCGCGTATTCTCGAAGATATGTTCCTGCGCGCGGGCGTGCCCTACAAGATTGTGGGCGGCACGCGATTCTTCGACCGTGCCGAGATCCGCGACGTCATGGCCTACCTCAAGATGATCGTGAACCCGGCAGACGAGATGAGCGTCAAGCGCGTCATCAACACGCCGCGTCGCGGCATCGGCTCCACCTCGATCCAAAAGATCGAGCAGCTTGCGCGCGGCAACCGTTGCTCGTTCTTCCAGGCCTGCGAGATCGCAACAGCCGAGACGGGCATGTTTAGCGCGAAGGTGCGCAACGGCCTGTCGAGTTTTGTGGCGCTGGTGCGCGAGGGCCGCAGCATGGACGGCGAGCTCAAGGACGTCGTCGAGATGATTGTCGACAAGACGGGCCTGCTGCAGGCGTTCCGCGCCGAGGGCACCATGGAGTCCGAGAGCCGCGCCGAGAACATCCAGGAATTCCTGGGCGTCGCTGCCGAATTTGAGGAGACGCACGAGGATATCGAGGGTACGCTCGAGAGCCTAGAAGAGCTGCGCGCAGCCGGTGTTGCCGACGTGCCTGCCGGCGCCGAGCCCGAGCCCGTCGTGGTGAGCGCGCCCGCGCCCGAACCGGGGCCGTCTGCACCGGTATCCTCGTTTGAGGCGCTCGTCGGCGCGCGCGATGCCGCAGGTTCCAATCCGCTCGATAGCCTAGCCGTCCCGGCGCTCTCGCCGCAGGATGCCTTGGCCGCCGCCATCGCGGGCAACGCGTATGCCACGCCGACGGAGCTGCCGGCGGGCGCTGTGCATGCCGACGAGATCGAGCGTACCTACGGTCCGCTCACCTGTAAGGCGCTACCGGCACTCATGGAGTGGCTGGCCCTGCGCTCCGACTTGGATTCCCTGGCCGGCGAGACGCACGCCATTACCATGATGACCATCCACTCCGCCAAGGGCCTGGAGTTCCCGGCGGTGTTCGTGGCCGGCATGGAGGAGGGCATCTTCCCGCACGTGCACGACTTTGGCGGCAGCGATGACCCGGGTAAGCTCGAGGAGGAGCGCCGCTTGGCCTACGTCGCTATCACACGCGCCCGTAAGCGCCTGTTCTTGACCTATGCCGCTACGCGTCGCACCTACGGCTCGACCTCTGCCAACCCGCGCTCGCGCTTCCTCAACGAGATTCCGTTTGAGGACATCGAGTTTAGCGGTATCGGTTCTGCCGGTTTTGAGGGCACGGGCTGGGAGAAGCGCGGCGACCGTCATGGCACCTTTGGCTCGGGCATGGGCTCGGATATGTACGGCGGCAAGGTGTTTGGCTCTCATACGCGCTCGACGGGCGGTTCCGCCTCGCGTGGTGGATCGAGCTTCGACGATTTCTTTGGCGGCAGCAGCTACGGGACCGAGCGTCATCGCGGGGTCTCGCCCGACGCCGGCCGTGTTGCCTCGACCTTTGGTTCGGGTGCGCCGCGAGCCAAAAAGCCATCGTCCAAGGTGTCGCCGACGGTGGAACGCAAGGTCGATCGCGCCAGTGCATCGCAGGACTTTGCCGCGGGCGATACCGTGAGTCACAAGACCTTTGGCACGGGTACCGTGATCTCGGTCGCGGGAGACATGATTGAGGTTCAATTCGAAAAGACCGGCCAGACCAAAAAGCTGATGAAGGGCTTTGCACCGATCGTTAAGCTGAATGCCTAACTGCGAGGTTGACCGGGCGCTCCGGGGGCTTTGGTCGCCTGCTCGGACAGTCCTGCTCGCACGGAGAGCACATTAAGTGCTCTCCGGCTCGTGCGGAACTCGCGATCGACCAAAGCCCCCGACGCGCCCTCTTCCTTGTGGCGTTTTAGCCTGCAGCTTGCGAACGTCGCTTTGCTCGTTCGCTTTTTGGTCTGGAGAGCCGGGTGGGCTGATAGAAAAATAGATGTGAGTAGGGGCTCTCCCGTGCATGGACGGGGGAGCCCCTTGTTTCGTTTTGGTTGTTATTGCGACCTAGAGGTGGCTGACGATCAGTTCCATCTTGCCTTCGAGGTCAATGGAGCTAACGGTGCTGGGGGCTAGCAGGTGGCTTCCCTTGTGGACGGGGTCGCCGCAGACGGTGCCTTCGCCGTCGATGACTGACAGGCACATGAAGGGCCAGCGCTGGTCGAGGGTTTTGCTGCCGTCGACGCGAACGCGATCGACGGTGTAGCAGGGGTTGGACTCGAGCTCAGTCACGCCGTCGACCTCGGGCGCGGTCACGGTGCCGTCGGTCGGAGCCTGGACATCAAAATCGATGCAGTCGAGGCTCTGCTCAATGTGCAGAGGGCGCAGCTTGCCGTCGGTGCCGGGGCGGTCGTAGTCGTACAGGCGATAGGTCACATCGCTCGACTGCTGCGTCTCCAAAATGAGCGTGCCGGTCTTGATGGCGTGCACGGTACCGGAATCAATCTGGAAAAAGTCGCCCTTGTGGATCGGCAGCACGTTGAGCATGTCGTCCCAGCGGCCGTCCTTGATCATCAGTGCGGCCTCAGCGCGATCCTTAGCGCGTTGTCCGACGATGATCGTGGCGCCGGGCTCGCAGTCCAGCACATACCAGCACTCGGTCTTGCCCAGGCTGCCGTTCTCGTGCTTCGCAGCGTATTCGTCGTTGGGATGAATCTGGATTGAAAGGTCGTCCTTGGCGTCCAGAATCTTAATGAGCAGCGGGAACTCCTTGCCCTCGCAGTTGCCAAAGAGCTCACGGTGCTCGGCCCACAGCCATGACAGCGTGTGACCGGCGTACGGGCCCTCCGCGATCTGGCAGTCGCCGTTGGGGTGGGCCGAGATGGCCCAGCACTCACCGATGGGGCCCTCGGGAATGTCGTAACCAAATACGGTTTCGAGCTGGCGGCCGCCCCAGATCTTCTCGTGGAAGATCGGCGTCAGTTTAATCAAGTCGGACATGTGCATACTCCCATAAGGTTGTGCGGGTGCCGCGTAAGACAGCTCAAAACGAGCACCCACCGGATTACAAAACTAGGCCAGCGTTACGTTGTGCAGCTCAAAGCGGTCGCCTACGTTGTGCGAGATAGAATATTCAAACGCGGTGCCGCTATCCAAGAAGCCAATCTGGTTGAGTTCGAGCAGGGGAGAGCCGGGTTTGGTATCCAGGCGCTCAGCCTCTTCCTCAGTTGCCGCGACAGCGCGAATGGTGCGATGGAAGCTCGAAATCTTCAGCCCGCATTGCTCGCGGATAAAGCCGTAGACCGATCCGTACAGGTCCTTCTTTTTAAGGCCCGGGATCAGTTCGAGCGGCATATAGGTGTACTCGATGACGATGGGCTTCTCGTCGACCTGGCGCACGCGCACGATGTGATAGGCGAAGTCATCCTCGGCCATTCCCAGCTGGGTCGCAACCTCTGCCGGCGGATTGACGATCGAGAAATCGTAGACCACCGAGGTCACCTTTTCCCCGCGGTGCTCATACGAAAAGCCCTGGGCACGGTCGTTCTTGCCTTGAAAAAACACCTGGCCGGGAAGTCCCGCCGTGTCCTTGACGTAGGTGCCCGATCCGCGCCGGCTGGTAATAAGGCCTTCCTCGGTGATCTGCTCAATCGCTCGTTTGACGGTGATTTTGGAAACGCCATAGAGCTCACAGAACTCAACGACGGTGGGCAACTTATCGCCCGGTTTAAGTGCGCCGTCCTCGATGCTTCGACGGATATCTGCAGCTATCGCCTCGTATTTGGGAATCATGCAATCCTCCCTTCATATTTGCGTCGATATTTAGAAAGTATACCTACTTAGAAAGCATCCATATGGCTTTCATGAAAGAAGTTCGATAAAGAAAAATGAAAAAGACGCTTTACATAGAAAATTAGAGCGCTATAGTTACAGACAACAAGCGAGATGCATTGGCGTTTCCTTGTACTGTTTGGGGACGGCTTTGTTTTGGCGGGTTGGATATCGGTATGACCGGTGCGCGCCCGCGCCGGATAACCTGCCAAAGCAAACCCGTCTCCAACCGGAAGCTCTAGAACACGAAAGCGAGGACTTTGATGGCACAGTATCAGCTGCCCCGTGACTTCTTTTTTGGCGCTGCTATGTCCGGCCCGCAGACTGAGGGTCAGTGGAACCAGGGCGGCAAGCTCGAGAACCTGTGGGACACCTGGTCCATCCAGGATCTGGGTTCGTTCTACAACTGCGTTGGCTCTTATGCCGGCAATGACTTTATGGCCAAGTACCAGGAAGACTTTCGCATTTTGAAGGACTTGGGCCTGAATACCTATCGCACTTCCATCCAGTGGAGTCGTCTGCTCGATGCCGACGGCAACCTTAATGGGGAGGGCGCTGCATGGTATCACGAGCTGTTCCGCGCCTCTCGCGAGGCCGGCCTGGAGCCGTTTGTCAACTTGTACCACTTTGACATGCCCACCTACCTCTTTAACCGCGGCGGCTGGGAGAGCCGTGAGGTCGTCGAGGCTTACGCGCATTACGCCGACGTCGCCTTCCACGAGTTTGGCCAGGAGATTAAGTACTGGTTCACCTTTAACGAGCCCATCGTCGAGCCCGAGCAGCGCTATCAGGAGGGTGTGTGGTTCCCGCAGCTCCACGACTTCAACCGCGCCCGCACCGTGCAGTATCACATCTCGCTGGCGCACGCGCTGGCCGTGGCCAACTATCGTCGCGCCTATGACGAGGGCGCTATTCGCGCCGATGCCAAGATCGGCATGATCAACTGCTTTACCCCGGTCTACACCAAGGAGAACCCCAGCGAGGCAGACCTCGAGGCCGTGCGTATGACCAGCGGCATCAACAACCGCTGGTGGCTTGACCTCATTACCAAGGGCGAGCTCCCTGCCGACGTGCTCGAAAGCCTGGCCGAGGGCGGCGTTAAGCTCCCGTTCCGCGCCGGCGACCAAGAGATTCTTAAGCAGGGTGTTGTCGACTGGCTCGGCTGCAACTACTACCACCCCACGCGCGTTCAGGCGCCGGCGAGCAAGATTGACCAGTACGGCCTGCCGCACTTTGCCGACGAGTACGTGTGGCCCGACGCCGTTATGAACGAGAGCCGCGGCTGGGAGATCTACCCGCAGGGCCTCTACGACTTTGGCATGGACTGCGCCAAGAACTACCCCGATCTTGAGTGGTTCGTTTCCGAGAACGGCATCGGCATCATGGACGAATACAAGAACCGTGACGCCGAAGGAACCATCCAGGATGACTACCGCGTCGACTTTGTACGTCAACACCTGGAGTGGGTTGCCAAGGCAATTGCCGAGGGCGCCAAGTGCCGCGGATACCATTATTGGGCCGTCATCGATAACTGGTCTTGGGCGAACGCCTTTAAGAATCGCTATGGCTTTGTCGAGGTCGATTTGATGGATGGTTATAAGCGCCGTCTTAAGAAGTCGGCGGCCTGGCTCAAACAGGTCGCCACGACCCACGTGGTTGATTAGCGATCGGGCGAACGCCCAGACCGCGCGCCGCCGCGCGCAACACATGGCACATCTGGTGGCAGAGGGCGACAGACCACCGTGCGCATAGGAAAAGGCCGGATTTGAAAGTTAGGAGCAATCATGGCCAGTGACAACGGAAAGAGCTTCCTCGACAAGTTTGCCGAGGTCTCTGCGAAGGTGGGAAACCAGGTTCACCTGCGTTCCCTGCGTGACGCCTTCGCGACCATCACGCCGCTCTATATCCTTGCGGGTATCGCGGTTCTTATTAACAACGTCGTGTTCCCCCTGTTCCCGCTCGATGCGGCGGGCCTTGCCAATCTTCAGACGTGGGGTTCGGCAATTACGCTGGGCACCCTCAACGTCTCTGCCATTATCTTGGCCGGATTGATTGGCTACAGCCTCGCTAAGAACAAGCGTTTCGATAACCCGCTTGCTTGCGTGGTCGTCGCTATCTCTGCTTTCGTCATCATGATGCCGCAGCAGGTCACCGCCACGCTTGCCGCCACGAGCCCGCTGCTCACCGACAAGATCACCTCCGCCGAGGTCACGGGCGCCCTTTCGACTGCCAACACCGGCACCAACGGTCTGTTCTCGGCTATTATCATCGCCCTGCTTTCCGTCTCGCTCTTCATCAAGATTTCTGGCGTCGAGAAGCTCAAGGTTAAGCTGGGCGAGGGCGTGCCTCCCGCGGTCTCCAACTCCTTCAACGTCATGATCCCGATGCTGCTCAACCTCGCGATCTTCGCTCTTGCCGCAGCCCTGCTCGCCGTGTGCGCCGGCACCGATCTGTGCACCATCATCTCCACGTGCATCTCCAACCCGCTCAAGAGCATCATGAACGCCGGTCCGTGGGCTGTTATCCTCATCTACACCCTTGCTAACCTGCTGTTCTGCGTCGGTATTCACCAGTCCACCATCTCTGGCGCTACCGTCGAGCCGATCCTGACCATGCTCATCGTCGACAACATGGCTACCTTTGCCGCCGGTGGCACCATCCAGCCCGATCACTACATGAACATGCAGATCGTTAACAGCTTCGCCCTCATCGGCGGCTCGGGCTGCACCCTCATGCTTCTGCTCGACACGCTCCTGTTCTCCAAGAACAAGGCTTCCGAGACCGTTTCCAAGATGGCTATCCTGCCTGGTCTGTTCAACATCAACGAGCCGGTTATCTACGGTTACCCCATCGTGTACAACCTGCCGCTCATGATTCCGTTTGTCCTTCTTCCCGATCTGTTCATCGGCATCACCTATGGCCTTACCTGCGCAGGCATCATCAGCCCCTGCATCGCCCAGGTGCCCTGGACTATGCCTCCCGTCATCAATGCCCTGCTCGCTACGGGCTTTGACTGGCGCGCCGGCGTGTGGCAGGCTCTCGAGATTGTCATTGGCATGGCCGTCTACCTGCCCTTTATGAAGATTTCCGAGAAGGCAATCGCCAAGCAGGAGGCTCTCGCCGAGTAGAACGCCTAAACGTTCGCTTTCCCTTCCACCGTTGCGGGCACCGGTACGCGGTGCCGGTGCCCGCGGCTCTCTCCCTTGTGTAAAGATGCAGGGGGGGGGGGGGCACAATAGCCGCAAGGAATAAAACCAGTCGTCGTCTGCGCGCCGCGCAGTTATAAGGAGGAAACCATGAAGAAGATCATGCTCTGCTGCAATGCCGGTATGTCCACGAGCCTGCTGGTCCAGAAGATGCAGGCCGAGGTTGCAAACCGTGGTCTGGATATTGAGGTCGAGGCTCGTCCCATGAACGAGGCCCACGATCACCTGGGCGAGTGCGACATGTTGCTGCTTGGTCCGCAGATCGGCTACACCAAGGGCGATTTTGAGAAGGAGGCCGCCGGTCGTTTCCCGGTCGAGGTCATCAACATGGTCGACTACGGCCGCATGAACGCTGCCGGCATCATCGACCACTGCGTCAGCGTGATGGGCTAGGTGCTCCGCATGGAGGATATGAACGAACTGCAGATGACCTGCTTTGAGATCATCAGCTACGTCGGTACCGCCAAGAGCATGTACATCAATGCCGTGCAAAAGGCCAAGGAGGGCGATTTTGACGCCGCCGAGGAGCTTATCAAGCAGGGCGACGAGGCCTATAACGGTGGCCACGATGTTCACATGGGGCTTCTGAAGAAGGAGGCCAACGGCGAGCGTAACGGTGAGGCTCCGTTGATTCTGCTGCATGCCGAGGACCAGATGGCCGGCACCGAGACCATGCGCGTCATGGCGACGGAGCTCATCGAAATCCACAAGCAGCTGCAGGCACTTAAGGCCTAGTCGGCGTTATCGCCGCGAAGGACCGTGCGGTCCGACAGACAACATAGTCCCTTTGACGGGCGCCGGGAGTCTCCGCCTCCCGGCGCCTTTATTTTTGGGGATGGTCTTGCGCGGTCTGTTGAGCGGCCATTTGCGTTTCCCCAGATAAAACCTGCCAAAACAAACCTGTCCCTTTTTGGTGGGTTTTTGCCTTGGGAGCGGTACCATACTGGCAATGTTTAAACGAGAAAGGTGGGCTCCCATGGAACCTAAGCAGTACTACATCGGCATTGACGTCGGCGGCACTTCGGTCAAGGAGGGTCTGTTCGACGAGGACGGCAACCTGCTGGCCAAGGCCAGCGTGCCTACGCCTCCTATCGTTGACGCCGCGGGCTTTGCCGCGGTGACCGAGGCTATCGACCAGGTGGTCGCCAAGGCTCAGATTCCGCGTGCCTTTGTGGCGGGCATTGGTCTGGCCGTTCCGTGCCCCATCCCGGCATCGGGCGATGCCAAGGTCAAGGCCAACATTGCCATTAACCTGCCCGAGCTGAGAGTCGCCATTCAGGAGCACTGCCCCGACGCGGTCGTTAAGTACGAGAACGATGCCAACGCCGCTGCCATGGGCGAGGCCTGGCTCGGCTCTGCCAAGGGCGTGCAGAACGTGGTGATGGTCACCATCGGTACCGGCGTGGGCGGCGGCGTTATCGTTAACGGCGACGTGGTATCGGGTGTTGTGGGCGCCGGCGGCGAGATTGGCCACATGTGCCTGAACCCGGCCGAGGAGCGCACCTGTGGCTGTGGCGGCCATGGCCACCTGGAGCAGTATTCCAGCGCCACCGGCGTGGTGAGCAACTACCTTGCCGAGTGCAAGAAGGCGGGCGTCGAGCCCATCGAGCTCACCGGCCCCTCCGATTCCAAGGACGTGTTCCAGGCCTGCCGCGAGGGTGACAAGCTCGCGCTTGCCGCGGCCGATACCATGGCCGACTATCTCGGCCGCGCACTGGCGCTTATTGCCAACGTGGTTGATCCCGAGATGTTCCTCATCGGCGGCGGCGCCTCCGCCTCGGCCGATGTCTACCTCGACAAGGTTCGCGAGCACTTTAAGCAGTACGCGCTTTCCGCCTCGCGCGAGACACCCATCAATGTCGCTTCGCTCGGAAACGACGCCGGCATCATCGGTGCCGCCTACGTAGCCCTGCGCGCCGCCGGTAAATAGCTGGTGCAAGGGGGACAGGTTACTTTGCACCAACATGGTGCAAAAGGGACAGCCTTGGCCCCCGTGCCTGCCCCAATTTGTGCCGCGGCCCTTCCATCTCATAGGGTTCGGCGTCAGCGTGCTACCATAGCTACGTCCAAGTACACATATCAAGTGGAGGATATCCATGGCAAACGTTCTTGTCTTTGGTCACCAGAACCCCGATAACGACGCCATCATGAGCGCCGTCGTCCTGTCCCAGCTGCTCAACCAGGTTGAGTATGCCGGCAACACCTACGAGGCCTGCGCCCTTGGTCAGCTTCCGGCCGAGTCCGCCAAGCTGCTCGCCGACGCCGGCATCGCCGAGCCCCGCGTGATCGAGTCCGTCGAGGCCGGTCAGCTCGTCGTCCTCACCGACCACAACGAGTCCGCCCAGTCCGTCGCCGGCCTTAAGGACGCCACGGTCTTTGGCGTTGTCGACCATCACCGCATCGGCGACTTCGAGACCGCCGGCCCGCTGCACTACATCTGCCTACCCTGGGGTTCCAGCTGCACCATCGTCACCAAGCTCGCCGGCGTGCTCGGCGTTGAGCTTTCCGATGTCCAGGCCAAGCTGCTGCTCTCGGCCATGATGACCGATACGCTCATGCTCAAGAGCCCCACCACCACCGATGTCGACCGCGCCGTCGCCGCCAAGCTCGGCGAGCAGGTGGGCGTCGACCCGGTCAAGTTTGGCATGGAGGTCTTCCTCACTCGTCCGTCCGGCTCCTTCACCGCAGCCGAGATGGTCGGCAACGACATCAAGATGTTCGAGCCTGCCGGCAAGAAGCTGCTCATCGGCCAGTACGAGACCGTCGACAAGAGCCGTGCGCTTGGCATGATTGACGAGATCCGCGAGGCCATGCGCGCCTACGCCGCCGAGAAGGGTGCTGACGGCATCGTCCTGTGCATCACTGACATCATGGAGGAGGGCTCGCAGGTCCTGCTCGAGGGCGAGACTGAGGCCGCTCAGAAGGGCCTGGGCATTGCCGACGAGCACGACGGCGTCTGGATGCCGGGTGTCCTCTCCCGTAAGAAGCAGGTCGCTGCCCCCATCATGGCCGCCTGCTAGGTTTAGTTGACCAAACGCTACGACCGGATCGCGGACGCCCCGCGCTCCGGTCGTTTTTTGTGCACGGTGCCGCGTCGTCTTTTGGACAGGCGTGCCCGTGCCGTTGAACAAATAATGTTCAACCTGTGGTTCCGCTTTTCGGCCATGCCTGCGTGCTTGTCGTGCAGGGTAGGCTAGATGCAAGCGTAATACGTTAGAGCGCGGCGCCGCCACTTGGGCTGGCCGTGCTTTTTTAAGACGGGAGCTTTCCCGTGAAAGGAGCCGCCCATGGCAGCAACTGAGCAGCTGTTCAACGTTCGTGAGCGCAAGCGTTTTGAGCGCCACGACATTTGGGAGCGCATCGCCGAGAACGGCACGATTTCCGCCGCCGTCATGGTCTTCGCCGCCATCGCCGCCGTCATTTGCGCCAATACCGATGCCTACGAGGCCATCCATCACTTTTTGGAGACCCCGCTGTATGTGGGTCTGGGCAACCTTACGGCCGGTCTCACCGTCGAGCTATTCGTCAACGACTTCCTCATGGCGATTTTCTTTTTGCTGGTGGGCATTGAGCTCAAGTATGAGATGACGGTCGGCGAGCTCAAAAACCCGCGCCAGGCTATGCTTCCCATGCTGGCGGCCGTGGGCGGCGTCGTCGTTCCCGCCTGCATCTATCTGATCTTTAACCATGCCGGCGCGCACAACGGCTGGGCCATTCCCATGGCAACCGATATTGCCTTTGCGCTGGGCGTGCTGTCGCTTTTGGGCAATCGCGTGCCCAACGGCGTGCGAGTGTTCTTCTCGACGCTCGCCATCGCCGACGACCTCATCTCCATCGCCGCCATCGCCATCTTCTACGGTCAGAGCCCCAATCCGTTTTGGTTGGGCGCCGCCGCGCTTGTGACCTGCGCGCTCGTGTGGCTCAACAAGACGCAGCATTACCGCCTTGCCCCGTATTCGGTACTGGGTCTGCTGTTGTGGTTCTGCATGTTCAAGAGCGGCGTACATGCTACGCTTGCTGGCGTCATCTTGGCCTTTACCATCCCGGCCAAGTGCGGCGTCAAGCTCGATAGCCTTACCGGCTGGCTGGGCGAATGCCTACCGTTGCTCGATGACCGCTACGACGACGAGGCGCACATCCTGGGCCAGCACGACTTTACCGTCTCGACCACCAAAGTCGAGCGCGTCATGCACCGCGTGACCCCGCCGCTCATCCGCATGGAGCGCCTGATCTCCACGCCGGTCAACTTTGTGATCCTGCCGATCTTTGCGTTTGTCAACGCACAGGTTCGCCTGGTGGGCGTGGACATGAGCACGCTGCTCACCGACCCGGTGACGCTCGGCGTGTACTTTGGCATGCTGCTGGGCAAGCCGATCGGCATCTTTGGCATGACGTTTGCTCTGGTTAAGCTCAAGGCTTGCCAGTTGCCGCGCAACGTCAACTGGCACATGATTGCCGGTGTGGGCATTCTGGGCGGCATCGGCTTTACCATGTCGATTCTCATCAGCGGCCTTGCCTTCCCGACGGCCCAGTTTGAGGTTCTGGCCGCCAAAGCCGCTATTCTCGCCGGCTCTGTCACCGCGGCCGTACTTGGCATGATCTACATGAGCGTGGTCTGCAAGCATCCCTCGCCCAAAGACGAGTAAGAGCGCGAAAACCGGCTCCAGAACCGATTCGGGCGCGTTCAAAATGCGGATTCGGGCGGTGCTTGCCGCCTGCCAGACACGCCAGTGGTCAAAAAACGCCGTTTGTGAGTACTGTCACAAACGGCGTATCATTTTAGGTGTGGAAAATAATGAACAAAGTTATAAGAACTGTACGTTAATGAGTGACCATCGACTTCCAATTTGGCGCTAGCTGACGGTGATTAGGAAGTTTCAAGTCGAGTTTTGCCGATTTCGACCAAGAATCGCTGCTACTAAAAAGGTAACAGTACTCATATTTGCCCTTTTTTGGCCACAAGCCCTAAAACAAGCCTCGCCAAGGTCGGGAAGCGGGCCAAATCGCCGGCCTCGAGGCTTATTCCACCGTTCCGTAGACGGCGCCCCAGCCGTGGGCGGCCAAGGCGGAGTTGAGCTGGTCGCAAAGTGACTGGCGGTCGTAGTAGCCGGGCGGCAAAAGGTTCACGATTTCCATGAGGTCGGGTGCCAAGTCGACGATTTCGGCCTGCACGATTAGGTCAAGCCGGTCGATGGCGTGGCGGTCGTAAAACAGTCCGTCGACCAGGCGCTGCAGGTCACCGAATTCCTCGGCCTGGAACAATCCGTACTCCATAGTGCCTCCTTGGGCGCCCCACGCCGGCATGCGCGGCGATTCGTAATTTATTGCGATGGACTTAATCTATCACGGCTTCATAACGTTGCGGCGGTGGCGGTCTATACTTAGACGAACTGCAACGTCCCGCTTCGCGAAAGGTCGCACCCATGCAGACGATCTACCAGAAGATGGAAACCACCGAACTCGATGCCGCCATCGAGGCGCTCAAGGCCGAGGTCGCCGAGGTCAAGGCCAAGGGTCTGGCGCTCGATATGGCCCGCGGCAAGCCGTCGCCCTCCCAGGTGGACATCTCGCGCCCCATGCTCGATATCCTCAACGCCGATGCCGATCTGCACGACGGCAGCGTCGACTGCTCCAACTACGGCTGCTTCGAGGGTATTCCTTCGGCACGCAAGTTGGCAGGGGAGTTCCTGGGCTGCCCCGCCGAGCAGACGCTCGTGCTGGGTTCGTCGAGCCTTTTGATCGAGCATGACATCGCCGGCATGTTCTGGCGCTGTGGCTCGTGCGGCAGCGAGCCCTGGGACGCCTACGAGGCCGCGCACGACGGCAAGAAGGTCAAGTTCCTGTGCCCCGTTCCCGGCTACGATCGCCACTTTGGCATCACCGCCGACTTGGGCATCGAGAACGTCCCCGTCGCGATGACCGACAACGGCCCCGACATGGCCGAGGTTGAGCGCCTGGTTGCCACCGACGACTCCATCAAGGGCATCTGGTGCGTGCCCAAGTATTCCAACCCCACGGGCATCACATTTAGCGAGGACACCGTGCGTCGCCTGGTCGAGATGCCCACGGCCGCGCCCGATTTCCGCATCTTCTGGGACAACGCCTACTGCGTGCACGACCTGTACGACGAGACCGACGAGCTCGCCAACATCTTCGATCTTGCCCGCGCGGCGGGCACCGAGGACCGCGTGGTGGCCTTTGCCTCGACGTCCAAGATCACCTTCCCGGGTGCCGGCATCGGCTTTATCGGTGCGAGCCCCGCGGTCATCGCCGAGTTCTCCAAGCGCCTCAAGGCCGGCCTGATCAGCGCCGACAAACTCAACCAGCTGCGTCACGTGCGTTTCCTCCCCACCATCGAGGCGGTCAAGGAGCACATGAAAAAGCATGCCGAGTTCCTGCGCCCGCGCTTTGAGTCCGTCGAGCGCAAGCTCACCGAGGGCTTGGGCGACACGGGTTGTGCCACCTGGACGCATCCCCGCGGCGGCTACTTTGTGAGCTTCGATGGTCCCGAGGGCTCGGCCCAGAAGGTCGCCGCGCTTTGCGCCGACCTGGGCGTCAAGCTCACGCCGGCAGGTGCTACCTGGCCCTATGGCAAGGACCCGCGCGACACCAACATCCGCATCGCGCCGAGCTATCCCACGGTCGAGGACCTGGAGGCCGCGCTCGATGTGCTGGTGCTGGCCGTCAAGCTCGTCGCTGCCGAGCTTGCGCGTGCCGAGCGCGCCTAGCGCGTATTGCCCCGCAAGTACGCACCCATTACTATCAGCACTTTCGATTCGCAAAGGAGCGTTTACATGGATTTGGGTATTTCCACCAACCCCACGCCGGAGCTCTACACCATTAAGGTAACCGGCGAGATCGATATCTCTAACGCCGACAGTCTGCGTAATGCCATCGACTTGGCGCTCGAGCAGCCCACCGAGGCCGTTGAGCTCGACTTTGCCCAGGTGAGCTATATCGACTCGACGGGCATTGGCGTTCTTGTGGGCGCCGCGCACCACGCAGCCGATCATGGTAAGCGCTTTAGCTGCGCCAACGTGCAGCCTGCGGTGATGCGCGTGGTTCAGCTGCTGGGCGTGGACCAGGAGATCTCGATCACGGCGGCATAGGCCCCGCCCCAAAAGGGGTGTGCCGTTTGGCATATGTTTGTGATGCGCTCGGACGTTTTGGCGTCCGGGCGCTATACTTGACCGAATGAATAGACGAGTTCCGGCCGAATGGCGCGGTGCGGGCTCGACTCACATCGAGCCTTGGAGGTATGTGTGTTTGGTATTGGAGAAGGTGAGCTGGCAATCATCGTGGTCTTCGGCTTTTTGCTGTTTGGCCCGGATAAGCTCCCGCAGATGGGCCGCACGATCGGCCGCGCCATCCGTCAGTTCCGCGAGACGCAGGAAAAGATGACGGCCGTTGTTCAGTCCGAGATCATCGATCCGGTAAGCGAGGCCGCGTCGGCGCCGGTCAAGCCAAAGAAGGCCGCTGCGACCGACGACGATTCCGATGCGGACGAGGATGCCGCCGAGACGGCTGCGCCAGCAAAGAAGGAGACCTTTGCCGAGCGCCGCGCCCGTCTTGCCGCCGAGAAGGCCGCAAGCGAGGGCGCTGCTGAGGGCGAAGGCGCTGTTGATGAGGCCGAGGGTACAGAGCCTGCTGCTGCCGTCGAGCCCGAGCCTGCTGCAGAGTCCGAGCCCGAGCCGGCAGAGCCCACGACGGCTGACCTCTACGCCCGTCGTCCCCGCAAGCGCAAGGCCGTCGTCGACCAGCTCGCTCGCGAGCTCGAGGTCGAGGACGATGCCGAGGCTGCTGCCGCCGACGCCCCGAAGGGAGGCGATGAGTAATGCCGATCGGACCTGCGCGCATGCCGCTCTTCGATCACCTGGGAGAGCTCCGTCGCCGCCTGACCATCGTGGTCGTTTCGGTGTTTGCCGCCGCCATCGTGCTGTACTTTGCCACGCCCGTGGTGCTCGATATTCTTGAGGACCCCATCCGCTCCTTTGTGCCGGACGGTAAGTTTTACATCACCACCACGCTCGGCGGCTTTGGCCTGCGCTTCTCGCTTGCCATCAAGATGGCCGTGGTCATGTGCACGCCCATGATCATCTGGCAGATTCTGGCATTTTTCCTGCCGGCACTGCGCCCCAACGAGCGCAAGTGGGTTGTGCCCACGGTGCTCGCCTCGACGGTGCTGTTCTTCCTGGGTGCCATCTTCTGCTACTTCATCATCATCCCGGCGGGCTTTGAGTGGCTCATCGGCGAGACCTCGGCTGTCGCTACGGCGTTGCCCGATCTGGAGAACTACGTCAACATGGAGCTGCTCTTTATGATCGGCTTTGGTGTGGCGTTTGAGCTGCCGCTCATCATCTTCTACCTGTCCGTTTTCCACATCGTGTCCTATGCGGCCTTCCGCAGCGCCTGGCGCTACGTGTACGTAGGCCTGCTCGTGGGTTCGGCTGTGATTACGCCCGACGGCTCGCCCGTTACGCTGGGTCTCATGTATGGCGCCCTGCTCTCGCTCTACGAGATTTCGCTCGCCATCGCTCGCGTGGTCATTACCGCGCGCGAGGGCAAGGAGGGCCTGTTCGTGAGCCGTCTGGACCTGTTCTCGGACGACGAGGACGACGAGGAGTAAATCGGTATGCACGAGGTTGGCATTGTCAACGGCATACTCGATACAGTGATTCGCGCGGCGCGTGGGGCGGGGGCCTCGCGCGCCGTTTTGGTAACGCTGCGTATCGGGGATATGACCGAGGTCGTGCGCGAGGCGCTCGACTTTGCGTGGGAGACGTTTCGCGACGAGGACCCGCTCACGCGCGGCTGCGAGCTTGCCGTGGAGGAGGTCCATCCACAAAGCGAGTGCCTGGACTGCGGCGAGGTCTTTGAGCACGACCGTTTCCATTGTCGCTGCCCCCAGTGTGGCGGCGCCAACGTGCGCCTGCTGCACGGCCGCGAGCTCGATATCGCAAGTATCGAAATCGAAACCCCCGACGATTAGCCCGCTAGCCATCTAATGATGGGGTATAAAGGGGCCAAAGTAAGGAGCGCTAAGTATGGCCGAGAAAACGATTGATATCGCGTCGCCGATTCTGTCGCGCAACGAGCGCCTGGCAGATCAGCTGCGTCAGCGATTTAATGAGGCAGGCACCTACGTGATCAATGTGCTGTCGAGCCCCGGCTCGGGTAAGACCACCACGATTCTGGGCACCAACGAGCGCCTGCGTGACAAGGCCGGCCTACGCTGTGCCGTCATCGAGGGCGATATCGCCTCGGATGTCGACGCCATCACCATGAAGGAAGCCGGCATGCCCGCCATCCAGATCAACACGGGCGGTCTGTGCCACCTCGAGGGCAACATGATCATGGAGGCTGTCGATGCCTTCGACCAGGCTGTGGGTCTGGAGAACATCGACGTCATCTTTATCGAAAACGTGGGTAACCTGGTCTGCCCGGTCGACTTTGACCTGGGCGAGAACCTGTCCATCATGATTCTCTCGGTGCCCGAGGGCGACGACAAGCCCATCAAGTATCCGGGCATCTTCCAGCACGCCGGCGCGCAGCTGCTCAACAAGGTCGACGTGGCCCCAGCTTTCGATTTTGACATGGATAGGTATACTAAGACACTCGATGACCTCAATCCGCAGGCGCCGCGGTTTGCCGTGAGCGCGCGCAAGGGCGAGGGCATGGATGCCTGGTGCGATTGGCTCATCGGGCAGATTGAGCAAGCAAGGGCGTAAGTCGGCCGCCATACGGGCGGGCGTAGCCGCAGAGATACGAGATAGGAGCCTCTTTTGAAGCTCATCATCGCCGAGAAAAACGACGCCGCGCGTCAGATTGCCGAGCGTCTGTCCACGGGCAAGCCCAAAAAGGACAAGGTGTACAACACCGCCATCTACCGTTTTGAGTGGAAGGGCGAGGAGTGCGTGACGATCGGCCTTGCCGGTCACATCCTTGCGCCCGATTTTTGCGACAGCGTGCTGTTCGATAAAAAGCTGGGCTGGTATTCGGTCACCGAGGACGGCGAGATGCTGCCGGCCGATATGCCCGATGGCCTGGCACGTCCGCCCTACGACACCAAGCGCAAGCCGTTTCTTGCCGATGGTATCTCCATCAAGGGCTGGAAGCTCGAGAGCCTGCCTTACCTCACCTGGGCGCCCGTCATTAAGCTGCCGGCCGAGAAGGAGCTCATCCGCTCGCTCAAGAACCTTGCCAAGAAGTCCGACAGCGTCATTATCGCCACGGACTTCGACCGCGAGGGCGAACTGATCGGTTCGGACGCCCTCAACAAGGTGCGCGAGGTTGCGCCCGACTTGCCGGTCGCCCGCGCCCAGTATTCTTCGTTTACCAAGGCCGAGATTACGCAGGCCTTCGATAATCTTGTCTCGCTCGACCAGAATCTGGCCGACGCCGGCGAGAGCCGCCAGCACATCGACCTCATTTGGGGTGCGGTGCTCACGCGCTACCTGACGCTCGCCAAGTTTGGCGGCTTTGGCAACGTGCGCTCCGCCGGCCGCGTGCAGACGCCGACGCTTGCCTTGGTGGTCGAGCGCGAGCGCGAGCGCATGGCGTTTGTGCCCGAGGACTATTGGCAGATTCGCGGCATGGGTGCCGCTCAGGGTGCTGCCGAGGATGACCGCTTTAAGATTGCGCACAAGACGGCACGTTTTACCGATAAAGATGCTGCCGAGACGGCGTACGGCCACGTCGACGGCGCTACGACGGCAACCGTCGCCGCGGTGACCAAGCGCTCCCGCAAGCAGCAGCCGCCCACCCCGTTTGCGACGACCTCGCTGCAGGCTGCCGCCGCGGCCGAGGGCATCTCACCTGCACGTACCATGCGCATCGCCGAGTCCCTCTACATGGCGGGCCTCATCAGCTATCCGCGTGTCGACAACACCGTGTACCCTGCGACGCTCGATCTGGGCGCCGTGGTGAGCGACCTGGCAAAGATCAACCCGGCGCTGGCGCCCGTGTGCAAAAAGGTACTCGCCGGCCCCATGAAGCCCACGCGCGGCAAAGTCGAGACCACCGACCACCCACCCATCTACCCCACGGGCGAAGGCGATCCGTCCACGCTCGATGGCGGCCAGCGCAAGCTCTACGACCTCATTGCCCGCCGCTTCCTGGCGACGCTTATGGGTCCCGCGACCATCGAAAACACTAAGCTCGAGCTCGACGTGAACGGTGAGCCGTTCGTGGCCTCGGGCGACGTGCTCGTGACCCCGGGCTTCCGCGAGGCCTACCCGTACGGCCTTAAGCGCGACGAGCAGATGCCGCCGCTGGAGCAGGGCGACACGGTCGACGTGTTCGACATTAAGCTTGAGGCCAAGCAGACCGAGCCGCCCGCGCGCTACAGCCAGGGCAAGCTCGTGCAGGAGATGGAAAAGCGCGGCCTGGGCACCAAGTCCACGCGCGCGAGCATCATCGAGCGCCTGTACGCCGTGCGCTACCTCAAAAACGATCCCGTTGAGCCGAGCCAGCTGGGCATCGCCATCATCGACGCGCTGACGCAGTTTGCCCCGCGCATCACGAGCCCCGATATGACCAGCGAGCTCGACGGCGACATGACTCGCGTCGAGCGCGGCGAGGACACCGAAGAGCATGTCGTGACGCACTCGCGCGCGCTGCTGGCCGGCGTGCTCGACGAGCTGCTCAAGCATACGCAGGAGCTGGGCGACGCCATCAGCGACGCCGTCACGGCCGATGCGCGCGTGGGCGCCTGCCCCAAGTGCGGCAAGGACCTGGTTATGAAGACGAGCGCCAAGACCCGCGGCAGCTTTATCGGCTGCATGGGTTGGCCCGACTGCGACGTGACCTATCCGGTGCCGAGTGGCGTCAAGGTGAGCCCGCTCGAGGGCGAGGCCGCCGTGTGCCCCGAGTGCGGCGCGCCGCGCATCAAGTGCCAGCCATTCCGCCAGAAGGCCTTCGAGATCTGCGTGAACCCCACGTGCCCCACCAACTACGAGCCCGATCTTAAGGTGGGCGAGTGCAAGGTGTGTGCCGAGGCCGGACGTCACGGCGACCTGATCGCGCACAAGAGCGAGAAGAGCGGCAAGCGCTTTATCCGCTGCACCAACTACGATGACTGCGGCGTGAGCTATCCGCTGCCGGCGCGCGGCAAGCTCGAGGCGACGGGCGAGACCTGTCCCGAGTGCGGCGCCCCCATCGTAGTGGTCAACACGGCGCGCGGTCCGTGGCGTATCTGCGTCAACATGGACTGCCCGACCAAGGAGAAGAGGCCCGCCCGCGGTCGCAAGACCACAACCAAGGCGAGCACGGCAAAGAAGACGACGGCTAAGAAAGCCACTGCCGCCAAGAAGACGACCGCGAAGAAGTCGACTGCCAAGAAAACAACCGCCGACAAGTAACGGCGCAGTCGAAACATTGCCCAAAAAAACGAGCGAGGACCCCGCGATCCTCGCTCGTTTTTTTGACCGGCAGTTAGGGACGTTCTTTTTCTGCCGGCAGTTTAGGAACGTCCCTAACTGCCGGCTCGGGAACGACAAAGCGCTAGTTCACCTCGACAGGCTTGGCGCCGGGATAGCGCTCCTCAAAGTCTAGGCGGTACTTATTGTCATTGGTGCCCGCCACGTTGTCGCGCGACAGCGGCGCCACGATCTCATTCTTGTGGTCCGCAGGCTTGGCGTATTTCAGGCTGATCTCCCAGGCATCACAGATTGCGTCAATGCGGTGATCCAGGTCGTCGTACAGGGCGATGATGTCCTTCCAGGAGCTGTAGTTTTTGGAGCTCGTCGGGACGTCCAGGTCCTCGACGATGTCGTAATACTGCTCGATGGTGTCCTCCGTGCGCTCGGCGACGTCGGCGAGATTTTGACGGGTGGTTCGATCCTCTTCTAGATAGTTGCCGTTGAAGTTCTGCGCGCAGCCACGGACCTGGCTGTCGAGATCTTCGAGCAGGTCGTAGTATTCGCTCAGGCGACGGTAGAGGTTCTGCTCAGAGAGCGTTGCTTCGCCGCCATCCTCGTCGTCATCGTCATCATCGTCGTACAGGCTGTTGGGATCGCCGAGAGGCTTTAGGTCATCGTCGTCGACGTCATGGTGCAGCTTAGCTACCTCGGCAGTCGTCTGCGTGGCGGCGTTGTCGAACGGTCTGATTGCAAAGAAGATGACCAGGGCGATGATGATCGCCACCAGCACAACGATAACGGCGATAAGCGGCCCGGTGCCGCTCTTTTTGGAAGCGGGGGTCTGTGGCGAAGCGGGCACGTATGCGGGAACCGGCTGCTGTTGGGGCGAGCCGCTCGCGACGGGTATGCGCTGCGTGGTCTCGACGGCCTCGGTCCTTGCGGCGGGGTCGGGGCTATAGGCGAGGGAGTCGTCCGCCTTGGCTTGCGGCGTATCAAGGGAGCCGGTCTGCTCAAAAGCGGGCTGGCTATCGCTCGCGGCTGTTTGCTCAACGGGTGCACCGCACGAGGTGCAGAACTTGGCATCATCTGCAAGAAGCTTGCCGCACGAGGCGCAATACCGAGACATTGCCACTCCTTTCGCCACATTTCAATGCAATACGACGATTATACCCAGCATCCAAAATTCCCCATCATAAGTTGCGGTGAAATAGGGACTGTTTGGCGGTCTCAGAGCTTCAATCAGTCCTATTTCACCGCAACTTTGGAAAGGCGCCTTTAGCCATTGGGGACGCGCCGAGCACTGGGGTATCATGGCTTAGTTGATATATCTGCATTTACGCGCCTTGTAGGAAGGGGCTGCGCCCATGGCTTTTGAGCCTGCTCAACATAGCTTTATCACGCTCGAGGGCGTCGACGGTGCCGGCAAGTCCACGCAGACGCGTCTGCTTGCCCGTGCGCTCGACCTCGCTGGCTATCAGGTCGTAACTCTGCGCGAGCCGGGTGGCACTGCCATCAGCGAAAAGATTCGCGCCCTGCTGCTCGACCCCGCCAACACGGCGATGGGAGACACCTGCGAGTTGCTGCTCTACGAGGCGGCGCGCGCCCAGTTGGTGCACGAGGTCATAGCCCCCGCCCTTGCGGCCGGCAAGGTGGTCCTGTGCGATCGCTTCTACGATTCCACGACCTGCTACCAGGCATTTGCCGACGGCCTCGATCGCCAGATGGTGCGCGACGCCAACAACCTGGCCGTCGCGGGAACGCACCCGGCGCTCACACTCGTCTACCACATCACGCCCGAGCAGGCGGCGTTGCGCATGGCCGCCCGTGGCGCGGCAGATCGCATGGAGGCAAAAGGCATGGCATTCCAGGAGCGTGTCTACCAGGGCTTTTGTGCCATTGCTGCCGAGGAGCCAAACCGCGTAAAGCTCATCGACGCCACTGCGACTGTCGAGGAAGTCTTCGAGAAGACGGTCGAGCAGGTTCGCGCGTACGGTCTCGATATCCCGCAGGACGCCGTCGCCGCCGCGCTTGCCAAGGAGGCCGAGTAACATGGCCCCCGCTCAGGCAAGCCTGCTGGCCAAGCTCGACACCCAAGAGCGCGTGCGCGACTTTTTGACCAACGCCGTCGCCAGCGGTCGCGCATCGCACGCCTATCTGTTCTTGGGAGCGCCCGGCGCGGGCAAGCTCGACGCCGCGTGGGCGCTCGCCCAAGCCTTCCTGTGCGAGCAGGATGGCTGCGGCGCATGCGACAGCTGCGTGCGCGTCGCGCGCCATACGCATCCCGACGTGCACTATTACACGCCCGAGAGCGCCACGGGCTACCTCATCGCCCAGACCCGCGAGCTGCTCGACGACGTGCCCCTGGCGCCCATCCGTGCCAAGGCCAAGGTCTACATCATCGACCGTGCCGAGCAGCTGCGCGCCAACACCGCTAACGCGCTGCTCAAAACACTCGAGGAGCCGCCCGAGGGCGTCATGTTCATCTTGCTGGGCACCTCGGCAGACGTGATGTTGCCCACCATCGTGAGCCGCTGCCAGTGCGTGCCGTTTCGGCTGGTGTCGCCCGCCGTGGCCGCGCGTGCCGTGAGTCGCGCCACCGGTCAGGACCCTGCGCGTTGCCGCATGGCCGTCGCCGTAGCGGGAAGCCCCACGCGTGGCATCGAGTTCCTCAAGAGCGCCGAGCGCCAGGATGCTCGCCGCCAGATGGTCCGTGCCATCGATTCGCTCATCGCCGCCGACGAGGCCGATGTGCTCAGCCGCGCCAAGTCGCTCATCGTCGCCGTTAAGGCGCCGCTCGCCGAGGTCAAGTCCACGCAGGAAAAGGTGCTCGAGCAAAACGCCGATTACCTGTCGCGTGGAGCATTGAAGCAGCTTGAGGACCGCAACAAGCGCGAACTCAACGCGCGCGAGCGTTCGGGTATCATGGAAGCGCTGGCGAGCGCGCGGACGCTTATGCGCGACGTGCTGCTGACGCTTCAGGACGAGGCAGCCGACGTAGTGAACGAGGACGTGCGCGACACGATCGGGCGGCTTGCCGCCGCGACCAATGTTGCGGGTGCCACGCGGGCGCTCGAGGCAGTCGCGACCGCCGAGCGCAACATTGCCAGAAACGTTACTCCCCAGCTGGCCATCGAGGTCATGCTGTTCGATATCAGGAAGGCACTGAAATGCCGTTAGTCGTACCCGTTAAGTTTACCTACGCCTCGCGCGACCTGTGGTTCGACCCGCAGGATCTGGATATCCTCGAGGCCGATTATGCCATTTGCTCCACCGAGCGCGGAACCGAGATCGGCCTGGTCACGGCCGATCCCTTTGAAGTGCCGCAAGACGAGATCGGCCAGCCGCTCAAGCCCGTGCTGCGCGTGGCGAGCGACATCGACCTGCAGCTTGCCGACGACCTGGCCATCCAGGGCGACGAGGCGATGGTCGATTTCCGCCGTCTGGTCAAAGAGCTCGACCTCGAGATGAAGCCGGTCGGCGTCGAGTACCTGTTTGGCGGCGAGAAGGCCGTGTTCTACTTTGCGGCCGAGGAGCGCGTCGATTTTCGTCAGCTCGTCAAGGACCTGTCCTCGACGCTGCACATTCGCGTCGACATGCGCCAGATTGGCGTGCGCGACGAGACCCGTCTGGTGGGCGGCTATGCCCAATGCGGACAGGAGCTCTGCTGCACGCGCTTTGGCGGACAGTTTGAGCCCGTCTCGATCCGCATGGCAAAAGAGCAGGACCTGCCGCTCAACTCGTCCAAGATCAGCGGCGTATGCGGCCGCCTGATGTGCTGTCTGCGCTATGAGTTCGAGGCGTACAAGGACTTTAAGAGCCGTGCGCCCAAAAAGAAGACGCTCATCGATACGCCGCTTGGCAAGGCGCGTATTCAGGAATATGACACGCCGCGTGAGCAGCTGGTGCTGCGCCTGGAGAACGGCAAAGTCTTTAAGGTCAACCTGGCCGATATGAAGTGCTCGGAGGGCTGCAAAAAGAAGGCCGCCGAGCAGGGTTGCAACTGCCGCCCCGACTGCGTGACGCGCGACGTGCTCGAACGCATCGAGTCGCCCGAGATGCGTCTGGCGCTCATGGAGCTCGATCGCGAGAACGGCGTCGACGTGGGCGATGGCCTGTCGAGTGCCGATCGTCTGGCCGGCACGTCGATGCCCAAGCGCCGTCGCCGCGATGCCGAATCCGATGCTCGCGCTGCTCAGGGCCAGGGCGAGGGTCGTGGCCGCGGAAAGGGCCGCGGCAAGGCCGAGGCGCCCGAGGCCGAGGAGGCAGCCGGTGGTCGCCGCCGCAAGCGCGCAGCGTCCGTCGACAATGGCGAGGCCGCGGGCAAGAACGCTTCCCGTGAGCGCGAGGCTCAGCAGCCCCAGCAGCAAAACCGCGGCGGTGGCATGAACCCCACGCGCCGTCGTCGCCGTCACCTGTCGAGCGAGGAGCGCGAGGACGCCTTCCGCGCCGCAGCTGCTCGCGAGGCCGGTGCCGCTCCCAAGGGCGTCTCGGCCTCCGATGCGCCTGCCGACAAGGCTGGCAAGCCGCGTGGCGAGGAGGAGCGCGCGCCACGTCCGCGCCGTCGCCATTCCTCGGGCACGCAGCAGAAGCCCTCGGTTCCTTCCGTGGCCGATCAGGTTTCGGATGGCGAAATCAAGGTCACGCGCCGTCGCCCCGGCGATGGCGGGGGAGCTGCCGCCAAGGCTTCGCGCGGCGGCTCTCGCGACGAGCGCGAACCGCGTGAGGATCGCGATGGCGAAGGCTCGACCGACCAGGGTCAAAAGCGCCGCCGTCGCCGTCGTTCCCGCAAGCCGCGCCAGGACGGTGGCGAAGGCTCGACCCACACCTCGTCCGCACCGAAACCGCCTGCCGGCGAATAGTGCCCGTAAGCGGATGTAACCCGCCTGACCCCAGTGCCTCTGGGTATCATGGCTCTACACCGACAACCCTCCCTTCGTCTTCGCGTAGGGAGGGTTGTGTCATGAAGAGACATCTGAACGTATTGACTCGTTTGCAGGACGCAGGTGTCCTACCGTTTGCGGACGAATTGCTACCGCTTGCCGAGCGCGCGACATACGAGGCGCTCGAGGCGTTGTCGCCCACGCGATGCGCCGGCTGCGAGCGTTTCGGTGCGCTGATTTGCCAGGATTGCCTGGCCTCATTCGCGCTCATCGATCCGTGCCATAGCTGCATCCGATGTGGCGCCCCGTTTGGGGATTTGCTGTGCACCGAGTGTTCGGTCGAGGGCACGTCTTCGGCAATGGCCGAGGCGCTCGATCGCTGCCTGGCGTGTGCCGTCTACGCACATCCGCTGCCGCGCATCATCAAGGCGTACAAGGATGCGGGCGAGCGCCGCCTGGCACCGTATCTGGCGGAGCTACTCTACGACACCGCCCTGCATGCCCAGGTGGCAGCCCCCGATCGCTACGGCGGCGTGCTGTCCGGTGTCGACGCGGTGGTATTTGTGCCCGCGACTGCGGCGGCGTTTCGGCGGCGTGGTTTTGATCATATGGAGGCTATTGCGCGCCCATTTTGCGAGCTGTCGGGTGTTCCCCTGCTCGATGCTCTCGTCAAGTACGGGCATGGCGACCAGCGCGAACTCGGTCGTGAGGAGCGCCGCGAGCGTGCCCAAGGCATGTACGAGACGGTTGAGGATGTGCGGGGCAAGTGCCTGCTGCTTATCGACGACGTTATCACCACGGGCGCGACCATGGCAGCAGCCTCGGCGGAACTCAAGCGCGCCGGCGCCGCGGCGGTCGATGGTCTCGCTATCGCACGCGTTTGGTAGGGGTGGTTTTGTGGCAGTGAAGATAGCGCGACGCATCGAGCCGACAAGCGAGCAACTGGCGGCCTCCGTAATCCTGACTGGCGCCTCGGCGCTGCGCATGATGCGCGCCGAGCGCCGACAAATGGGCTACATCAGTTGGAGGGACCTTGAGCCCGAGGGGGAGCGCCGCGTGCTGTGTACGTCATCGCCTTCGACCGGGGATATCTATCTTTCCGACCTGGTACGAATTGGAGCCAAAAGTGGCGAGGTGCAGGAAGATCTGTGCTTGTTGGTGGGATCTGCGGCGCAGCGCCGCCGCATGCCTGGCGTAGGCTGGTCCGTGTGTTCCGGGTTGCCCGCCGGCTCGATTCTAGAGGTGGAACCGGGGGTGTACAGCCTATCTCCCGAGGCCCTTTGTGTTGCCGTTGCGCGTGAGGTCGGCTGCATCCAGGCGTTTGCCCTGGCCCAGGAGCTGTGCTCTAAGATTTCACTGAGCGACCGCGGGAAGTATCTGCCTCCCTACACCTCGCCTGTTACGAATAAACTTGCAAAGGACAAGGACCAGCCAGCAGACGTGGGCTACTTTGAAGTCGAGCCGGTGCTGATGCCCGATCGTCTGGCAGATTACCTTGCGGCATGCAAGGGGAATGTGGCCAAACAGCTGCTGCGTCTGTGTCCCTATCTTTCGGAAAACCTGCTCTCGCCCATGGAGTGCATCATGCTCGCTCTGTTTTCGCTTCCGTTTTCCTATGGCGGGTTTGCCTGCGGACCTTTTAAGACCGACTACAAGATCGAGTTCGATGACCGTGCGCAGGCAATCTCGGGGATGCCCCATGCAGTTTGCGATGCATATCAGGAGGCAGCCCGGTTTGACCTGGAATACAACGGTGAGCTGGGCCATTCCTCTCGGAGGGGACGTATCCATGATGAAAAGCGCAACACGGGCTTGATTACTATGGGAATCGAGGTCGCGACGGTCAACAACGAAATGCTCTGTGACGTGGAAGCGATGGAAGCGCTCGCATGGCGCATGCACCAGCGTATGCGAAAGCGGTACCGGAATCGTGTCGATGCCCGCAGGAAGAAGCAAGAGGCGTTGCTTAACACGCTGCGGGCGTGTTTTGGGCTTAAGCCGGTCTAATTCACGTCGAAAATAGGGGGTTAATCATATGCCCTGGCCAAAATATGGCAAATATGAGTACTGTCACTAAATCAGTAACAGCAAAATCAAGGAATTTAGGACTCGGAGGCGTCATAAAGTAAGAAGATAATAAACAAATGTAGAATAACTAAGCATCAGGTTGGCGACACTGAGCGCAAAATCTGTCCGAGAGGCTAAAACTGCCTGTTACTAAATTGGTGACAGTACTCATATTTGCCATTTTTTGGCCACAGCACCCTAGGAAGGGTGCCCCGGAGCTCCCCATAGGGGAGCTCCGGGCTTCACAGGGGCACGAATAGCCCACTCCGACCTGCGAAATCTGTACTCGCGATGCGAATGACGCCCCTAACCTTAAACTTTAGCTTGAACTTAGCTATAATGCGCTACGTTCCTACCAGGCTGTGGTTGCGGACGGACGAAATGCCCGTCCTAGTCCAAGACAGACGCGGTCAAAGGGATCCACGTAAGCGACCGCGTGCGCGCGGCGCGATCATGGCGCGTCCTAGATGTAAGCCGCACCGTCCGTTCTACTTTCTTTGTGGCAATACCGCCTCGCGGGCGAGCGGGCCAGTCGTGAGGGTGGCTGCGGCCTCCCGAGCAAACACCCCGGTGCGCAAGTGTGGGGTCAAATACCAGGTCAGCTGGTGGGAACAACCCGATATTCCGCGCAACGCACGGATCGTATACGACACAGAAGGCAGGGTAGTGGACATGGTGAGGGGCAGCTTGATGCACGCGGCTCGGTTAGGTGCTGGGACCGCAGCGGTCATTGCCGTTTTGGGCCTGAGCGGATGCGCGTTCAACCCGCTGTCTACGTTCACGACTCCCACGATCGACCAGATCGAGTACGAGACCGTCACGCCGGCGGTGTCGGACGATGCCCTGGTCACTCCCGGAACCCTGACGGTCGCCCTCGATACTTCCGATGCGCCGCAGGCAATGCAGGGCGCCGACGGCGAGCTTACGGGGTATGCAGTCGATGCTGCCCGCGCCCTCGCAAGCCGCATGGGCCTTAAGGTCGCCTTTGTCGATGCGTCCTCGGCAGGTTCCGCGCTCGGCGACAAAAAGGCTGATATCTTTATCGGCGAGATCAACTCCACGGACGGGGACGTTAGCTCGCTCGGCACCTGCCTGTACGATGCCGCTTCCGTGTTCGGTAAAACCAGCGATGGTGGGTCGCTAAGCGTTTCCACCGATACCCTTAACACGTCTACTCTGGGTGTCCAGATGTCCTCGGCCTCGCAGGAGGCGCTTGCTAAGCAGAGCATCACCGCCAACCAAAAGACCTACTCCAACATCAACGAGTGCTTTGAGGCGCTCGAGTCTGGCGAGGTCGACTATGTGATCTGCGACTCCACAGCCGGCGGCTATCTTGCACGCCTGATGAGCGAGGTCTCCTATGTCGGTGCGCTCGAGGCGCCCTCGACGCTTGGTGTTGCGGGCCTCTCGTCCAATGACGAACTGTGCCGTGCCGTGAGTGATGCCCTCGACGACATCACGGTCGACGGCACGCTCGAGGCGGTTCACTGCGTCTGGTACGGCCAGATTCCCTACGACCTCACCACTAAGACGGTTTCGGGCGCTAACGTGCAGCCGGGCGACTCTGAGTCCAGTGAGACCACGTCCTCCGGCAGCGAGTCCTCCGATTCCAACAATGAGACCGCATCCTCCGAGGACAAATCGTCCAGCCAGGAAGGCACCATCACTGACGACGACATTAACAAACTTAATAGCTAGTTATTGCTAGGGGTGGTGTCTCCTATACGTTGGAAAGGACACCTCTTCACGGTTTCAACACGCACTGCCGGGTTTCCCCAATAGGGGAGCCCGGCTTTTTTATCCCTATAAAACCAGCAGGTCAAAGCCAATTTTCGGGACCAAATACAAAGTCGCCGACGCCCTCCCATAGCGCACTTTGCCACAGAAAAGTGCGAGACTTCGGTATGCGGTATTAAGCAATCGTTATTCGGGTCTTTAGGAATCCGCGTGATTAAATGCACGGCAATGGGTACATAGCCAGTACAGTAAGTCCCCGAGGCAGATTGGAGCCACGTATGGATATCAAGGTTTCTGGACGCAAGACGACGGTAACCGATGCTCTGCGTGCGCATGTGGATGAGAAGATCGGCGAGGCGCTCAAGGTTTTCGATATCGAGCCCATGACAGTCGACGTCGTGCTTCGTTATGAGAAGAACCCCTCGAACCCCAACCCGGCAATCGTCGAGGTCACGGTTCGTGCCCGCGGCTCTGTGATTCGCGTTGCCGAGCACGGCGCAGATATGTATGCCGCCATCGACCTCTCCGCCGATAAGGTTACCCGCCAGCTGCGCAAGTTCAAGACTAAGGTCGTGGACAACCGCCAGGGTGGTGCCAGCGCCGCGGATGTCGCACCGGTCGAGCGCGTCGAGGATCTGGCCGACCTGCTGCTGCCCGAGGAGGAAGACGACCTGCTCGTCCGCGAGAAGGTTATCGACGTCACTCCGATGACTGAGGAGCAGGCGCTGGTGCAGACCGATCTGCTCGGTCACGACTTCTACGTGTTCGAGAACGCGACGACCGGCCTTATCAATGTGGTGTATCACCGTAAGAATGGTGGATATGGCATCATCAAGCCCCGCATCGAAACACTTGACGAGTAAAATACGTTAACTTGCATGAGTTAACGGCTGGCGGCCATCCCATGCGGGTGGCCGCTTTTTTACGTAAGGAGTCGCTTTGATGGACAAGGCCGCATCCGCCGGTCATTCGGACCGTTGCCGCATCGTCGTCGATACCTGCTGCGACTTTAGCCCCGAGGTCGCCGCGAACCTCGATGTCGATATCCTGGGTTTCCCCTTCATTATCGATGGCGAAGAGCGCACGGACGACATCTGGTCGAGCATCACACCCAAGGAGTTCTACGACCGTATGCGCGCCGGTGCCCGCGTGTCCACCTCGGCTGTGTCGCTCGGTCGCTATATCGAGTTCTTTACCGAGTGCGCCAAAGAGGGTACGCCTACGGTCTACCTGTGCTTTACCTCGGCGCTGTCGTCGAGCTACAACTCCGCGTGCCAGGCGGCGGACGCCGTGCGCGCCGAGTATCCCAACTTTGAGCTGTACGTGGTCGACAACGCTCTGCCCTGTGCGACCGGCGAGCTCTTGGCGCTTGAGGCCGTGCGCCAGCGTTCGGTGGGACTGACCGCCAAGCAGCTGGTCGACTGGGCAAACGAGGCCAAGACCTATGTCCACGGTTACTTTACGCTCGAGAGCTTTGACGCGCTGGCTGCCGGCGGCCGCATTCCGCCCGCGGCGGCACAGCTCACGGCAAAGCTCGACGTCAAACCCGAGCTGTCCTACGACCTGGCCGGCTCGCTGTCGCTGATCGGCGTCAACCGCGGTCGCAAGAAGGCGCTCAAGTCCATCCTCAAGTCGTTCCGCGAGAACTATGTGCCCGATCGCACCATGCCCATCGCCATTATGACGGCCGATGCCGAGAAGGACGGCGACTGGCTCGAAGCCGCCATCCGCAAGGAGGAGGGTTGCGCCGACGTCACGATCATTCGCAGCTCCGTCGGTCCTACCATCGGCTCGCACGTGGGCCCCGGCATGGTGGCCTGCGCGTTTTGGGGTAAGAACCGCGCCGACAAGGCGTCGCTTTCCGACCGCATCGCCCGCCGCGTGCGCGGCCAGTAGGCAAGCGCTGCGTCCGTAATCGCCCTCGACTCACAGCCCAACGCTGGCACCGAGTATTCAACCTGGTAATAACACCCAACCCAAAAGGAAAGGTTTCATGGCAAACAAGCTCTCCGTCGCATTCATCGGCACCGGAATCATGGGTGCCCCCATTGCCGGCCACATCCTGGATGCCGGCTATCCCGTCACGGTCAACAACCGCACTAAGTCCAAGGCCGCCGCGCTTATCGAGCGCGGTGCCGTTTGGGCCGATACGCCGGCAGATGCCGTGGCGAACGCCGACGTCGTCTTTACCATGGTGGGTTATCCCTCCGAGGTCGAGGAGCTCTACCTGGCGGGCGACGGCCTGCTCGCGTGCACTAAGCCCGGCGCGGTCCTGATCGACCTCACCACAAGCTCGCCCGAGCTGGCGCGCGACATTGCCGAGGCCGCCCAGGTTTCCGGCCGCATGGCGTTTGACTGCCCCGTCACCGGCGGCGAGTCTGGTGCTATCGCCGGCACGCTCACGGCTATCGTGGGCGCCACCGAGAACGATATCGCCCCAGTCCGCGACATCCTTGCCACCTTTGCGGCCAACATCTGCTGCTTCGACGGCGCTGGCAAGGGCCAGGCTGCCAAGCTCGCCAACCAGGTGTCGCTGGGCGCCTGCATGGTCGGCATGGCAGACGCCATGGCATTTGCCGAGCTGAGCGGCCTTGACCTGGAGAAGACCCGCCAGATGATCTTGGGCGGTACCGGCAAGTCCGGCGCCATGGAGAGCCTGGCTCCCAAGGCGCTCGACGGCGACTACAAGCCCGGTTTTATGGTCGAGCACTTCATTAAGGACCTGCGCCTGGCCCTTGCTTACGCCGACGACCGCGAGCTCGCGCTGCCCGGCGCCGACGTGGCCTTTACGCTCTACGACATGCTCGACGCTATCGGTGGCGCCAAGCTGGGCACCCAGGCCATCACGGTCCTCTACAAGGAGGAGGCCGACGCCATCGCCGCCGGTCTGGACTGGTCGCAGTATCGCCCCGAGGAGCACGGTGCCCACGAGGACGGCTGCGGTTGCGGCGAGCACGGCGACGAGCATGAGTGCGGTTGCGGCCACCATCACGGCGAGGACCACGAGTGCTGCGGCGGCCACGGTCATGACGACGGCCACGAGTGCTGCTGTGGCCACCATCACGGGGAGTAGCGCCCATGAGCTGGACGTTCGTGGTGCTTGCGCTGGCGCTCTTTCTCTTTGCGATCTACATCGGCTTTCTGTGCGGCCAGTGGGCGTGCGAAAAGCGCGTCATCACCAAGCGCGACTACTGGATTGCCAACTTTGCAGGCGCGGCGGCAGTCGTCCTGCTGACCTGGGTGTTCTCACTGTTCCCGCTGGTGCAGTTTGCGCCGATCGGCTGGCTCGGCGGCTTTATCGCCGGCCTTAAGATGAGCTTTGGCGAGTCCGTCGGTCCGTGGCGCAAGCACGACGAGGTCTTTAACGTCAACAAGGCTCACCGCGCCGCCGCCGACGCGGGCGACGCCGAGGAACGCCGTCGCGCACGCCGCAATGGCGCAGCCGACCGACAGCTCATCTCGGTCACCGATGACAGCAAGGGTGCTGGCAAGCACGCTAAGAAATAGTAAGAAGAGGTAACTATGGCAGAAAACAAAGACGAACATCTCACCGACGAGGAGCTGGCACAGCTTCAGCTGGCAGAGGAGAACGAGAACGCCGTCGACCGCCTGGTCCAGGAGCTCGGCTGCCCCACGCGCCGCATCCGCCAGTTTGCCGCCCGCGTGCTGCACCTGCTTGCCGAGCGCGATCCGCAGCGCGTCGTGCCCTGCGTGCCCGCGCTGATCGAGGCGCTCGATCGCCCCGAGGCGCAGACCCGCTGGGAGGCCCTCGATGCCTTGGCGGCACTCGCCACCACCTGCCCCGAGCAGATGGAGGACGCCTTTGAGGGTGCCGAGACCGCACTGTTCGACGAGATTTCCTCCACGCTGCGCTATGCCGCCTTCCGCCTGCTGTGCGTGTGGGGCGCCACGAGCGTCGAGCGTTCGCGCGAGGCTTGGCCCATCCTGGACGAGGCCATCCAGTGCTACCACGGCGACCTTGAGTATCGCGACATGCTCGGTTGCCTGTACGAGTTTTGCCAGGGCGAGATCGACGCCGAGGTCGCAGAGAAGCTTGCGCTGCGCCTTAAGTTCGACGCCGAGAACGGCAAGGGCAGCTATCTCAAGGCCCGTTCGAGCGAGATTTGCGAAATGCTTGTTAAACGCTTTGGCCTGGATCTCTCCAAAAAGAAGAAGCGTGCTAGCGTTAAAAAATCTGACGACGCCGAAGACGAGGAGTAACAGATTATGGCGCACGATGTAGTCCTGATTCCCGGTGACGGTATCGGTCCCGAGATTACGCAGGCCATGCGCCGCGTGGTCGAGGCCACCGGTGTCCAGATCAACTGGAACGTCCAGGAGGCCGGCGCCGGCGTCATGGACGAGTTTGGTACGCCGCTGCCCCAGCACGTGCTCGATGCGGTCGCCGAGACCAAGGTTGCCATCAAGGGCCCCATCACCACGCCGGTCGGCACGGGTTTCCGCAGCGTTAACGTGGCCCTGCGCAAGCACTTTGACCTGTACGCCTGCGTGCGCCCCTGCCTGTCGCAGCCGGGCGACGGCTCGCGTTTCCGCGACGTCGACCTGGTCATCGTGCGCGAGAACACCGAGGACCTCTACGCCGGGATCGAGTTCGATGAGGGCGCTGCCGAGGTCGAGGAGCTCTCGCAGCTTGTCGAGCGTTCGGGCCAAAAGACATTCGCCGGCGATTCCGCGATCTCGATCAAGCCCATCTCTATCGCCAAGAGCCGCCGTATTGTGGAGTACGCCTTTGAGTATGCCCGCCGCTGCGGCCGCAAAAAGGTGACGGCCGTGCACAAGGCCAATATCATGAAGGCGACCGACGGCCTGTTCCTGCGCGTTGCGCGCGAGGTGGCCGCCAACTATCCCGACATTGAGTTCAACGACAAGATCGTCGACGCCACCTGCATGGGCCTGGTCCAGAACCCCAACGACTTCGATGTCCTGGTGCTGCCAAACCTGTACGGCGACATCGTGAGCGACCTGTGCGCCGGCCTGGTGGGCGGTCTTGGCATGGCGCCCGGCTCCAACATCGGTGCCGACTGCGCCATTTTTGAGGCAACGCACGGTTCGGCACCCGATATCGCTGGCCAGGATATCGCCAACCCCACGGCCGAGATCCTCTCTGCGGCTATGATGCTCGACCACCTGGGCGAGAACGATGCCGCCAATCGCATCCGTGCGGCCGTATCTGCCACGCTCGACGAGGGCGAGCAGGTTACCGGTGACGTGCGTCGTGCCCAGACCGGCTCCGTTGAGGGCGCTGTGGGTACGCAGGCATTTGCCGATGCCGTTATCGCGCACCTGGCCTAAGGCATGCACGCTGCAAACGCCTAAATAGTACTTAAGTGTTTGCGTATAACCTAAGAATCAATACGCCCGGCGCTCTGTCGGGCGTATTCTATTGGGGACTATGTTTCCTAACAAGGAGTAACCGATATGGGTCTGATTCAAAAGAAGGACGAGAAGGACGAGATCGACGGCATCCAGATCATCGAGCGCGGCGAAGGCCCCGACGGTGACGAGGACGAGAAGATCGACCTGGTCGCCGGTACGTCTGCCGAGCACATTGCTGCTGGCACGACGGCCGAGGAAGAGGACGCCCGTCTGGAGGCTCAGATCGCCGCAGATGCCGCTGACGAGAATCTGATGCCCGAGGCCCAGGATGAGGATGATGACGCCCTAGGTTCCGATGGGGACGATCACGTATCCAAGCACAAGAAGACGATGATTGCCGCCTTTGTGGTTGCAGTCGTGATCGCTGCGGTGGTCGGCTTCTTTATGGGCAATGGCGGCTTTGGCGGCAAGGGCGTCGGTTCGTCGACCCTGACCGAGGACCAGCTCGATTCGACCGTGGCAAGCTATAGTTATAGCGGCAAGAAGAGCGACATCACCGCGCGCGAGGCCATCGAGAGCCAGTACAGCCTCGATACCGTCAAGGATAGTAACGGCAACTACACCGCCCCCTCTGCCGACGTCATCCTGTCTTACGTGCGCAACAAGATTCTGCTCGATGCTGCCGAGGACGAGGGCATTACCGTCTCCTCTAAGGAGATGAAGAAGTACGCCGAGGATTCTATCGGCACCTCGGACTACGACACCATGGCCAAGCAGTATGGCGTGTCCAAGGACCAGGCCAAGCAGATCGTCCGCCAGTCCGCGACGCTGCAGAAGCTCTACAAGAAGAAGGTGGGCGATGCTTCCGCGAGCATGCCGACCGCTCCGACCGAGCCTTCTGACGGCAACGAGGACACCGCGAGCAAGGATTACGCCGATTACATCATCAACCTTGCCGGTGACGAGTGGGATAGCTCGAAGGGCACCTGGAAGGACGAGAACAGCACCTACGCTAAGGCCTTCGCTAACGATGCCTTTACCGCCGATAGTGCCACCTATAAGCAGGCCATGACCGCCTATTACACCGCCTATCAGCAGTACTCCTCGCAGGCCTCGAGCGCCAGCTCCAAGTGGACCGAGTATGCCAACGGCCTGTACGCCAAGGCCAACATCAGCATCTACGGCCTGTTTGCTTAAAGGTTGCCCGAGCTTTCGAGCACGAAGTCGAAATATCTGATTGAGCCCGCTAGAACGCATCGTTCTGGCGGGCTTTTTGCGTTGAGGGCGTGATTGGCGGCTTAATTATGGCTATTAATCTTTAAGTCCAAAGAGGTTATCGGCTTCATCGTCAGGCATATATTCCAGCACATCGCCCGGTTGGCAGTCGAGTGCCCGGCATATCGCGTCAAGAGTTGAAAAGCGCACGGCAGAAACCTTGCCCGTCTTGATACGCGACATATTGACCTGGGAGATACCCACGCGTTCCGCAAGCTCTTTGGATGAGATCTTGCGTTCGGCAAGCATGCGGTCGAGCCGCAGAATAATCATGGATTCCCCCTAGAGCAACTCGTCATCTTGTATTTGCAGGATACACCCGTACTGGAAGACGCTGGCAATCAGGCTAATAATCAGGCCTGCAAAGAGCATAGAGAGGTCGAGATGCTGGCCGCCAAGCGCATCCGTAAAGTTGCCGCCAAATCCTGAGAGTATCAGCCCCGTGACTATGGCACCAAGAAGCTTCACAGCAACGCCGCCAATAAGGAACAAATGTCCTACTTGACGTAGTATGCGGATGCATTCGAGGTCAAAGGGCCTGCCTGCCTTTTCAATGGTGGAGAAAAACCTGTATGCGCTTAGCACAATGGCAAGCGCAAGGCATGTCATCATGGCGCTCCCTATGGCAGTATGACCGTCGTGCGCGACAAGCATAAGAGGGGTCTGTTCATTGGCGCCGACGAGAGCGAGAGATGGCCCTTCGCCGGCATTAAGCTCTACGGATTGGAGGCAGAACCCTTGGGAGAGGCTAGGCAATATGAGTAGAAGCTCGATTGCAATGACTGCGAGGAGTCCCAGAGCGAGCGCTACGGCGGTGCAGATTGTGGCCCATTTGCAGATGTGAGCGAGCTTCCTCAGATCGGCTATTGCCTGTTCGCGGTTGATGGGTTCATTCGATTTGGATACGTTCCAGCGGATCATAGCTCCTCCAACCAATGTCTAGGATGATATTTAAATCTTATAACATACTTAATGATAAACGATAAACAATTACAGATTAGAGTAAGTTATGTTTGTAAGACGAATAGCGAGAGCTTATGGCATATTTAGGGAGTGAGAGTTTGGCACGTGGGGGATGGACGAGTATCGAAATTTCCCGCAACCACGCAAGTGCTTCATCGGGTCTCCCTAATTCATATGGAAAAGGAGCTGCAAACGATTGGAAATAACCGCTGAGCGGTCGAAAACTACCGTTCACCGATAATTTCTAAACTGGTTCTAACTGGTATTAAGTCAAAAAGACCAATTCACAAATCTTCACAATGACCTGCATTTTTTCTACATGCCTTTTTGGCCACCCTGCGTTGTTTAGACACAGAAAAGGTTCCGATCTTTCGTCAAAGTATTTCGAAACGGTTTCAAAACCGCAGGTAGAAGTGTTAACGAGCGGTAAACGGTCGATTTATCGCCGTGAGCGGTGCAAAAACGTTTTATTGCGTGAATCAGCGAAAGCGACCTCTTCTGTGATGATATAGTGACAACAACACGTCACGTGGTTACTACCAGTTGAGAGACCACTGGTCTTCAAAGAACGCTTTCCAAGAAGCTTTAAGGGCGTCCGCCCGCTGGCTTCCGAAAACATCGGACTCAGATCGTACACACCTTCGGAAGGGAAATTTGAATGGTTGGCTTTATTCTTACCGGTCATGGACAGTTCGCACCCGGCCTCGCAAGCGCTATCGCTATGGTCGCCGGTGATCAGCCCGCTTTTACCGTCGTTCCTTTCGAGGGCGACCAGGCTGCTTCCTACGGTGAGGATCTCCGCGCCGCTATCACCGCCATGCGCGAGGAGTGCGATGGCGTGCTCGTCTTTACCGACCTGCTTGGTGGTACCCCGTTCAACCAGGCAATGATGATTGCCCAGGATGTCGACAACGTCGAGATTCTGACTGGCACGAACCTTCCCATGGTTATTGAGCTTCTGTTCCTCCGCGGCAACGCTACGCTCGCCGAGCTTGGCGAGCAGGCCGTGACCGTTGGCCAGACGGGCATCACCGCCCAGACGGTTGCCTCCGTCGCTGGTGCCGAGGAAGAGGATATCTTCGGTGACGAGGACGGCATCTAATGGCCGATTTCGGAGCCAGCGTCCTGAGCTCCTCGGTCGCTCTTTTAGGCCTGCTTGTCGTCATGGGCTTGATTTACACCATCTGGTCGCAAATCAACATGAAGAAGAAGCAGAAGTACTTCAAGGAGCTGCACACCGAGCTCAAGCCGGGTCAGGAGGTTCTTTTCGCCGGCGGTATCTACGGAACCGTCAAGGGCATCGAAGGCGAAAAGGTCCAGATCAAAGTCCGATCCGGTGCCGTCGTAGATGTTTCGCGTTACGCGATTCAGGAGATCAAGTAACTGTCGTCAGCAAATAACGAAAGGAAGCTGATCAACATGGCAGAACCCAACATTCTTCTTACCCGCATCGATAACCGACTGGTTCATGGTCAGGTTGCCACCCAGTGGAACTCCACCCTGGGCTCCAACCTCATCCTCGTCGCCAACGACGACGTGGCGACCAACACCATGCGCCAGAACCTCATGAAGATGGCCGCTCCCGCCGGCGTCGCTACGCGTTTCTTCTCTCTGCAGAAGACCATCGACGTCATTGGCAAGGCGAGCCCGCGCCAGAAGATCTTCATCGTGGCCGAAACACCGGAAGACGTGCTTACGCTCGTCAAGGGCGGTGTGCCTATAAAGAAGGTAAACATCGGCAACATGCACATGTCGGAAGGAAAGCGCCAAGTCGCCACCTCCGTCGCAGTTAACGACGAGGATGTCGCTGCGTTTAAAGAGCTGCAGGAATTGGGGGTGGAGTTGGAGATCAGGCGCGTTCCGAGCACGCCTGTTGAGGACACGAGCAAGCTCTTCTCGTAGTCTTCGTGATCCACGTTGTCAGGAGTGAAACCCTGACATTCTGTACGTGAAATCCAAAGTGCGTACATACATTTTGAAAGGAGGAGCAAGATGGAATACACGATCTTCCAGGTCGCTCTGGTCTTCATCGTCACGTTCGTCGCGGCAATCGACCAGTTTAACTTCCTCGAGTCTCTCTATCAGCCCATCGTCACCGGCGCCGTCATTGGTCTTATCCTTGGCGACCTCAACACCGGTCTTCTCGTGGGTGGTACTTATCAGCTCATGACGATCGGCAACATGCCGATCGGAGGTGCTCAGCCGCCTAACGCCGTCATCGGCGGCATCATGGCAGCCATTCTCGCTATCGCTACGGGCCTCGAGCCCAACGCGGCAGTCGGCCTTGCCATTCCGTTCGCTCTGCTTGGTCAGCTCGGCGTTACCCTGGTCTTCACGCTTATGTCGCCGCTCATGTCCTCCGCGGACAACATGGCTCACAACGCCGACACCAAGGGTATCGAGCGTCTGAACTACTTCGCCATGGCTCTGCTCGGCCTGATCTTCGCTGTCGTCGTCACCCTGTTCTTCATCGCTGGCGCTACCATCGGTCAGACCATCGCTTCCGCCATCCCGACTTGGCTGCAGACCGGTCTCTCCGCTGCAGGCGGCATGATGCGCTTCGTCGGCTTCGCCGTCCTGCTCAAGGTTATGATGAACCGCGATATGTGGGGCTTCTTCCTCATGGGCTTTGGCCTCGCGCTCATCACCGTTGCCAACGATTCTCTGGCAACCCCTGCTCTGCTCATCCTCGCTCTCATCGGCTTCGGCATCGCTTTCTGGGACTTCCAGCAGCAGACCGAGCTGAAGGGTGCAGCTGTTTCTGACGGAGGTGACTTCGAAGATGGCATCTAATGAGTATGTGATCCCGGAGCACTACGAGGATCTTACTCCTGCTCCGCAGCTCGACCAGAAGACCCTCAACAAGATGGCTTGGCGCTCCTGCTTCCTGCAGGCATCGTTCAACTACGAGCGCATGCAGGCCGCTGGCTGGCTCTACTCCATCATCCCCGGTCTGGAGAAGATCCACACCAACAAGAACGACCTCGCGGCTTCCATGAGCCACAACCTGGAGTTCTTCAACACTCACCCGTTCCTCGTCACCTTTGTTATGGGTATCGTGCTTTCGCTCGAGCAGAACAAGGTTGACATCCCCACGATCCGCGCCGTCCGCGTCGCCGCAATGGGCCCGCTCGGTGGTATCGGTGACGCCCTGTTCTGGCTGACGCTCGTGCCTATCACGGCCGGCATCACCTCCAACATGGCTATCAACGGTAACGCCGCTGCGCCGCTGATCTTCCTGGTGATCTTCAACGTCGTCCAGTTCGCTCTGCGCTTCTGGCTCATGAACTGGTCCTACAAGCTTGGCACCAGCGCTATTGACGCTCTGACCGCCAACATGCAGGCCTTTACGCGTGCCGCTTCCATCATGGGCGTCTTCGTCGTCGGTTGCCTGGTCGTCACCATGGGTGGCACCCAGATCAACCTCCAGATCCCCAACGGCACCACCCGCGGCATTGCTGCCCACACGGTTGTCGTCTCCGAGGAGGAGGCCGAGAACTTCACCGGCCTGGAGGGTATTGATACCGAGACCGCTGAGGCTGGCACCATGGCCATGACCGATGCCGACGGTAACGCTCTTACCGCTTCCGATGCCGACGGCAACGCTGTCGAGTGCGGCGTCACCGATCTGGGCAACGGCATGGCGTCCGTTACCTACGGTACCGTCACCGAGGATCCGGTCAACTTCTCCGTTGCCGACACCCTCAATACCATCGTCCCGAAGCTCGTCCCGCTTATGCTTACGCTGCTGCTTTACTACATGTTCGCTAAGCACAGCTGGACCCCGACCAAGGGCATTCTCCTGCTCTTCGTCCTGGGCATCCTGGGCGCTGGCCCGCTTGGTCTCTGGCCGAGCATCTGGTAAGGCTCTAGCTTGAGGGGTGTGTCCCTACGCGGCTCACGCCCCGACCCCTTAAGCCATGTGTATGTTAAAAGCCGCGTGCTCGAAAGAGCGCGCGGCTTTTGTTTTCTTAATGATTCGGGTGTTGCGGACAGATAATGCTTAACACCCAAGGTAGTTAGCCGAGTTCGAGCAAAAAGGGAGGATAGAATGACGATCGGAGCGCGCAAACAGCCCCTATACGATCAGCTGGTCGATATTCTGACCGAAAAGATTGACCATGAATATCATGCCGGTGACATGATTCCTTCCGAGCGCGAATTATCGGAGCGCTATGGTCTCTCGCGCACCACAGTGCGCCTGGCTCTGCAGGAGTTGGAACGCTTGGGGCTGGTGGTTCGGCAGCACGGTCGCGGCACCTTTGTGACCGACCGTTCGGCAAAGGTAACCAATCTTACGCAGTCCTACAGCTTTACCGAGCAGATGCGTGCGATGGGTCGCGAACCAGAGACCACGATTCTCGATTTTTGCGAGATGGAGGCCGATAAGAATCTGGCCGAGCATATGGGGTGCCGCATCGGCGACCGTATCTTTAAGCTCAAGCGCCTTCGTTCCGCCGACAACATGCCCATGATGGTCGAGCGCAGCTATCTGCCGGTGCGTAAGTTCTTGTCGCTCAAGCGTCCGCTCTTGGAGCGTAAACCGCTCTACGATGTGATTGAGCAAGATTTCCAACAAAAGATACGCGTGGCCGAAGAGGAGTTCTATGCGAGCATAGCCCGTCCCACCGACGCTCACCTTTTGGGAATCGTCGAGGGCTCGCCAGTGCTCGATTTGGTCAGGACTACGTATAACGAGTCAAACGAGGTTGTGGAGTATACGCTCTCGGTTGCTCGTGCCGATCAGTTTAAATACAAGGTTTACCACCAGCGTAGCGATTAGTGTCTGCACCGTTTCCATATGATGATTCTTTGTATTTAACTGGTTACTACCAGATAACCAACCGAAGTGTATAATTGCACGTCAGAGGATTACTTCTAGAGAGAGGTATTAGAAATGTTCGAGAAGAGTGTCGAGGAGCTCACCGAGCTCGGCGCCCAGATCACCACGGCCGAGATTGCTCAGCAGCCCGAGCTTTGGCGTGATACGCTCAACATCTATCGCGAGAACAAGGAGGCCATCGAGGCCTTTCTGGCCGAGGCTCGCGCTATGGGCGAGGGCCGTCTGTCCGTTGTCTTCACCGGTGCCGGTACGTCCGACTATGTTGGCGATACCTGCGCCCCGTATCTGCGTCACGCCGGCAACACTGATCTCTACGACTTTAAGCCCATCGCCACGACCGACATCGTGAGCGCCCCGCGCGACTTCCTGCGCGCTGAGGATCCCACGCTCGTGGTTTCCTTTGCCCGCTCTGGCAACAGCCCCGAGAGCCTTGCCGCCGTTGCCGTTGCCAAGGAGCTCGTCCACAACGTCAAGTTCCTCAACATCACCTGCGCGCCCGAAGGCAAGCTCGCCGTCGAGTCCGCCGATGATCCCAATGCGCTGACGCTGCTCATCCCGCGCGCCAACGACAAGGGCTTCGCCATGACCGGCTCCTACACCTGCATGACCCTGCTCTCTACTCTCATCTTTGACGAGGCTTCCGACGAGCAGAAGGCCGAGTGGGTCGAGACCATCGCCAAGATGGGCGAGGAGGTCATCGCTCGCGAGTCTGAGGTTGCCGACTACCTCGCTGGCGACTTCAACCGCGTGACCTACCTTGGCTCCGGCTCCTTTGGCGGCCTTGCTCAGGAGAGCCAGCTCAAGATCCTCGAGCTTGCTCATGGCCTGGTTGCCACTTCCTATGACACCTCCATGGGCTATCGTCACGGACCTAAGTCCTTCGTCGACGATAAGACGCTCGTCTTCGTATTCGTGAACAACGACGCCTACACCCGTCAGTACGACATCGACATCCTCAACGAGATCGGTGGCGACAAGATCGCTCAGCATACCGTTGCCGTTCAGCAGGATGGCGCTACTGTCTACGAGGGTGAGTCCTTCACCTTTAAGGGCTATGAGGCGCTCCCCGAGGGTTACCTCGCCCTGCCGTTCGTGATGTTTGCCCAGGCCATCAGCCTGCTCAACTCCGTGCGCGTGGGCAACACGCCCGATACGCCGAGCCCCACCGGCACGGTCAACCGCGTGGTTAAGGGCGTGACGATTCACCCCTTCACCGCTTAATCGCGTCCCCCTGTAAGGGCGCCCGTCCGCTCATAACGGCGGGCGGGCGCTTTTTGTTTTTACTTGAACCGGGTATAAGTATCACCACGGTCAACTGCTTTAGAAGCAAGGAGTGCATATGAGCACGTACGCAATTAAGGCTGACAAGTTCTTCTTGCCGGCAGGTCCGCAACTGGGCGGCTATCTTATGGTCGAGGATGGCGTCTTTGGCGCCTGGCAGGCCGACGAGCCCTCTTGCGAGATTAAGGACTACACGGGATCCTGGATCGCACCGGGTATGGTCGATACTCACATCCATGGCTTCTACAACCACTCGACTACCGATAACGACCCCGAGGGCATCGATATCAGCTCGACCGAGCTCGCCCGTCGTGGTACCACCAGCTGGCTGCCCACGACGTTCACCGATGGCGTCGAGCAGATCAAGGACGCCTGCGCCGCCATCGCCCAGGCTGACGAAGGCCGCGGCCCCGACTTCTGCGGTGCTCACATTCAGGGCATCTACTTGGAGGGCCCCTTCTTTACCATGAAGCACGTGGGCGCGCAGAACCCCGCTTATCTGATCGACCCCTCCGAGGAGGTCTTCGACCAGTGGCAGGAGGCTGCCGGCGGACGTATCGTTAAGAGTGCCATGGCCGCCGAGCGCGACGGTGCCCCTGCTTATGCGGCTGCTTTGAACGCCAAGGGTGTTGTGACCAGCATCGGTCACTCCGACGCCACCTACGATGAGTGCATCGCCGCCATCAACGCCGGTGCTAGCTGCTTTACGCATACCTATAACGGCCAGCGCGGGCTTCATCACCGTGAGCCCGGCGTCGTGGGTGCTGCCATGTCCACGCCCGAGACCTACGCCGAGATCATCTGTGACGGCAAGCACGTAAACCCTGCCGCCATCAAGGCACTGCTGCAGGCAAAGGGCTGGCAGCACACGGTGCTCATCACCGACTGTCTGGGTTGCGGCGGCATGCCCGAGGGCAGCTACACCAGTGGTGGCATGGACGTCATCATGAAGGACAACCTGTGCTGGCTCGCCGACGGCAAGAGCATTGCCGGCTCGGTGCTCACGCTTGCCCAGGGCGTCAAGAACATTGTCGACTGGGGCATCGCCAGCGCCGATATCGCCATTCGCATGGCAACCGAGGTGCCGGCTCGCTCCGCGCACATCGAGGATAAATGCGGCAGCATCATGCCGGGTCGCGATGCCGACTTTGTCGTGTTCGACCACGAGCTCACCCTCGTCGAGACGTATGTTGGCGGCCAGAGCGTCGGCAACGCCTTTACCGAGTAACGATAGAAAAAGACGGCGGGCCCGAATCTGCTCGGACCCGCCGTATGGGTTAAACGCTCAAAAGCACCTTCACAGTTACAGCTTGTTAGCGATCTTCTTTGCTGTGCGCTTGACGCCGGCCACAAGACCTCCCGCAGGATGCTCCTTTTCGTAGGCTAGACGCTTCTCGCGCTTGGCGTATTCTTCGACGATGATGTCGCCATACTCGTCTTCGATCTTGTCGAAGAAGTCGACGGCGCCCTTAATTTCCTCAGCGGTCGGGTGTCCCTTTTGGACACCGCCGGTGAGTTTGAACGGCCCCCACGTATCAAAGCCGGGGCAGCCGTAGACACCCATGAAGATGGCCTGCCTCATGCGGCAGATGCCATCGATATCCTTGCCGTACCACTTGTTTTTGCCGCCATAGGTCATAAGGCCAAACACCTTGTCCTGCGGCTGCAGCACGTTCGTGAGCACGCGTGCCATGTCCTTGTCGATCTCGGAGTAATAGATGCCCGTGGCGACACCGATCAGATGATATTCGTGCAGGTTGGGATACTCGTTTTTGCCGAGCGCCTTGACGTCGAGGGTATCGATTTCGGGGTGCGCCTCGACGATGGCGTCCACGAGCTTTTTCGTATTGCCGTGGTGGCGTGAGGCATAAAGGATGATGGTTCGCATAAGAAGGCCTTTCAGCTGTAATTGCATCAATGTCTGTATGGTACCCCGTTGCATGGCTGGGATACCGGACGCATCGATGAACGTGCGGGTTTGTCCTTTGGTCAGGGCCGAGACGGGTTCTTGCGAGCAAAAAGCAGTTGTTCGAAAGGATGGACAATGGAATACGCTCTCTCCAACGATTCGATTTCTATCAAGGTCTCCACGGCCGGCGGCTCGTTTACCTCGATTGAGGCTGGAGGTCGCGAGTACCTGTGGCAGGGTGATCCCGCCGTGTGGTCCGGCCAGGCACCGATTTGCTTCCCGATTTGCGGAGGCCTGCGTGATGGTAGCGCCATGACGTTTGCCGGGCATCATGTGAAGCTCGCTCGCCACGGGTTTGCGCGCAAACAGGAGTGGAAGCTGCTGAGCCAGAGCGAGAACGAGCTGGCGATGTGCCTGGCTTCGGAGGATAACGCCGCGCTGCTGAGCGATTATCCGTACCCGTTTAAGCTTGTCGCCCGCTATACGCTCGAGGATGCCGCCGTGCGTGTCTCCTATGAGGTGACCAACGAGGGCACCGAGGACATGCCGTTCTTTATCGGTGGGCACCCTGGCTTTAGGTGTCCGCTCGACGAGGGTGAGACCTATACGGACTACGAGCTGCGCTTTGATAAGGACGAAGCTGCAGAACTCTGCACCGCCGTTCCCTCGACTGGATTGATCGATGTGGCCAACCGTTCCAAGAACCCAATGGTGGGAAAGACGCTGCCTCTGTCGCATGACCTCTTCGATTTTGCGGAGACCATCTTTGACGTGCTCGAGAGCCGTCAGGTCACGCTTTCCAAGAAGGGCGAGGACAAGGGCGTTCGCCTGAGCTTTGAGGGTTTCCCGTATCTCATCGTGTGGAGTAAGCCCGAGGGCGATTTTGTGGCAGTTGAGCCCTGGGGCGGCCTTTCGACCTGCTCCGATGAGGATGACGTGCTTGAGCATAAGCGCGGCTGCCTTGTCGCCAAGCCCAAGGAGACCGTCGTTCGCTCGTTCACGATTGAAATTCTGTAATTCCGTTTTGTCGACTCGTATCGCGAGGCACTAGGAGCCTGCGAGATAAGGAGCTAAAAATGATCCTCACCGTTACGATGAACCCGTCTGTCGATACGCGCTATCAGCTCGATGAGCTCGTTATCGACGACGTCAACCGTGTGACGCCCGAAAAGACCGCCGGCGGCAAGGGCCTCAACGTGGCCCGTGTGCTGGGTCAGCTGGGCGACGACGTCGTGGCAACCGGTCTGCTCGGCGGCCACATGGGTGCTTACATGGCTGAGCTCATGGACGCCAACGGTATTAACAACGACTTTGTGCCCATCAAGGGCGAGACCCGCATCTGCCTCAATATCCTTCATGCCGGCAACCAGACCGAGCTGCTCGAGAGCGGCCCGACAATTGCCCCCGAGGAGCTCGATGCCTTTACCGCCAAGTTTACCGAGCTTACGAGCAAGGCCGACGTCGTCACCATCTCGGGTTCGCTGCCCCGCGGTGTCGAGGCAGACTACTATGCCAAGATCACGGGCATTGCCGAGAACGCCGGTGCCAAGGTGTTGCTCGATACCTCGGGTGCTTCGCTCGAGGCCGCCCTTAAGTCCGAAATTAAGCCCGAGCTGGTCAAGCCTAACCTGACCGAGATCAACGGCCTTTTGGGTACGAACTTTACCACCGACGATGTGGACGAGCTCCGCGCCGCGCTCGCCTCTGATGCCCGCTTCTCCGATATCCCCTGGGTCGTCGTGTCCATGGGCGCTGCCGGCTCCGTTGGCTTCCACAATGGCCGTGCGTTCCGCGCAAAGACGCCCGATATCCCTGCCGTTAACGCCACGGGCTCTGGTGACTCCACTATCGCTGGCTTCGCGCATGCCATTGCTGCTGGCGCGGACGACGAGACGGTGCTGCGTACCGCCAACACCTGCGGCAAGCTCAATGCCATGGATCCCATGACCGGCCATCTGGTCATGGACCGTTGGGACGAGGTCTACAACGGCGTTGTCGTGACCGAGCTGTAAAAGCCTGGGCGTCGGCCCCGGCATTGCTTGCTAGCTCATGTCGACGACAAGTGCGGTAGCATTATGCTGGGGCGCGACGCCGAGTTTGTCGTGTTCAATCCCGACCTTACCCTGGTCGAGGCGTATGTGGGTGGCAACAGCGTCGGTAACGCGTTTGCCGAGTAGCCGCCAAAGAAGCGATCCGAGAGGGGATTTAGATGATTTACGGTGCATTGGGCGATATCGAGGAGTACCGCGGAATGCTCAAGGGCCTCGACGTGCTGATCGACTGGCTCGAGGAGAACGACCCGGCAGAGCTCGAGGTCGGCAGCCATCCGATTCTGGGCGACAAGGTCTATGCGAACGTCATGGCTCCCACGACGCGTCCCGAGGCCGAGGCTCACTATGAGACGCATCAGCGCTATCACGACCTGCAGATCGACGTCGAGGGTCGCGAGGCCTTTAAGGTCGCCACGGGCAGCCTGACGCTGGTTCAGGAGTTTGACGAGAAGGACGACTACGATCTGGTCGATTCCGACGCTTCGATCGCCGGCGATCTTGCCGACGACAAGTTTGCGCTGTTCGTTGCCGGCGAGCCCCACATGCCCACGCTCGAGTTCCCGGGCGATGGCGCACAGCCGGTCAAGAAGATCTGCTTTAAGTTGCTTGCCGACGCCTACTGGGAGGAGTAGCGAGCTGCTCGGCTGAGCTGTTCGTCTGATGGCGTGATTCCATTGAGGAGCGCGCTTGGGCCCCGCTGATTGCGGTTCCTTTGGGGATTGCGGTTGGCGGGGCTTTTATATTGGGCGCACATCTTTTGCAACAGCTGAATAAGACCTCATAGCGCTGCTATTGGGACTCAATTGATACTAAGTGCATGAAGATTAATTAGAATAATTAGGGAAACAGAGAGAACTAATTGACAGGAGATTCCTCATGAAGCTCAGCGCGACCGCTTTAATTCCAAGGCGTGCATTCTTGGCATTGGGGCTTGCGGCTGGTTCCGCTTGCCTCGCCGCCTGTTCAGGAAAAGACTCCAAGGGGAGCTATGATGATGGCTATGCCGCGGGCTATGCTGCCGCACAGGCTGATGCTGCTGGAAAAAAGAGCGGCAGCAACGGGAATAACGATATCCCAGTATCAGGTATTGAGTACACCATCACAGGGGCGCAGCGCGGAGTAGAGAGCTTTGGTGACGGTAAGCCACTGTTGATTCTGAACTTGACCGCAAAAAATGTGTCGGAAGACCTTCAGACTGTCATGTTTTCCGGTAATGAGATATTGGCTTTTCAGGACGGCAAGGGGCTTAATCCGAGTATGTTGGTGGAAGGCCTTGATCTTCCTGAGTCGCGTCAGATACAACCTGGCACGGTTCTTGAGGGCTGGCTTGGTTACGAGCTGATCGACGAAACAACGCCAGTTGAATGTGAGGCTGGCGGCCAAATTGCTTCTTCCGATAATAATGAAGCCATCTATGGGCTGACTAATCCGCAGACTATCGATCTGAGTACTCTTTAATCATTACTCATACGTTTAAAAAGCTGTCCAGACCTTTGATTTGGGTTAAGGGACCCCCCTAATCAAAGAGCCCAAATTTAGGACGGGAGCAGGTACGGTTTAGTCTTTGATCTAAGATTGAGCTGTTACGACGTTGTGGGAACTCTATCGGCAAGAAGCCGTTAATATGCCGGTAGACGATCGATTGGAAGGCTGTATGGACGTCAGGCTGCTTGGAAAGAAAAACGAGGGCGAGGGTCTTGAGGTCGCCGTTCCCGTTGATTCGGCTTTTGCAGAGCTAAAAGACAAGAGCGACGAGCAGCTGGCGGAGGCCCAGAGATTTTTGATTGACTTTATGAAAAAGGTTGCTCGGTTAAAGGGAGTGAGAATTGATCGGCTCCATTTCCTCCGCTCGGAGCTGAGGAAGAAGGGCGTCCATAAAGATGTTGTCGAGCTTGCCGTGGAAACAACCCCCGTTACTGCCGGAATCGATGCGAGTCTAATCGATAGAATTGCTAGGGAAGTAATTGATTTTGAGACAAAGAAGTCAACGGTCCTTTCCTTTGCAGCGGGTCTTCCCGGAGGTGTCGCGATGGCGGGCACCATTCCTGCCGATATGACGCAATACTACGTGCACGCATTCAGGATTATGCAGAAGTTGGCATACCTGTATGGCTAGCAGACCTTTTTTGAAGAATGTGACGACGTTGATGACGAGACTCTCTACGAAATGGCAGTGTTGCTCGGTGTAATGATGGGTGTAGGCAGTGCGAATTCGATGCTAACCGTAATCGCCAAAAACGCCCAAGAGACGGTCGCGAAAAAGGTCGCTCGCCAGTCGCTAACCAAGACCAGTTGGTATCCGATCCTAAAGAAGCTCTTGAGCTTCATAGGTATCAAGATAACCAAGCAGACGGTGGGGGATGCCGCTGGTAAGGTTGTTGCGGGCGTCGGCGGCGTAATCTCTGGTGCTATCACCTTTATGGGTCTTTCAAAGGGATCGGCGCGCTTGTGTAGGCAGCTTAAGTGCTTGCCGCAGGCAAACGAGCGGATTCCTGGCACTGGGTACCATGAAAAGGATGAGGCCGCGGTTGCCAAGAGGCGGATCGACGTAGCGGAACCCCTCTTTATCGATAAGTTTGGATTTACCCCCATGTTCTACGGCTCTATTGTTGAATATGCTGACCGGCTGGAGGAGTCGCTGGCGACTGGGAAAACGAAGCTCGATGTGTGTAATCCGGACTTTATTCTTTGATGCTCGACGGAATTGGGCTATGTATAACAGGGTTGTCGAGCGTTCTAACGTGAACGTTGGATGATGCTGACTCTTTATGAAAAACGATTAAAAAAGTTTTTCACTCCGTTTTCACTCCTCAGAGAGGGAGAAGAGGGCCGTGAAAAAGAAAAAGCTCAGAAGCAATTAAGCTTCTGAGCTGCACGAATACAATGGAGCCAGCGACCGGGCTCGAACCGGTGACCCCCGCTTTACGAGAGCGGTGCTCTACCAACTGAGCTACGCTGGCGGCCATGTGGTGACGCAGCTGAGGCGTCAACGGCTGTTTATGATACGGGACATCGCACATCCGCGCAAGGGTTCTGACGGCTTTTCTCACTTTAAATGCACTAATATTGGAGACGTGATGTCTTGCCCTTACGGGTCTCAAGCAGAATGGGGCAGCCATGGCTCAACCCAAGATCCTTCTCACGCGTATCGATGACCGTTTCATTTACGGGCAAGATGTTGAGCAGTGGAACGAAGCCGTGGGTTCCAACCTCGTCCTAATCGTCAACGACGAGATCGCGGCGGATTCGCGCCAGTGGGCGCCCATGAGGGTGGCGGCGCCAGAAGGCGTTTGGACACGGTTTTTCTCGGTGCAAAGGACCATTGATATCATTCATACCGCAACGCCGCGTCAATGGATTCTGATTATGGTGGCGTCGCCCGCGGATGCGCTCGCGCTGGTTAAGGGTGGTGTGCCAATAACCAAGATCAGCATTGGCCATATGCAGGCAGGGGAGGGAAAGCGCTCTGTAACGCCTGCCGTTGCCATAGACGATACGGACATCGCCGCCCTCGAAGAACTGCGAGAACTAGGCATAGAGCTAGAAATCCGCTTACTCCCCAGCTCCGACCCCGATCCCATCCAACTAGTCATCCAAGAACGTCCCCAATGACTAGGTAGAAAAACGCCCGTCGGCGGTGTGCCGGCGGGCGTTGCTGTGCGATATGTCGCGTTGTGGGCTTAGTGCCTCATAAAGTGGTACTCGATCACATTGCTATAGGGGTGACCCGGGCCCACAATGCCCTGCGGGAACAGCGGCTGGTGCGGCGTGTCGGGGTACATCTCGGCCTCGAGGGCAAAGCCGGCGCCCCAGCCATAGTTGGCATCGTCCTTGGCATGCTCGTCGCCCAACCAGTTGCCGGTGTAGAGCTGCACGCCCGGGGCGGTGGTGTAGTAATCCAGCTCACGACCGGTCCACATTTCCTCGACGTGCATCGCGCGGCGCAGATTACGGCCGTACTGATAGCCATCGATGCACAGGCAGTGGTCGTAGCCACGGGCCTGCTTAATCTGCGGATCGTCGGCCTCCATGCCAGGCGCGACGGGGCGCAACTCGCGAAAGTCAAACGGAGTTCCCTCGACTGGAGCGATCTCGCCGGTGGGGATGTTCTGCTCATCGATGGGCAGGTAGTGGGCAGCGTTGGCAACGAAGAAGTGCTCGCAGTCCATGCCGGCGTTATGACCGGCAAGGTTAAAGTACGTGTGGTTGGTCATGGACACGTACGTGGCGCGGTCGCTCTCGCAGCCATATTCGATACGGAAGCAGCCGGTGCGCGTCACGGTAAACACGGCCGTAAAGGTGCGGTTGCCGGGCAGGCCCAGCTCGCCATCTTCAAGCGAGGTGGTCATGCGCACGGCATTGTGGACCTCGTCGAGCTCAACGTCCCACACGCGCTTGTGCAGGCCGTACTCAAGATCGCTGTGCAGGTTGTTGGCGCCCTCGTTGGCGGGCATATGCCAGTCCGTGCCGGCGATGGTAATCGTGGCACCTGCAGTGCGGTTGGCCACAGGTCCGATGGTCGCGCCAAAGCAGGCGGGGTTGTCAAAGTAATCCTCGAGCTTATCGAAGCCCAGCACCACATCGCGCACGTTGCCGGGGATGTCGGGCACGTCGATGCCCAACACGGTGGCGCCATAGTCCATAATGCGAACGCAGATCTCGGGCCCGTTGAGGGTGTAACGATGAACGGGGGTACCGCACGGCGCGGTGCCGAAAAGCTCGGAAGTGATCATTTAGTTCCTAACATCGAGGTATTTCCGACAAACTGTAGCGCGAACGGGCGAGATTATCACTACACCCCACTAAAGCAGGGGGTATTTTTCTCAAAAAAGTGATGATTGACTTACTGTGACGAAAAAAAGAAACCCGCCGGGATGCGACGGGTTTCTTCCACAGGGGATATGTGGCAATGAGTTAGGCGTTTGCCTTTGCGGACTCGGCTTCCTTGGCAGCCTTGAGGTCCTCCTCGGTAAACTTGCCGGTGGTGAGCGGCGAGAGGGTGCACTTGTCCTGCTTCGCGTACTCGATGTTACGGGCGATCATCTGCTTGCGATACCAAGCGAAGAGCGCGACGTACACGACGATGGCAACGACCGTGGCGATGATCATGGCCACATCGCCCGTGGTCGCCTTGCCCACGAAGAAGGCCAGGAACTTCTCGACAGGTCCTTCCATGGTGGTCTGAGAGATCAGACCAGTAACGCCATCGGGGAAAGCGCCGACAGTCTTAGCGGTAAAGGTAACGAAATCGGCGACGAGGGTGCCAGCGCCCAGGAAGACGGGCAGCAGGACAGCGCCAATGACGACCATGCGAATCACGCGGCCGCGGGTGACAACGAGCAGTGCCGGCGTCAGGCCCATGGCGATGATGCCACCGAGCGGCAGCAGGCCGTTCCAAGTGCCAGTCGGGGAGAAGGGGAAGGGAACGTTGGCGAGCAGCAGTGCCTCACCCAGCATGACGGGGGCAAGGATGTTGGCAGCAGCCCAGATCTCGGCGCGGCCGGCGATGAAGGGCCAGTCGAGGCCGACGTTGAGGGTGCGGCCCTGGAGCCACTTGCTGTTGTTAGCAAAGTCGGAGATGCCCTGAGACAGCGGCTCGACGGCTGCGATGAACCAAGAGCCGATCATCGAGAACAGCTCGAGGCAGGTTGCGGCGGTAAAGGCGAGCGTGCAGATCTGCTGCGGGGTCTGGTGCGAAAGAAGGCCGACGAAGACGCCCAGGTAGATGCCAATAGCAAACTTGGAGCCCCAGAAGCCGATCATGTTGTTGAGCTTGGCAGCGTCGAAGTCGTACTTGTCGAGGAAGGGGAGCACCTTGTCGATAATCTTGTTGAGCAGCATGGCCAGCGGGTTCATCATGTAGTTCATGTGAGTCGTGGTCATGGGGTTCTCCTCGGGAGCACCCAAAAGATCGTTGAACGTGGGCTTCATAAGGTCGGAGTTCATGATCTTCATAACGCCGACGAAGACGACGAGCAGCGTGGCGACGACAATGTTGGCGCCAAAGTAGATGCAGGCAAGGCCGACAAAGGCGAGGTGCCAAACGTCAAAGATGTCGACGTCGATGGTGTTGGTCTTGGCGAGCACGATCATCACGATGTTGACGATGACGAGGACCATCAGGAAGTACAGCGTGTAGGGAGAACCCCAGGTGATGGTGGCCAGCGGTGCCCAGCCCACGTCGGTAACGGTGAGCTGAAGGCCGGTGGACTCAACAAACGTCGTCATGGCGCTCGAGAAGGCCGTCGTCAGAATGTTGATGATGGCGCCGATGCCGGTAATGGCGATGCCGAGCTTAAGACCGCCCTCGAGGGCCTTGGTAAACTTAACTTTGAAGAGAAGGGCAATAACCGTCAAAACGATGGTCATCATAGGGGCTGCGCCAAGGTCGATCAGCGGCTGAAAGACGGCATTAGCAAACCCGATTACTGCGTCCATGTCTCCCTCTTTCCTAAAAGAGAATTTCCTTTTCCGTATGTTGCCTTAAAAAAGGAAGATGCCGTTCCCGGTCGTCATCTTCCTTAAAGCCAAAGATTGTGCAGAGCGAAGCTGCAAATGATTAGTTGAGACCCTTTTCCTTGATAATGGCCTCAATCTTGTCGTAAACCGGCTTAGCCATAGCAGGCATGCGATAGAGGATCGGGCCGGCGTCGACGATCGGAGTCTTAACCTCAAAGCCAAAATCGGTCTTGGCGATCTGGGCGAAGATGTCGTACTGAGAGAGCATCTCCTCGTTAACGTCCTTGATCATCACGGCGTCGCAGTGCAGGTTGTAGCCGCGATTCTTGAACTCGGACTCGATGGCGTCCTTGATCTGATGGCTGGAGTTAACACCGGCGCCACAAGCTGCGAGAACCTTAATCATGATGAATTCCTTTCTCTATGCGGGTTATTCCGCGGATTCCTAAGGGTAATTGGCTAGTCGGCAGGAAAGTTGTCGACCAAGAACTGGTAGATGGCCTTGGCGTCGGTCATGGAGAACAGCTCCTTGACGCGATCGGTGCCAAGAGCGTTAACGAAGTCCATGATCTTGGCGAGGATGCCCACCTGGGCCTCCTTGTCGTCGTTGAGGATCATAAACAGGAACGAGACGGGGAAGGTCTGCGAGGGGTCGATCATGGAGTGCCACTCGACGGGGGTCGTCAGCTTGACGGGGACGATGCGGCGGGTGTGAACGAATTCGACCTCGGTGTGGGGAACGGCAAAGCTGGGCAACTCGGGGTCGACGACAGACATATCCATGCCGGTGGGGTAGCCCTTTTCGCGCTCGATGATGTTCTCGAGAAACGCGGGCGCCACATAGTTTTTGAGTGACAGCTTATTGGCGATCTCGGTAAAGACCTCTTCTTGCGTGGTGCGGTCGCAAACAAACACGGTGTCTTCGAAGAACAGATTGCTCTCTGCGGACATGTCTGCAACTCCTTCCGTTCCATACAGATCGAACATGTTCGAATCTGTTTGTTTAAGTTCTCTGTTATTTAAGTCTAAGAGAATTAGTGTGTCAATCTGTTTTCTATTGTTCGGCAAAGTTCAATTTGCTTTATTGAGGCAACATTGGATTGAAATGATTTTAAAATCGCAGCTTTTTGCCTATGTATAGCTGAAGTTGATGTGTCGGATACATTCGATATTCAACGTTTGGCGTTTACTATCCTACCGTTCACCGGGAAAAACCGACCGTTTAGGGTGAGTGAGCATAAATGTTCGATTACTATAAATGCGAACAAAACCACTCAAAGGAGTAAAAATGATTAAGGCGGAGCGTCAGGATAAGGTTCGTCAGCTGCTCGAGGAGCAGGGTACGGTCTCGGTCAAGGAGATCTCGGATGCGCTGGGCGTTTCGGACATGACGATCCGTCGCGACCTTGAGGAACTTGCGAGCCTGGGCGAGATTGAGCGCGTGCACGGCGGAGCCCGCAGTGCGCAGGGCCGTCCCCACGCTATGTTGCGCCATGAGTATTCGCACAGTGAAAAGCGCACCAAGCATGCCGAGGAAAAGCTGCAGATTGCGCGCCGTGCTGTGGAGCTTATCGAGGAGGGCTCGACCATCTTTTTGGGCACGGGCACCACGGTTGAGCAGATGGCCTCGATGCTGCCGACGTTTCGCCTGCGCATTGTGACCAATTCGCTTTCGGTGTTTAACCTGCTCGAGGCGCGCGAAGACTGCGAGCTGTGCCTCGTGGGCGGTATGTACCGTCGCCGCACCGCCGCTTTTGTGGGACCAACGGCCGAGGATACCCTGCGCGCGCTGGGCATCGATGCGGCGTTTATCGGCGCCAACGGCATCTTGGACGGTGACGTGTCTACGTCCAACATGGACGAGGGCCGTATCCAGCAGCTCGCCTTTAGCAAGGCCGACTCGCGCTACCTGATCGCCGACTCCAGCAAGATCGGCAAGCGCGACTTCTACACCTTCTGCCGCCTGGACAGCTTGGACGCCGTGGTGTGCGAGCCGGATATTGCCGACGAGGACCGCGCCGCCATCGAGGAGCACACGCAGGTCATTTGCTAGCGAGTGCCGCCGTGCTAGATCAGGCGGGCGTAGTCCTGTGACTGGTGAAAGACGTGGGCGATATAGATCGCATCGTGCTCAAACTTGTAAAGGCACGCGTAGTTGTCGACGGGAAACGATCGATAATTGCGTGTCGCCAGTTCCCGTATGTGGGAGAGGGGCCGTAGGAGCGACTGCTCGCGAAGCAGGTCAAGCTGATATTCAAACTCGGCAACAAAATTGCCCGCTGCACGTGGATTCATGAGGATTTGAGCAAGGTATCCGACAATACTCTCGTACTCATATCGTGCGCTTTTGAGTATTACGACGTTATAGGTCATATTTGTCTCGCATCGCGGTCGCGAAGGAGTCGTAGTCGCTGTAGTCGCCTTGCGATATCTCGTCTTCTGCCAGCATCATACGAGACAGCAGCTTGGCTTTGGCGATTTCTTCTTGCATGAGGCGATACTGGTCGCTGCTGATGCAGTGCATGGCCTCGTAGCCGTTCTTAGTTACGGTGACGTCGCGCTCAGACTCAACAAGTGCGGTGAATGTGGCAGTGTCCTTCATGTCTCGGACGGGCACACAGATGGGCATAGGTATCTCCTTCGCATTGGGACATAATTGTGCCACGTCATAAAAAATTGTCGGCGCCGCTGAATTGTCTCAATCTGTAACAGGTAGGACCGAAAAGTTCGGTTAGATGTTACGGATTGAGACAAACGTGCGGCGCGGGCCGCTCAAAAGCAAAAAAGGCAGATACGACCAAGGATGCGGGGCATCTACCGGGAAGGTCGTATCCGCCACACGGAAAGAGGCGCATGGACGCAGCGCCCATGCAATCGGGATTGGTAAGGTGCTCAATCGCGCGCGATAGTCGCGGCGGCCGGTGGAGCAGGCTTGCAAGCATGGGCAAGTGACACGCTCAACACGATTCTAAAAACAAAAAGGCCAGGATGCAGTTCATCCGGTGGTGTGTTCATCGCCTTCGTTGCCAGATTGCTCTGCACGCTGGCGCGTTGCGACGAGTTATGAGCCCATATCATGCTGAGAAGGCAAAGCCCAAGAACAAAAGTATCCCCGTCGGACCTAAGTTCCGACGGGGGCTACGGTGCGCTATCGCGCTGAATGGGTGTGATTACAATTGAGTGGCACAGGTACCCTCAACCATAGCGGGAACAGCGGCAACGCCCTGCTCGACCATGCAGTTTACATCGATATCGGTGTAGAACGCGATGTGGTTGGTGAGCAGCACGTTGGGGAACTGGCGTAGGTAAGCCATCTTGCGGTTGGCAAGAATGTCGTGCATACGGTTCTCATGGTAGATGCCCACTTCGTCCTCGAAGACGTCCATAGCAAGCGCACCGATCTTTTCGGACTCAATCGCCTCGATGACGGCATCGGTGTCGATGAGCTCACCGCGCGAGACGTTGACGATGGTCACATCTTCGCGCATCTTGGCGATGGCATCGGCATTGATGATGCCGCGGGTGGAGTCCATGAGGGGCACGTGCAGGGTGATGACGTCGGAGTTGGCAACGAGCGTATCCATGTCAACGTACTCGAGGCTGTCGCGGTTTGCCAGCTCGGCATTGGGGTAGGGATCGTAGGCCAAGATCTTGCAGCCAAAGCCGGAGAGGTTGTCGATGACGGTGCGACCAATGCGGCCGGTGCCAACCACGCCCACGGTCAGCGTGCGCAGTTCGCGGCCCAGCAGCCCGTCCAGGGAGTAGTCATTCACCTGCTGGCGCCAAATGGCGGCCTTGCAGCGGCGCAAGGCCATCAGGATGAGCATAACGGTGAACTCGGCAACGCCGTAGGGCGGATAGGCGGTGTTGCACACCTTGATGCCCAGCTCCTGGGCGCGCTTGACGTCCACGTGGTTGAAGCCGACGCAGCGGATAGCGATGTAACGAACGCCCAGCTCGTGCGCGCGCTCCACCAAAGCGGCGGACATCACGGATTTGTTGTTGATGATGATTCCCTCGCAGCCTGCAACGGAGTCAATGTTAGCTTCGGAGAGGATTTGAGTGTCAAAGGAGATGGAGTAGCCTGCTGGAAGATTGGCGGCAGCGCGCATGTAGGCGGCGACCTCGTCGTCGCGCAATTCGAACAGTCTGATGTTCATAGCGTTCCTTTTCTATGTCGGCGTATGATACGTCGCGGCCGGTGCCCGTGTGGCCCGTCCGCCGCGCTCGGGGATACCGTTCCCGTGGCGCGTTCATCGTCGTTACGATAATAGGCGGGTTTTTCGTGCTGCAACATCGCATAACCAGCACTTCCACGATTGCTATTTCACCTACGCGGTGAAAGATTTGAATGCGCGTGAAATTGGCAGGTCCTATGACGGAAGGTATAGTTATCTGAGACGATGATAGGAGGGTGCCGTGAGTTCCGATCGAAGCAGGGAAATTGTTCGTATTCTCGAAAGCGGGGCGTCCTGGACCACGGCGTCTCAGATCGCTTCGCAGGTTGGATGCTCTTCCCGTACTGTCAAAAGCGACATCACCGCGCTGAATCGCACCCATGAGGGCATGATTGTTGCCAGCTCGAAGGGCTATCGTATCGAGGATGCCACAGCAGCGGCGCAGCTGCTGTCGCAGCAGGCGAACGAGGTGCCGCAGACGGCCGAGGCGCGCAAGCGTTATATTCTGTTTGAACTGCTGATGCGCCACCGCAAGGTGCGCGCGGCTGATTTGGCGGAAAGCCTCTATATCTCGCTTGCGACGCTCGATAATGAGCTGGTTGCCATCAAACGAGAGTTGTCCGGGTACGGCCTGGTGCTGCGTTCGCGCGCGGGCTCGCTGTATATCGATGGCAGTGCATCGGGTGAGAAGAAGATGGTCAACCAGCTGATCTTTGACGAGACGAAGGACTATTTCAGCCAAATCGACCTTATCAATCGCTATTTCCCCAAGCTCGACCTCGCGCAGTTGCAGGAGCGCATCGACGCATGCCTGAAGCGCCGCGGGTTCTACATCAACGGCTATGCGCTCTCGAGCCTCATCATACATATTGCCATCTTCGTGGAGCGCACAAGCAATGGGTTCGAGTCGGTACCGACGACGGTCAAGGCGGCTCAGCCCGCCGGTAACGAGGCGCGCGAGGGTCTTGACGAGGTGGCGGGTGAGGTTTGCGCGGCTATCGAGGACCTTTTCTCTATGCTCGTGTCCGATGCCGATCGCGATGCCGTCCGCTTGATGCTGGGTGCAAACTTGATTCATGCGAATCGTTTTGAACCAAGTGACCCGGAGCACCGGCATGCGCGCGAGCTGTTGGGTGCGATTGTGGAGCGCGTGCACGATCAATTCGGGCTTAATTTGAGCGATGGCGAGTTTGAGCTTCGTTTCTCTCTGCATCTGGCCAATATGCTATCCCGCGTGCGCTGCGGGATGCTGTTGCGTAACCCGCAGCTCGAGGCCATCAAGAGCAGTCAACCGTTTATTTACGATGTTGCGGTGTTTGTCGCCGATGTCATCGCTGCGGAGACCGGCGTTTCTGTCAACGAAGACGAAATCGCCTACATCGCGCTCCACGTGGGGTGCTTGGTGGAGGGGCAGCGCGCCAATGCCGATAAACTGCATGCGCTGGTGGTGTGCACACGTCACAACGCCTACGAGACTCATATCGACAGTTTCCTCGATGCCCTTGATGCTTGTGTGGTGGTTGAGGGTATCGTGCCTGCCATCGACGCGGCGGGTGACATCTCGCGCGTTGACCTCGTGATTTCAACCGTGCCGCTGTCGGGGTATTGCCCGGTACCGGTGGTTAATGTCTCTCCGTTCTTTAGCAAGCAAGATATTTCGCTGATGCGTGAGCGTGTCGAAGCGCTGCTTAAGGCGCGCCTGCGGACAAACCTTGAGTGCAGCATGCGCACCTTCTTCACCGAGGATTTCTTTGCGATCGAGCCCGAGGTTGACGATTGGCGCGATGCGATTTGCAAGATGAGTGCGCCGCTGATCGAGGGTGGCTACGCGTTTGAGAATTTTACTGAGCGCCTACTGGAGCGTGAGGACATCAGCTCCAGTGCATACTGTGACATCGCGATGCCACACCCGCTCGATATGGACGCCAAGCGCACTGCCGTCTCGGTCGCTCTGTTCCCGCGCGGCCTTGCGTGGAACAACGCGACGGTGCATGCGGTGATCATGCTGTCGATTACCCGTGATGACCGGGCGTTTTTTGGCGAGCTGTTCAATTACATCTCGGGCGTGCTACTCAAGCCCGGTGCTGTGCGCGCCATCTCCCATGCAAAAAGCTACCAGGAGTTCTTGGACGCCCTGTTGCGTTGTGCGTAGGGTTTGCGTACAAGCGGGGGTGGCTACGTCAAAAAGGCCCTCCGTCGGGTGGTCGCCTTCTCGCTTGTCGCTTCGCGACATTTCAACTCATAAATAACAACGCCCGCTCGAGCACATACTCGGGCGGGCGTTGCATGAAAGGAGGGCCTTTGATACGCGGGCGAGGTCTACTTGATGAGCTGGTGGGTAGCCATGCGATCCATGGCCTCGATGACCAGCTTGCGAGGCATGCCCAGGTTCAAGCGCACGAAGTCGGCGCCGTTCGCGACATAGAAGGTGCCATCGCCCACGATGACGCCCGCCTTCGCTGCCATGTGGTTGCAGATTTCGGTTGCCGTGGCGCCCGTGCCAGCGATGTTCACCCACGGTAGGTAGGATGCATCCATACGCATGAGCTCCCAACCCTTCATCTTCTCCTCGATGAAGGCGGCGGTCTGTGCATAAGACTCGCGCAGATAGTCGGTGATCTGGTCCAGCCACTCCTCGGACTCATCGTAAGCGGCGATGATGGCGGCGCAGCCAAACGTGTTGGGAGAGGTAATAGAGTTCATCTCCAGGCGATGGCGGAAGATAGTGCGGATGCGCTCGCTTGGGATCATAGAGTAGGAAGTCTTGAGGCCGCCCAGATTAAAGCCCTTGTTGGGCGAGGTGAGTACGATAAGGTTGTCCAGATAACGCTCGGGCAGCTGCAGGGCCGAGATGAACGAGCCGGCCATGATGTGCTCGCAGTGAACCTCATCGACCACCAGTAAGCAGTTGTACTTGTGGCAGATCTCGGCGACGCGGGTGATTTCATCGAGCGTCCAGATGCGACCACCGGGGTTGTGCGGCGAGCAGAACAGGTGCACGCGTGGACGGAAACGATCCATCTGTTCCTCGAGCAGGTCGAAGTCGATGCGATAGGTGCGATCGCGATAGATGAGCGGGTTTTCGATTACGCGGAACCCGTTGTTGTGCGCCGCGTAGCCAAAGGGGTCGTAGACCGGCGTGTTGAGGATGACGCAGTCGTTGGGCTGGCAGAATGCCTGATACAGGTAGTGGATGGTCGGGACGGTTCCATAGGCGAGTGTGATCCACTCGCGCTTGACCTCGTTGTTATGGCGGCGGCGCTGCCAGTTGATGACGGCGTTGTAAAAGCCGTCGTGCGCATAGCCATAGCCGTATGCTCCGTTTTGGGCTACCTCGGCCAGACGCGTGCAGATTGCGGGGGCGGCGGCAAAGTCCATGTCGGCGATCCACATGGGAATGTAGTCATCCCCAGCCTTAGGGAATTTCTGCTTGATGATGGCGGGGTCCCACTTGCGAGCGTGATCGAGCGAGCGGTCAGCCATGGAATCGAAGTCGTAAACCGGCATAAGGTATCCTCCTCGGCGATATAGGCGCGACCCGCGGATGTGGGTCGCACACCGCCGGCGTGGTTCGCATCAGCGGCGTATGTTGCAGATAAGTATGACAAAGATGCATATGGAGCCCCATCCCCAGTAATTGCACGGCCGTGGTGAAAGGGGAGGGGCTTTCACCGTTTCACCGCTACGGTGAAAGCCCGGATACATCATTTGCGGCGCGCTGTCGATACACTCGCATGCAGACGCCGCCACTACGGGCGCCGCCATACGACCACAAGGGGGGTTACCTATGAACAAGGAGCTTATGTTCGCCTTGAGCAACGCCGACGCTGTCGCTTGCCGCGAGGGCGAGGTCCGCTCCATCATGCATGCCGAGCTTGACGATATCGCCGACGCCGTCGAGTACGACAAACTCGGTTCGATCATGTTTAAGAGCGCGGGTACCGAGGAGAATCCGGTCCGCATTCTGTTCACCGGCCACATGGACGAGGCCGGCTTTATGGTTCGCTATATTTCCGATATCGGCATGGTTCATGTGATCGGCGTGGGCGGCCCGCGTAAGAACAGCGTCGAGAGCCAGATTGTGCGCATCAAGACGCGTAGCGGCGAGAAAGTTCGCGGCGTGTTGTTTGCCAAGCGCGATACCGACGGCACTCCGACCGATATGTACATCGACTTTGGCTGCGAGACGGCTGAAGAAGTCCGTGAGCTGGGCATTGAGATTGGCGACTGGGGAACCTTTGCGGCCGAGTGCGAGCTCAAGCCCGTGAGTGACATTCTGCTGGGCAAGGCGTTCGACGACCGCGCCGGTGTGTATGTGGTGACCGAGGCCATGAAGCGCCTGGCCAACACCCCGCACGCAGCCGAGCTGTGGTTCGCCGGTTCCTCTTCCGAGGAGGTTGGCTGCCGTGGTGCTCAGACGGCTGCGGCGCACCTGGATGCCGATATCGTCATCCCAGTGGACATCGCTAATCCGCCCGAGTTCGATCGCGGTTGGAATAACAGCCGCAAGAACGGCCACGGTCCCATGATCGTGCACTACGACCGCATGCATGTCCCCAACGAGAAGCTGCTGCACTTCATCGTGGACACCGCCGAGAAGAACAACATCCCCTTCCAGCGTGACCTGTTCAAGGGCGGCGGCACCGATGCCGGCACCGCTCATCTAGTGGGAGACGGCAAGCTGGCAACGGTGATCGGCGTGCCGTTGCGCTACTGCCACGGTTCGTGGTCTGTCATGCGTGGTGCCGATTTGGACGCGGCAGTCGATCTGGTATGCGCGCTGGCAACCTCGATCGATCGCGTCACCTATGAGGAGCTTAAGAGCTTCGAGTAGCGCTTCGGCAGTCAACGGTTTCAATCGGGCGCGCCGTCAAAGCGGTGACGTGCCCGCCGAGCAGAAAGGGATTATCCCGGTGGAAAACAACGAACAGCAAATCATGACCATCATCGGCTCTGCTGGCGCCAGCAAGGGCAAGGCGTTCGCCGCGCTCGCTTGCGTGCGTGAGCGCGACTACGAGGGCGCCCGTGCGCTGCTTGCCGAAGCCAAGGAGGCCGATCTGGCCGCCCATGCCGCCCAGACCGAGGTGATTACCCAGGCCCTGTCCGGCGCGGAGAACGCCGCCGCTGCGAGCCTGCTTATGGTCCATGCCCAGGATCACTACATGACCTCTCAGCTCGCCCGTGACCTCATCGAGGAGATCGTCAAGATCTTCGAGGAGCGCGACGCCGAGGCCAAGCAGGCGTAAGAAACACGTCTGCGAAGGAGCGATGCGCGCTACGAGCGCTGCGGTCCGTTCCTTCTCCAACAGTATTCAATTGCCGTTAGAAAGGGATAAACAATGGCAAAGATGAACATCGTTTTGTGCTGTGCCGGTGGTTTCTCCACCACCATGCTGATGGATCGCATCAAGCAGACGATCCACAACAGCCAGAAGCTCAACGACGATGACTTTGAGCTCAAGGCCATCGCTGCCGACCTGCTGGACCAGGAGGTCGACCACATGGACGCGTTGATTATGGGTCCTCAGATCGCCCATAAGCTCGAGTCCATCAAGCCCCTGATTGAGCCTCGTCACATCCCATACGTGATCGTCGATCAGGAGACCTACGGCAAGATGGACGGTGCTACCGTGTTTAAGCAGCTGCTCATCGCCAAGAAGAAGGCTGACATGGCCCGCGAGGCCGCCGAGGCAAACCAGTAAGCCCCTGTTTGATATATCCTGAAGTGGAGGATGCGACGTATGTCGGAAGCTGTAGAGAAAAAGCAGAGTGCCTTTGATAAATTCGAAAACCTGCTGAACACCTATCTTGGCCCTGTTGCCGAGAAGATGGACAAGCAACGTCACCTGTCCGCAGTTAAGAAGGCCATGATCGCCATGACCCCGCTGCTACTGATTGGTTCGTTCTGCCTGATCCCGGCCGCCATTCCCAACATGATTGGCGAGACCAACCCCATCTCCGTTTGGATTCTGAACAACACCCAGTACTTCGATTTGGCCTATAACGTTTCCATGGGCCTGATGTCGGTCTTCGTTTCCGTCGTTACCGCCTACCACCTGGCCAAGTCCTATGAGCTGGACGCTCCCGGCTCCATGTCCATGGCCCTCGTTGCCTTCCTGTTGCTCGGCATGGAAATGGACGAGGCCGGCGGCATCGCGCTGCGTGGCATGGGTTCCAAGGGTCTGTTTGTTGCCATGGTCGCTTCGCTACTCGCGGTCGAGGTGTACCGTTGGTGCAAGAAGCGTCACTTCACCATCAAGATGCCTGATACCGTGCCCGACTTCATCTCGAGCTCCTTCGAGATCATCCCGGTCACCGCTATCGTCATCGGCCTGTTCTTGGGTATCCGTGTTCTGTGTCAGGGCGTTTTCGGCATCATGCCCAACGAGATCTTCTCGATCATCCTGGCCCCGCTCGTCGGTTCGATGGACAGCCCGCTCGCGGTTACCTTCTACCACATCCTGCGCTGCTTCATCTTCTTCTTCGGCATTCACCCCTCCGTTCTGTCGCCGATTGTTCAGCCGATTTCCACGCAGTTCCTGGCTGAGAACATCGCTGCGGTTCAGGCCGGTGGTGTCGCTACCCACATCTTCACCCCTGGCCCCATGTCCGCATTTGGCGGTTTCACCGGCCTGGGTGTGACCATGGGCGTTGTTATCTGGTTCATGTTCTCCAAGTCCAAGGTCCAGCGCGAGATCGGCCGCATCGCTTTCATCCCGTCGCTGTTCGGCGTAAACGAGCCGATTCTGTTCGGTGCTCCGATTGTTCTGAATCCGATTTTCTTTATCCCGTTCGTTATCTTCGGCGGCATCCTGTCCTCCATCCCGTTCTGGTTCATGAGCTGGGGCTGGGTACCCTGCTCTACCTTCACGCCTCCTTACGTCGGTGTGTTCCTGGAAGGCTTCCTGACCAACATGTCTTGGACCTCGATTGCGGCCAACGTGGTTCAGCTGGTCCTCGCACTGATCGTGTACTACCCCTTCTGCAAGGTTGCCGAGAAGCGTGCATTGGCTGAAGAGGCTCGTATGGCTGCCGAGAAACATTCCGAGATCTCTGCTGAGGACGAGGCTCTGCTCGAGGATCTTGACCTCGACTTCTAATCAAGTGGAATAGCAGGCGCCTGCGCCTGCTAATTTTGAAAGTATGAAAGCCCGGCGATGGGGGAGACTTCGTTGTCGGGCTCCTTTGAAAGGCGCTACGTTCGATGAATGCACATGTGGATAATATCCGTACCTTCTTGGACGAGCACGAGCTCGACGCATTGCTGATCAAGAGTAAAACCATGAAGCGCTACCTGGGCACGTTGACCGGTAGCGGTTGCAAGGTGCTCATCACGCGTGACCGCGGTTTTCTCATCATGGACGGCCGCTATGTGAACGAGGCCCAGGGTCGCGAGTTCGATCTGGAGTTCCGTGTTCACGAGCAGGGGAAGAGCTATTTGGTCGAGCTCGAGCGTGCGCTCAAGGAGTGCGGCTGTGCCACGGTGGGCATCGAGGAGTCCGAAATCTCAATCTCGGAGTATCGCAACTTGGAGGGCTTGGGCTTTGGCACTACGCTGCTGGGCAGCGAGATGGCGCTGATGCGCCTGCGCAAGGACGAGGCTGAGATTGCTGCGGTCCAGCATGCGGTCGATGTTGCCGATGACGTGTACGCCAAGGTGATCGAGCAGTTGCACGTGGATATGACTGAATTTGAAATCTCCGCACTCGTGCACTATTACTCGATTGCCGCCGGTGCCGAGGCAATGTCGTTCGATACCATCGTTGCCACCGGCGAGCGCAGCGCCATGCCTCATGGCCGTCCTACCGACCGTCGGGTCCAAGCACATGAGCCGATCCTGATTGACTTCGGTGTGCAGATCAACGGTTATCAGTCAGATATGACGCGCGTGTGCTTCCTGGGCGCCCCGACCGACCGGATGGCTCATGTGTACGAGACCGTTTTGAATGCTCATCTTGCAGGCATCGATACCATTCGTTGCGGTGTGGTGGCGCGCGATGTGGATGCGGCCGCACGTCGTGTAATCAACGAAGCGGGTTACGGTGAGTATTTCACCCATGGTCTTGGTCATGGTATCGGCATGGGTGGCGACTTGCCGCTGCTAAACCCCTCTGGTGAGATTGTGCTCGACAACGGAATGATCATGTCCTGCGAGCCGGGCGTATATATTCCTGGAGTCGGAGGCGTGCGCATTGAAGACGACGTCTTGTTGAAAGACGGCGTTGCATGCCCGCTTAACCATACTGATAAGCAGCTGCGCATTCTGAATGTGAGGTAGCGCATGGCTAAAAAGCGCAAGGAACGGCCGCGTGCGGCGACCGCGGAGCAGATGCCTTCTCCTGCGGCGAGCACTGTGAGCAAGATTCACAAGGAATCGAAGGCTAATGCATCCTCGATTCTGCCGGCGCCCCCGCTGTCGCGTTTGTACGCGTACGTTATCGACTGGATTTTGGGTGGTATTGTCTCTGGCTTGCCAGCCGTGTTGGTTTATCTTGCGCTGACCCACAAGAACGCGATGCTCCCCGACTTGTACGTGTTTGAGGCAATGGGGTATCCCTGGAGCGTCGGTATCGTGGTCGGACTATCGTGCGTGCTCGCCGCTATCGCATACTTTGTGCTGATTCCGTTGCTGGCGTGGCCGGGGCAAACGCCGGGCAAGCGCATCGCGCATGTTCGTGTCGCAACGCTTGATGGCGGCTTGCCTTCCGTCGGACGCTTGATTTGGCGTCAGGTTATCGTTGGCTTTTTGCTCGAAGGCAGCGGGTATGTGGTGTCCCGATATATTCGCGAGACAATGGTGCTTGTCACCCGCGTTGACGTGAATTATTACTGGGAAATCGCGGGCATGATTATTACAGCGGTGTCTCTGCTCATGTTCCTGATCGTCCCCGCGCGCCGGTGCGTTCACGATTGCCTGGCTGGCACGCGCGTGGTTCCCACTGAGGGGCATCCGCTGTATCAGGACTAGTCACCTGTGAATTTGCCGCGGCGACGTTGTCCGCGGCCTACTTGTTGTATGCATGCGTAATGTCCGGCATGCTTCTACCTTGCCTAACGCGCGCGTTGGGCTAAATGAATTGGTCGGTCTACGACGAAGGAGTTAGAAATGTATAGCAAGAACGTTATGGTCGTTAACCCCACTGGCCTGCACGCTCGCCCTGCAGCGACGCTGGCGACCGAGGCTGCTAAGTTTGCCTCGAAGATTGAGGTCCGCAACGCCTCCAAGGATGGTGACTTCAAGGACGCTAAGTCCATGATTGCCATCATGACCTCGGGTATTACCCAGAACGATGAGGTCGAGTTGCGTGCCGAGGGCGACGACGAGGTTGCCGCCGTTGACGCGTTGGTCGCTCTTATTGAGGGCGGTTTCGGCGAGTAGCGCACTCTTGATGCGGACGGGTGCGCGTTCTTGCGCGCCGTCGATTTTGGCAAGAACGCCAATGCAGATGCCCTTCTCCGAGCGATCGGGGAGGGGCATTTTATTGTGAGTTTGAGTGGCACGTCCGCCGAGGTTCCTGATAGTTCGCGCTATCTTATCGCCGACTCCAGCAAAATCGGCAAGCGTGACTTCTGCACGTTCTGCCGCCTGGACAATTTGGACGCCGTGGTGTGCGAGCCGGATATTGACGATGAGGATCGCGCCGCCATCGAGGAGCATACGCAGGTTATCTGCTAGCGAGTGCTGCGGGAGATACTTTTGCCCCTGCCATTGCGGAGTATTTACATCATCACGACGCATAATAGGTGCGCGTGCAGATTGCAGGTTCCCCTGTGCGATGAGTTGCAGCTGTTTTACGGTGAGGCATAGCATCCGTTATGCGTAAAGCTCGGTATTACTGTATGTCTCAACCATTGCAATGGTCGGTATTTTTGTAGCTATAAGCTCATTTAAAGCTCGGTATTTTTGTATTATTAGATATATCTGAAGGTCGGTATTTTTGTAAACTAGCACGTAAATTATGCTGAGGTGAGATTATGTTTAAACGGAAGGCATATGATCGTCTGCAGGAGTGGAAAGAACGCTCGCAAGGGCGCACTGCGGTGCTTATTGAGGGTGCAAGACGCGTTGGCAAAACGACGCTCGTCAAGTGCTTCGCGCAAAATGAATACAAGGATTATCTGTACATTGACTTTTCGGCTGCTAGCAAAGCCACGCTCGATATATTTCTGAACCATCGTGAAGATGTCGATCTTTTTTTACGCATGCTTCAGCTGCAGTATGGTAAGGCCCTCGAACCGAGAGAGTCGCTGGTCATTTTTGATGAAGTGCAGCGGTTTCCCATCGCGCGCGAATACATAAAGCATCTTGTAGAAGACGGCAGATTTGATTACATCGAGACAGGCTCTCTTGTCTCCATCAAAAAGAATGTCGATAGCATTGTCATACCGTCAGAGGAAGAAAGGATCCCTCTCGAGCCCCTCGATTTTGAGGAGTATCTTTGGGCGACCGGAAAAGATCTTTATGCAGAAGAGATCCGTAAAGCGCGCGAATCTCGGACCGCGCTTCCGGACGGCGTTCATGCGACGTGCATGAGATTATTTGATGAGTATATGCTTGTCGGTGGTATGCCTCAGTCGGTCGACTCCTTTGTGGCAGAGAATGATTTTAGAGGATGCGACAGGGTTAAACGGCAGATTATCGCACTGTACAGGGAGGACATTGCCAAGTTTGGAGGTTCGGACGCTAGACGTGCGCGGGCGGTTTATGACGATATTCCGGGTCAATTATCTGCGGCAAATAAACGGTTCAAATTTGACAGCTTGGAGAAGGGGTCCCGTTTTGAGACATATGAGTCGGCGTTAATCTGGCTTGAGGATGCGCGACTGATTAACCGTTGCTATTTATGCAGTGATCCGAGCGTGGGTTACCGCCTGCACGAGGACGCGTCTTCGCTTAAATGCTATATGGCGGACACGGGATTGCTCGTGAGCTTGGCGTTTGATGATGGTCCGGACCTTATGGATGTTCATAGAGACATTCAATTTGGAAGAATTTCAATTAATAAAGGAATGCTAATCGAGAACATCGTGGCGCAGCAGCTTAAGAGTCTGGGGCATTCGCTTTTTTATTACAGCTGGCAGGAGCCTTCCAAAACAGAGGGGAGTCGGCCCAGAACGCGTGAAATTGATTTTCTTGTTTCGCGCGGCTTTGAAGACGCGGCTGGAAAACCGCGGGTCACTCCTGTTGAAGTTAAATCTTCCAAATCGTATTCAACAATCTCGCTTGACGATTTCGGCAGACGATTCGAACGACGAGTCGGAGAAGAGATAGTTCTTCACCCAAAACAGCTCAGGGCTGAAGGGCATAGGATATATCTACCTCTGTATATGACGATCTTTATCTGATCGACGGCATGCGGTCCTGTGGCTCATTGAGCCGCAGGACCGTGTATCGTTGGGAGTTTATTGTGATAATGCGCGCAAGCTAAGCCGGGGATCGAGTTTTCGGGATATGTCGGTGAAGTTCCGTCACCGCGGACTGGGTGTCCGTGCGCCCGACGAGGTCGTTGCGTGCCTAGAAGCCCCGAGCTCCAGAAGCCGTACGCTTGTTTCGGGCGTGCTGGTCGAATGCTCCAGCGTGAAAGACCTACGGGTGTAGCTTGCTCGGCCTGTTTGTCTCGATCTGTAACAGCTAGGACTGAAAAACTCGGCTACGTGTTACAGGTTGAGATTTTTCGGCTAGGTCTAATCTATTCATCTCGATCTGTAACAGGTGGGGGCGAAATAACCGGCTAACTGTTATAGATTGAGATTGAGAGGATTGGCCGGTACGTTTGTCTCAATCTGTAACAGGTAGACGCCCAAAACCGGTTTTAGTGTTACAGATTGAGACAATTCGGCCTGGTCGGTCCCTTTCATCTCAATCTGTAACAGCTAGGACCAAAAAACTCGGCTAGATGTTACAGATCGAGACAAACGGCTCCCGACCAGCCAAAAAACAAAAAGACCGGGGGCGGCGCGCCGTGTGACGTGCCGCCCCCGGCTGAGAAATGGGGACAGGTTGTGTGAGCGGGCAACCCCGCCAGCCACTAGTCCAGACGACGGGTCTGCGCCACGTGCTTGTACCAGTAGGCGCTTGCCTTGGGCGTGCGCTTCTGGGTTTCAAAGTCTACGTAGAAGAAGCCGTAGCGCTTGTTGTAGCCGTTGGTCCAGGAGAACTGGTCCTGCAGACTCCACAGGAAGTAGCCGCCCACGTTGACGCCCACCTCCATGGCCTTGAGCAGCCAACGCAGGTGCTGCTCGATGTAGTCGATGCGCGGCTGGTCGTCCACAAAACCGTTCTTGTAGGGGTCCTTGTAGCCCATGCCGTTCTCGGTGATGAAGATCTGCTTGTAGTTGGGGTAGCGCTGCTTAATGTAGACGAGCAGATCGAACAGACCCTCGGGATAGATGATCCAGTCCCAGTCGGTGGTGGGGATGCCGGGCTTGTTCACATGCTCGCCAATGCCCTTGACGCGCCAGCGACCGGTGCCCTTCTCGCCCGTACCGTTGTGGTGCAGGTCGTTCTCGCCATCGTAAGCCTTCAAAAAACGGCACTGATAGTTGTTAACGCCCAGGTAGTCGTTGTGGAGCGCTGCCTCGCGCATAATCTCGAGGTCCTCGTCCAAGATCTCGATGGTGCCGCCCGAGACGGCAGCCAGGCGGTTGGCGCACTCGAGGGTGTCGGGGGCATACTCGCCGCGGAACGTCGCGTCGAGCAAAAACTGGTTTTGCAGCACGTGCTCGTTGTTGGCGGCTTTGATGTCGGCGGGGTCGTTCTCGTTGAGCGGGTACTTAAACTCCAGCGACTGGATGACGCCGATTTTGCCCTTAAAGCCGCCGTTGTGGAAGGCCAGCACGGCCTTGGCGTGGGCGAGCATCATGTTGTGCTCGCACTGGAAGGCCTCGGCCAGATGCGCCTTGACGCCACCGGGGAAGGTGCCCTCGATGTAGGTGTTGGAGGCGTCGGCCCAGATCTCGTTAAAGGTGAACCAGTAGGTCACCTGGTCGGCGTACTCCTTAAAGCAGAAGGTGGCAAAGTCCACAAAGGCGTCGATGGTCTCGCGGTTGAGGAAGTCGCCCTTCTCAAAGAGGGGAAGCGGCGTGTCAAAGTGATGCAGCGTGACGAACGGCTCAACGTGGTGCTTGTGGCACTCGGCGAAGAGATCGTGGTAGAACTGGACGCCCTCGGGGTTGATTTCGCCGGTGCCGTTGGGGAAGATGCGGCTCCAGGCGATGGAGAGGCGAATGCCGTTGATGCCGAACTCCTCGCACAGCTCCAGGTCGACAGGGTACTGGTTGTAGAAGTCCGAAGCGGGATCGGGGGAGAAGCGCCCCTGGGCCTCCAGAAAGTCGTCCCAGGCAACCTTGCCCTTACCGTGAGTGCGGGTCTCGCCCTCTACCTGGTAGGCAGCGGTGGCGCCGCCAAAGACAAAGTCCTCGGGAAACTGCGCGGGCGGGTTGGTGACGCTAGCAGGATTAACGGACATGATGATCCAATCGTCTAAATCGAAGGGCCAGCCGGTCTTGGATGGTCGGCTGGCCCTGGGCGTTACTTACTTCGAAAGTTGCTCACTCACGAAGGCGAGAGACTTGTCGCCGTTCTGGGAGAGCTCGATGTACTGCTTGCCACGGCAGGCGACGCACTTGTTGCCCACGCGCTCACAGTCCTTCTGCAGGTCGGCCAGGTAGCTTGCGGCCTGCGGGGCCAGGACGACCAGGTCAAAGTCGGGGAGCATGTCCACGTGGTTGCCATAGGCCTCGGCAGCGGTCTCGAGGTTAATGCCGCGCTCCTTGGCGGCCTTGGCCAGCGCGTTGGCGAGCAGGCCCGAGGTTCCGCCGCCCTGGCAGAGCACGAGCACGCGCTTGCCGTTGAGGTCGCTGGCGGTCGTTGTCTCGGCAGCGGGTGCTGCGGAAGCGGCGGGGGAGTCGGCCTTCACGGCCTCGGCAGCAGCGCCGGCGGCAACGCTCTTGGCGTCAGCCTTGCCCTGGAAGGCATCGTTGAGCTTGGCGGCCTTCTCGGCGTTCTTGGCGGCGAGCTCCTCCTGGGAGATCTCGGCCTCCTCGGCGCACTTCTGGGCGTCATAGGCACGGAAGAACGGGTAGTACAGAACGAAGTCGACGACCAGGATAAGGGCGAGCATCACAAAAGCGAGCGGCTGGAAGCCCAGGCCCATGATGGTGCCGATGGGGCCGGGGACGGTCCAAGGCAGGGTGTACATAAAGCCGTTCATGCCCAAGAAGTCGATAAAGATCTTGAGGATCCAGATGTTGGCGATCGGGGCAAAGACAAACGGGACAAAGAAGACGGGGTTGAGCACGATGGGCGCGGCGAACAGCAGCGGCTCGTTGACGGCAAAGCAGACGGGGACGATGGCGGCCTTACCGACGGCGCGCATCTCCTGAGACTTGGCCAGGAAGCAGAACATAAAGACCAGGACGAGCGTGGCGCCGGTGCCGCCCATGCAGACGACGAAGTACTGGGCACCCTGGGTCAGGACAGCGGAAGCGTGCTGGCCGGCCTGGAACGCAGCCAGGTTGTCGGTCATGTTGGCAACGAGGGCGGCGGCGATGGCGGGCTCGACGATCGAGGGGCCGTGGACGCCCACGAACCAGAAGAGGCTCATAGCGCCGTAGATCACAGCGAGGCCGATGTAGCCGTCGGCAGCGGTGAACAGGGGCTGGAACACCTGGATGACGCCCTGGGCAAAGCAGAAGCCAAAAGCAGCGCGGAAGGCGATGTCAAAGACCCAAAAGACGGTGATGCAGACGGAGAAGGGGATGATGTCCTTAAAGGTCTGCGAGATGTTGGGCGGAACCTGCTCGGGCATCTTGACGGTGATGTTGCGCTTAATGAAGAACTTGTAGATGATGCCGGTCACAAACGCAGCGATAAAGGCGATCAACAGGCCTTTGGAACCAAGGTAGGTGGTGTTGAAGCCGCTGGCAGCATCCGTGGCGATCGTGTCGCTCGAAAGGAGCAAGAAGCCGATGATGGCTGCGCACATGCACGAGATGAAGTTGATCTGGTTGTTCTTGGGTAGATCGCGGTTCTGGGCGTCGGCGAAGTGCTTGGCCGTGGTGGCGGCGCAGGCGATGGCCAGAATGCCCATGGAGTAGTTGTAGCACTTCCACAGGGCGTTGTTGATGTCATCGGGCCAGTAGAAACCCCAGATGTTGGGGACCGAGGCTACCAGGCAGAAGATGGACGAGAAGATGATGATGGGGATGACGGAGATAAAGCCGTCGCGGATCGCCTTGAGGTACTTGTTGCGGGCGATCGCGTTGAAAAAGGGCTGGCCCTTTTCGATGATGGCGATGAGTTGCTCCATGCAATGCTCCTAAGAGTCGGTGGGTTAGCAACGATGGTAGCTTTTGACGTTCGGTTGCCAAAATGTTGACGTTGCCATTTTGCGGCACAAAAAAAGACGCGAACCGGTGGCCCTTGTGCCTGTGGACCGTCGATTCCTTGCGCGTAAACGTTTGAGTCGCCCGGTGGCTCTGTGTTTGCACAATGGCAACGTTAACATTTGGGCGACAAAAGCCGCTCGGGGAAGCAGAATTGTCGGTGAACGGTAGGTTTTGGGTGGTAAGCGTATCGTTGGGGAGGCGTTGGATATACTTAAAGGTGTTCAAAATGACTGCGCAGGATGTCTTCAATGGCATCGTTGACATAGAAAGATCGACCTATGGCCGCTGTTAAAAAATCGGTTTCCGTTAAGGACGTGGCGCGTCTCGCGGGCGTCTCGGAGCAGACAGTCTCGCGTACGGTGCACGATTCGCCCAGCGTGCGCCTCGAGACCAAGGAGCGCGTGCGCGCCGCCATGCGCGAGCTGGGGTATCGCCCCAATTTTGCCGGTCGATCGCTGCGCCGCGGCAAGTTTAAGACCGTCGGCGTCGCCATGTTCAACATTACCGGCACCGGCAACCTCGACCGTATGGAGGGCTTTGCCGCCGCGGCCGACAAACATGGCTATGCCATCACCCTCACTAAAGTAGACGGGCATCCGTATACCCTCGAGAGCGCATCGTCGCGCATGAGCGCGCTGCCGGTGGATGGCATGGTTGTGATCATGAATCGCATGCCGGCGGACTTTGGCACCTTCGAGCCGCTGCCCGGTATGCAGACGGTGCTCGTTACCATGCTGGAGCACCCGCTCTGTTCAACAGTCGATAACGACCAGTTCGATTGCTCGCGCCAGGTGGTCGAGTCCCTGCTGGAGCAGGGGCACAAGACCGTGCACTTTATCTCGTGCCCCGAGCGCTCGCTTTCGGGCATGCGTCGCGAGGAGGGCTGGCGCGAGACATTGCGCGCGCATGGTATTGAGCCGCCGCGACTCGTCCGTGGCGATTGGACGGCACAGAGCGGATATGCCGCCGGCCAGGTGCTTGCGGACGATTCGAACTGCACAGCCATTTATGCTTCCAACGATGCCATGGCCTACGGCTGCATTCGCGGGCTCGAGTCGCGCGGGAAGCACGTGCCCCAGGACGTAAGCGTGGTGGGTGTTGACGATAGTTTGGGCGATATCGTGCCCGATCGTCGCCTGACTACGGTGCGCTTTGACAACAAGCGCGTCGGCATGTGGGCGGTCGACAAGATTGCCGGCGCCGAGGGCGCTGCACCCGGTGTGGAGCACATGCTGTTTCCGGGTGTGCTCGTCGAGGGCGATACGGTGCGCGATATACGCTAGGGTGCGGACCTGTTTGGGTTGCCGCTAATTGTGTTTGAGAATGTTCAGATTGGTTTAAAAACCGTTCACGGGTGAAAAGCAACCGCTCATAGCTCGAAATTACGTTTTGCGCTGTTCTTTTTTGTTTGAATGTTAATGTTCCTGCCATAAACAGCGCAGCGCGTATGCCCGGACGCGATGCTCTCCGTTGGTTCATATGTGAAAGGAACGCAATATGGCAACCAAAGAAGAAATCTCGATGGTTGGATTTGAGATTGTCGCATACGCGGGCGACGCCCAGACCGATCTGCTTGCAGCGCTCGATGCTGCTCGCGAGGGTGATTTTGAGAAGGCCGAGCAGCTGCACAAGGATGCCAGCGATGCACTTATCGGCGCCCACGACACGCAGACCAAGCTGCTTTCGCAGGAGGCCGGCGGCGGCGAGATGGAGATGACCTTCATCATGGCTCACGCTCAGGACACTCTCATGACCACCATGATCCTGGAGAAGCAGACCCGCTTTACCATCGATGCCTATAAGCGCATCGCCGCACTCGAGGCTAAGCTCGCCTAACGAGCTCTCACAACCAAGTCCCCTTCCAAAAGCTCTGCCGCTACCCGCGGCAGGGCTTTTCTGTTTACCCGGCACTTGGGGACGTTCCTTATCTGCCGGCAGTTTGGGACACTCCTGCCATGCATTCGATCCTTTGAGGATGGAAGAAACCGGGTCATTAGGTTTGCTGCGGTGCCGACTCGGTCTGTCGGTTACAAAACTATGCCGGTTTACTACGATGAATCGCATTCTTTCAACTATGGAAAGAACAGCGTTATCAAAGCCGCAGGTAGAAAGCTTGTCATTTTCTGCTAATAGCAAATGTGGTCGGTCCTATCGGTTTTATCGTAGTAAACCGGCATAGTTTTGAAATGGCACTATTCGACTAGCAGCGTTATGGAGCTTCTGCACGCCCTCCCGTTCGGTTTTTCGATGGGTGGGTATACTTTCCACCGCAATACAGGCCGGAATGAGGAGGCATCCAAATGCCGGATAACGGGTCAATACAAAAAAGAGACGCGCACGAGATGGCTCATGGGCGTCCTGTCCAGATAACCGAGCACACGACGGTAACCGAGCTGCAGCCCAGCCTGTCCGATGTCGTGTGCGCAAACAAAAAGCTGCAGATTGGCTTTATCGTTGCACTCGTGGTACTGGCGCTGCTGTCGGGCTTTGTGGCTCGTCCGCATTTTGCCGATACCAAAACATGGGACTCCACCATCGAGGTCATCGACCAAAAGAAGGGCAACGTTTTGGCGCTCACGACCTCGTGCGTGGCGCTGTCTGCGGGCATTACCGCGCTGCCGGGTGATACGGGAACGCCGGTTGCCGAGCAGCTCGCGCAGCTTTCGGGTAACTTGGGCATCGTGCTTGCCGTGCTCTACCTAGAGAAATATTTGCTCACGATTTTGTGGTCGGTTGGCTTGGGCATCTTAATCCCGTTTGCGCTGGTGCTCTTTGCGGTCTCGCTTGGCATTCACGGACGCTGGAGCACGAGCGCTGTCCTGCGCCGCGTGGCGACCCGCGTGCTGGTGGTTGCCGTGATCGGCATGGCCTTGGTGCCTGCAAGCGTATGGGTGTCGCAAAAGGTCGACGAGACGTATCGGGTGAGCATCGAAGCGGCCGAGCAAAAGGCGGCCGACGCTGCGGGTGCGGCAGACGGCAATAGCTCCAAAACGAGCAAGAAAAAGTCCGAGTCCACAGAATCCAAGAACGTGCTTGAGCAGCTTGCCGACGGTGCCTCGGGTCTTGTCGCGTCGGTGACCAACGGCGCCAAACAGATGACCGATGAGATTGTGCAACAGGTGACCGATCTGATCGAAGGCGTCATCGTGATGATTGTGACTTCGTGCGTTATTCCATTGCTGGTGCTCGCGGCGTTTCTGTGGCTGGGGCACACGCTGCTGGGGATCGATATTTCCGGCCCGGCGAACTATTTAACGGGACGTTTTCTGAGCGCTCCGTCCAAACATGCCAAGAAGAGCGGGCAGTCTGAGTAGGCGGCAAAGCGATCTTTGGAAGATCAACCGTAAGAAGGGCGGCCGAGACACGTTCTCGGCCGCCCTTTTGTTTGTTGAACACATGGTCGCTACGTCTGCGCCGGGCTCAAACGGTCGGCAATCAACCGTAAACGGTATTTGTTCAAAAAAGAACAAAGTTAAACAAATAATGGTTGCAACCTATGTTCGAATGTGTTCAAATAAACATGAACAGTGAAGAACCGCACATTCAGATGCCCGGACCTGAGCGCGATTCAACACTTCCAAACAGAAACTACGCACCTGCGTATCTCTCAAGGAGGATGTCATGAGGGTTGTAATCGCTTCCGATGCCGACGGTATGTCGATGAAGGAGTCCATCAAGGAGATGCTCATCGCTGACGGTCACGAGGTCGTCGACTATTCCGAGACCCCTGCTGCGGACTTTGTCGATTCCGCGACCGCCGTTGCCAAGGACCTGCTGGAGCACAAGGATTCCCAGGGCTTCGCATTCGATAAGTACGGCGTCGGCTCCTATATGGCCGCCGTCAAGATCAAGGGCATGGTCGTCGCAAACATTTCCGACGAGCGTTCCGCCTACATGACCCGCGAGCACAACGGCTCGCGCATGGTCACCATGGGCCCGGGCGTTGTGGGCACCGAGGTCGCCAAGAAGATCGCCCGCGAGTTCCTGCGCGCCCAGTACGCCGGCGGCCGTCACCAGATCCGTGTCGACATGCTCAACAAGATGGCCTAACGAGAGCCACCGAGAACTCGAACTTCTATCTCAACTTGTGAATTCAGACGAAAGGACGTTCTGATGAAGAAGACCATCGCAATCGGTTGCGACCATATCGTTACGGACGAGAAGATCTATCTGGCCGACCGCCTGGAGCAGGCTGGCTACAAGGTGCTCGACTGCGGCACCTACAGCCACACCCGTACGCACTATCCCATCTACGGTAAGGCCGTGGGCGAGGCTGTTGCCAGCGGCAAGGCCGACTTTGGCGTGGCCCTGTGCGGCACCGGCATCGGCATCACCAACGCCGTCAACAAGGTTCCCGGCGCTCGCTGCGCCCTGGTTCGCGACATGACCTCTGCCCTGTATGCCCGTCGCGAGCTCAACGCCAACATCGTGGGCTTTGGCGGCAAGATCACCGGCGAGTTCCTGATGGCCGATATCATGCTTGCCTTCCTGGAGGAGCCCTACGAGAAGACTCCCGAGCACGACGCCCTGATTGCCAAGATCGACGCCTGCAATAAGGCCGACGCCGAGGCTCAGGCTGACCCGCACTTCTTTGACGAGTTCCTCGAGAAGTGGGACCGCGGCGAGTATCACGACTAAGGGGGTTCCGGCGTTTTAACAAACGCCGGACCGGTCGACGCTGCGAAGCCATCTGGCGGGCAATCTGCCGCTCAGCTTCGACGGCATGACCAGAAGGTCAATGCCGTCTCGCTTCACGGCACCTTGCCTCGCCAGCTGGCTTCTCGCTGATGTCTGAGTGACCTGTGGGGTTACCGCTGTTGTTGCGAAGCGTTCTGGTATGGCAAGTTGCTCCGATAACACGTTTGCTTGCTTGGCTTGAGTGCTTCGTTTTGGCGGCCCCCGGCATTCTGCAGCTTTTCAATTGACGGCTCGCGTTTCTGTGAGGGGGCGCGGGCCGGTTTTCTATCAGCCCCACTGACTTGGCGGGCTGTCGTAAGAAAGGGAAGGCTCCTATGGAGTTTGTTCTTGATAACGGTTCTATCCGCGTAGCACTGAGCACGGCTGGCGGATCGTTCACTTCTATTGCGGCCAACGGCCGTGAGTACCTGTGGCAGGGTGACCCGGCGGTCTGGTCGGGCCAGGCACCCATTTGTTTCCCGATCTGCGGCGGCCTTCGCGACGGTCACGCAATGACCATGGGCGGCCGCGATGTTAGGCTCGCCCGCCACGGCTTTGCGCGCAAACAGGAGTGGAAGCTCGAGGAACAGAGCGACAACATGGTTGCACTGAGCCTAAGCTCTGCCGACCATGCCGAGCTGCTCGAGCAGTACCCGTATCCGTTTAAGATCGTTGCTCGTTACACGATCGATGCGGCAAAGGTGGCCGTGTCGTACGAGGTGACCAATGAGGGCACCGAGGACATGCCGTTCTTTGTGGGCGGTCACCCTGGCTTTAAGTGCCCGCTTGACGAGGGTGAGTCCTATGACGACTACGAGCTCCGTTTTGAGCAACGCGAGGCCGCCGAGCTCTGTACTGCCGTTCCCTCGACGGGCCTGATTGATGTTGAGCATCGCAGTAAGAACCCCATGATCGACCAGAACCTGCCGCTTACCCACGAACTCTTCGACTTCGCGGAGACCATCTTTGATGTGCTCGAGAGCCGCGTGGTTACGCTGACCAAGAAAACCGAGGACAAGGGCGTGCGCCTGACGTTCCAGGATATGCCGTACCTGATTGTGTGGAGCAAGCCCGAGGGCGACTTTGTGGCCGTGGAACCGTGGGGCGGCCTGTCTACCTGCTCCGACGAGGACGATATTCTGGAGCACAAGCGTGGCTGCCTGGTTGCCAAGCCGGGGGAGACCGTCACCCGCGGCTTTGAGATCGAGATCCTTTAACGAGCTATCGTATGTTTGGGGTGGGTCATGCCGCCCCGGAACAGGAGTTCAATATGATTCTGACCGTTACCATGAACCCGTCGATTGATACGCGCTATCAGCTCGACAAGCTGGTCATTGACGACGTTAACCGCGTCACGCCCGAAAAGACCGCTGGCGGCAAGGGCCTCAACGTGAGCCGTGTGCTGCTGCAACTGGGAGACGACGTGCTCGCGACTGGTCTGCTTGGCGGCCACATGGGTGCCTATATGGCCGAGCTTATGGATGCCGACGGCGTCAAGAACGACTTTGTGCCCATCGCCGGTGAGACGCGCATTTGCCTGAATATTCTGCACGAGGGTAATCAGACCGAGCTGCTGGAGAGCGGCCCGCAGATCGCCCCGGCCGAGCTCGAGGCCTTTACGGCCAAGTTCGCCGAGCTCGCGGCGAAGGCGGACGTTGTGACGCTTTCGGGCTCGCTGCCGCGTGGCGTCGATGCCGGCTACTATGCCGAGCTCGTCAAGATCGCCGAGGAGGCGGGCGCCAAGGTGCTGCTCGACACCTCGGGTGCATCGCTGGAGGCCGCGCTGGAGTCCGACGCTAAGCCTGAGCTCGTAAAACCCAACCTGACCGAGATTAACGGCCTGCTGGGTACGTCCTTTACGACCGATGATGTCGATGCCCTGCGCGAGGCGCTTGCCGCCGATGGCCGCTTTGCCGGTATTCCCTGGGTTGTCGTTTCGATGGGCGCTGCCGGTTCGGTGGGCTTCCATGAGGGTCGCGCGTTCCGCGCCAAGACGCCCGCGATTGCGGCTGTGAACGCAACGGGTTCCGGCGACTCGACCATCGCCGGTTTTGCGCATGCCATTGCTGCTGGTGCCGACGACGTCACGGTGCTCAAGACCGCCAATACCTGCGGTAAGCTCAACGCCATGGATCCCAAGACCGGCCACCTGGTCATGGACCGCTGGGACGAGATCTACAGCAACGTTGAGGTCGTAGAGTTGTAGCGGTTGCGACTCCTAATAGAATGAGCGTGGATAATCTCCTGCTTTTGGTGCCCATGCGAGCTCAAAGTGGGAGATTTTCCACGCTCGAGTCATTAGTCGTTGGGGACGTTCTTGTTTGACTAGTCGTTTAAGAGCGTCCCCAATGGCTACACTCAAAAACGGCGCCCGTCGGCGATGTTGCCGGCGGGCGCCGTTGTCTTGAAGACGAAATAGTCCGTTTTCCTCCGTCCCCAAGGGATCATTACAGTGAGTCGATAAAGCGCTGCTGGGCGGCGCGGCCGGCTTCGTTCCACTTAAAGACGCCGGCGTTGTCGAGCACGTGGCCAAACACTACGCCGACTTCCTCGTGCAGGATGCCGATGGCGCTATCCGCCGTAAGCTCGTCGGCGCGGCGGGCATAGACGTCCTCGGCCCACGCGGCATGGCTGCGGCAAAGGTCGTCGCCCTCGAGCGCACCGGCGAGATCGTAGCTGGCATCGGCCTTGGCCGCCAGCAGGTGCTCGCGGACAGCGCCGAGCTCGGGAACCAAGCGCGGCGGCAAAATCGCCAGGCCCATGACCTCGATCAGGCCGATATTCTCCTTCTTAATGTGGTGAAACTCGGCATGCGGGTGGAACACGCCCAGCGGGTGCTCGTCGGTCGTGATGTTGCAACGAAGCGCCAGGTAGGCCTCGTAGATCTCGCCGCCGGCATTGCCGCGGGAGTCGACGCGGCGGATGACGGGCGTCACGGTGTTGTGCGCTACGCCGTCGGCCGTGTGCGCGATAACGCCCACAGACTCGTCGGTCCACTCGCGCCAGGCGAGGATAATCTTCTCGGCAGCGTCGAGCAGCTGAGCGCGGTCATGCGAGCGCAGGCGCAGCACCGAGAGCGGCCACTGCAGCACAGTGCCGGTGACCTGGCCAAAACCGGGCACGCTAAACTGCGAGACCTCGGCGGCATGCATCATGGGGAACTCGTGCGCGCCGCCCTGGAAGTGGTCGTGCGACAGAATCGAGCCGCCCACGATAGGCAGGTCGGCGTTGGAGCCGATGAAGTAATGCGGGAACAGGTCCACAAAGTCGAGCAGGCAGGTCAGGCTCTTGCGGTCGACGTGCATCGGACGATGCTCGGAGCTCATGGCAATGCAGTGCTCGTTAAAGTACGCGTACGGGCTGTACTGGAAACCCCAGCGCTCGCCGTTGAGCTGGATGGGGATAATGCGCAGGTTTTGGCGAGCGGGGTGAGCGCCGCCGTCGGCTGCGGCGGAGCGTCCGGGATAGCCCTCGTTTTCGATGCAGAGCTGGCAGGCGGGATACTTCTCGCCCGTGTTCTTGGCGGCACCTGCCGCGGCGATATCGCGCGGGTCCTTCTCGGGCTTGGACAGGTTGATGGTGATCTCAAGATCGCCCCAGTTGGTGGGGGTGCTCCATTTGATGTTGCGCGCGATGGCGGCGCGGCGCACGTAGCCGGCGTCGCAGCACAGGCCGTAGAACCAGTCGGTTGCGGCGCGGGGCTCGTTGACGCCCATGCGTCCGTTGAACTCCTCGTTTACAACCGAAGGCCTCGGCATGAGCGCACCCATGATGCGCATGGCGATGCGGTCGCGGCCTGACGCCGTGTCCTCGGCGGCACCGTTGGTAACGGCGGCCTCGGAAAGCGCGGCAAGCGTGCCTTCAAGATCAAAGTCGGGCAGGGTATTGGGGTGCAAGAGCGAGAGTTTCTCAACCTGGAGCGCCCAGGCCATGTCGAGCGCCGGACCCGTGGCACCAATGCACTCCAGAATAGTGTTGTAGGCCCAGATGCGATCGTCCTGGCCGACCATAGACCGATGGATGGCGTATTCGATCAGGCTCTGCGCAGCTTCGCGCACATCAGTCATTACAGCCATGCCGCGTAAGCCCCCTTGTCAGAAATCGCGTAGTGGCGGGCAGAGTCCTCGCCCAGCCAGTCGTTCATCTTGGCAATGAAGGTGTCGACGAGGTCGAGCGGCACGAAGGCCTGGATGGTGCCGCCAAAGCCGCCGCCGTGGATACGCACGGCGCCGCGGCCGTCGAGCACGTGCTCGGCCAGTGCCAGGGCATACATGGAAGGCTGCTCGGAACCCAGCTTGGCGACGACATTCTGCAGGTACATGGCAGAACTGGCACCGGACTCACGTGTCAGGACCAGGAACCGATCAATGTCGCCGGCGTTGAGGGCCGCCCAGCGCTTATCGACCAGGCCGTTCTCGTACCAGTAATGAACGGCGCGCAGGCAGGCGCGGTCGCCCAGCTTGGCGCGCAGCTCGGGGAGCTTGGCGTCAAAGTCGGCAACGTCGACCTCGCACAGGCGTGCCTTGCCAAACTCGGCGGCGACGTCCTGCATCTCGCGCGGAACGGCGGCGTAGTCGTCGGTAGCCGCCACGTGGTCGGCGCCGACCTTAACGAGCACGAGCGCATAGCCGTGATCCTCAAAGTTGAGCTCGAGCTTCTGGGTCTTAGGTCGAGCCTGATCCTCAAAGTCCATGTAGGCGAGGCCGCCCAGGCACACAGCCGCCTGATCCATAAGACCGCAGGGCTTGCCGTAATAGTTGTTCTCGGTGCGCTGGCTCATCTGGGCGAGCGTGACGGGCTCAATGGCGGGCGCGCCCCAGAGCGTCTCCATGGCGCGGCCGTAAGCCGCCTCGACAGCGGCGGAGCTAGAAAGGCCGCCACCCGAGGGGACGGAGCAGGTAAAGGCAAAGTCGAAGCCTTGGGGCTCAACGCCCAGAGCAGCGATTTCGTGGGCCATACCGCGCACGAGGCTTGCGGACGTGCCCTTCTCGGACTCCTGAACATCCAGCGTGTCGAGCGTGATCTCAAACGTGGGATAGCCCTCGTCGGCAACGCGGACCTTGTTGGAATCGGTTGCCACGGCGATGCCGTCAACGGCGACATCGAGCGAGCCGGCGATAACGTGGCCACCCTCGTGGTCGGTGTGGTTGCCGCTGATCTCGGAACGGCCGGGCGCGTGCACGTAGAGCACCTGGCGGTCGCCGATGGGGCCAAACTCCTCCTCAAACAGCTTGGTGAGTGTGGCGAGTGTCTTTTCGTCGGGGGTGGTCATGAGGGTCCTTTCCTTGGCGCATACTGACGAGTTTTCCGTCGTAGTGAGTACGTTAACAATCTGAAGCGGCATAAACTCAGCATCTACGATGCCGCACGTTACGGGCTATGTTAACGTACTCATAACACAACACTTATCACTTTTTGAGAATCTGGTAATCGGTAGAAATTCAGCCGTGAACGGTACTGCCGTATGGACTTATAAAGCAGAAGAGATGCAGATAGAAAAAGTAGAGTACGTTAACATGCGTCCGACGATAGCGGGCCTCGGCGCGGGATGTATTTCTGCCCGGGCCGGCATTCACGCTATTCAGATCTCTCAAGGGTGAAGGTGATCCTGTGGCAAGGCGCCCGTCCAACGATACCAGTTCGCGTCCGGTCTCCATGGCCGACGTCGCCCGCGCTGCTGGCGTTTCGCAGCAGACGGTTTCGCGCGTCGCCAACGGCTTGCCCAACGTTAACGAACAGACGCGCCAGCGCGTGCAGGCCGCTATGCAAGAGCTTGGCTTTCGTCCGAGTTATGCCGGTCGCTCGCTGCGCGACGGCCGTTACCATTCGGTCGGCCTGTGCGTCAACGATGTCACCAAGTTTGGCAACCTCTCAATGATCGACGGCATCGCCAGCGCTGCTCGCGAGCATAATTGCGCCATCACGCTGGTCGAGATGTCCAAGACCGAGGAGTTTTCGCTTGCCGAGGCCACGCGTCGTATGGCCGCGCTGCCCGTGGACGGCATCATTATCGGCATGAGTCGCATGGCACCCGATTTTGAGACGTTTGATCCGTTGCCGGGCATTGGCACGGTCATCGTTACCATGTACGCGCATCCGCGCGTGACCACAGTCGATTCCGACCATTACGGCTGCTCGCTATTGCTTATTGATCACCTGTTTGAGCTGGGACACGATCAGATTCGCTATATTGGCGGCCCGTCGTTCTCGGTCGACGAGCAGTTTCGTCGCGCCGGTTGGCAGGATGCACTCGAGCGTAAGCACATTAAGCCGCAGGCGCCGCTCGAGGGCGATTGGTCTGCCAACAGCGGATACGAAGCCGGCAGATATCTGGCCGAGCACGACCGCACCATGACGGCGATTTACGCGGCAAACGACCAAATGGCAAACGGTGCCATCGCCGCGCTGCGCGATAGCGGCTTGCGCGTGCCCGAGGACGTGAGCGTGGTGGGCGTCGATGATTCGCTCGATGATTTTGTAGCACACAACGAGCTCACGACCGTTCGATTCGACTTGCATCAGCGTGGGCGCGAGGTGTTTGAGCATGCGGTTCCCGAGGCGGGTACGGTGGGCAAAACCGTTGCCATTCGTATTCCCGGCCAGCTCATCATTCGACATAGCACGGCGATACCGCGCTCATAGTTTGTGCTGGTAAACGGCGATTTATCGCATTTTAATAACAATCGGTAAGGATGCCGGCAGATAGCTGTTGGGATGCAGCCGAGTGCTATGATAGACGGGCTCTTTTGTCTATCTAGGAGGCTTTGCCTGATGGAGATCACCAAGGATATCCGCTACGTTGGCGTCGACGATCACGACATTGACCTGTTCGAGGGCCAGTACGATGTGTCCGAGAACGGTATGGCATACAACAGCTACGTTATCTTGGGCGAAAAGATCGCTGTCGCCGATTCAGTCGATGGCGGGTTTGTCGACGAATGGCTCGGTAACCTCGAGGCTGTACTCGACGGTCGCACGCCCGACTACCTGGTCATCCATCACATGGAGCCCGATCACTCCGCCGGCATCGCCGCCTTTATGGAGCGCTATCCCCAGGCACAGATTGTGGCAAGCATGGGCGCCTTCCGCATGATGGTTAACTACTTTGACACCGACTTCCCCGAGCGCAAGATGGTTGTCAAGGAGGGTGACGTGCTCGATTTGGGCGGCCACAGCCTAACCTTTGTCGGCGCCCCCAACGTGCACTGGCCCGAGGTGCTGTTCTCCTACGAGGCCACCGACAAGGTGCTCTTTAGTGCCGACGGCTTTGGCAAGTTCGGCGCCAACGACATCGAGGATCCGGAAGGGTGGGCCTGCGAGGCGCGCCGTTATTACTTTGGCATCGTCGGCAAGTTCGGCAAGTTTGTGCAGGCCGTGCTCAAGAAGGCCGCCAATCTGGACATCCAGATCATCTGCCCGCTCCACGGCCCCGTGCTGACCGAGAACCTGGGCTATTACCTCGACACCTACAACACCTGGTCGAGCTATCAGCCCGAGGACGAGGGCATCACGATTGCCTACGCGAGCGTGTACGGCCATCTGAAGGCTGCCGTTGAGGAGCTCGCATCTGCGCTCGAGGCTCGCGGCCAGAAGGTTTCCGTCTTTGACCTGGCTCGCGACGATATGGCCGAGGCCGTTGAGGACGCGTTCCGCTATGACCGTCTGGTGCTCGCCTCCATCACCTATCAGGGCGAGATCTTCCCGTTTATGAGCACCTTCATCCACACGCTCGCCGAGCATGCCTACCAGAACCGCACCGTGGCGCTCGTCGAGGCCGGTTCCTGGGCACCTGCCGCCGCTAAGGTTATGACCAAGGAGCTCGATGGTATGAAAGACATCACGCTGACGCAGAATAAGGTGACCGTCCTGGGTTCGCTCAACGACGCCTCGCGCGCTCAGATCGAGGTTCTCGCCGACGAGCTGTCCAAGTAGCGACACATTCACTTCTGATGCTCAACCACCACAAAGGAGACCTTTGTGGTGGTTTTTGTTTAAGCGCCGGCGATGACGAGATTTGGGCGGGTGTCGTCGGCGATCTCGGCGATTGAGATGGCGACGGCGTGATCGGGGTCACGGTCCATTACGATGGCGTTGACGTCGGTCAGCTCGGCAAAGCGGTACATGCCACGTCCGTTGACCTTACTGGCGTCCATGAGGGCGACACTTTGACGAGCGGCACCGACCATAGCCGCTTTGGTCTCGGCCATCTGCGGAAAGTCGGTCGTAAAGCCGCAGCCGGGAACAAAAGCGCCAGGGCACATGACGGCAAGATCGGCGTGGACCATTTGGAGCGCCTGCATGGTAAGTGGGCCGTGCAGATAGCGATGGCCTTTGCGCAGTGCCCCGCCCAGCATGACGACATCGACTAAGGGCATGCTCTCGTCGATGTAATCGGCAATGGTAATGTCGGCCGTGATGACGGTGATGCCATCGCGCTGGTCGAGGAGCCGGACGAACTCGAGCGCTGTGGTGCCCGAGTCGACGAGCAGAGTGTCACCATTGCCGACGAGTTCAATGGCGCTTTGCGCGATGGCCTGCTTGGCGGCGACGTTGACATTGATGCGGCGATCCTGCGTGGAAACGGTCAGGCGTTTGTGGAGCGATACGGCACCGCCATGCGTGCGGCGCAGCTTGCCTGCTTCGGCGAGCGCGTCCAGGTCGGCTCGGGCGGTGACGGAGGACACGCCAAAGGTCTGGGCGATTTCTGCTACCTGCACCGAGGCATTATGATCGAGCATCTCCATGATGGCGGAACGACGCTCGTCGGCGAAAGCTCGGGTTGTTGCGTGGGCCATATCTGCTCCATCATCGTCTGAAATTTGCAGGAATTGTGTTGACTCTATTTTCGTTCATTTTCTTTTTGAGTAAGAAAATACCTTTCGATTACTTATCTTTTCTATAAAAGAAAGACGATCAAGGCTCAAAACTCAATATCGAACACGCGCGCTCGGGTTCGATCCCTTCCGTTTGCTTTTCAAAAATGAAGGTTGAACCTCGCGCGATGACAATATCTCGCACGTGCAAAGCCGCTGAATTTCATACAATGAGCGCAGCAAAACGCAAGGTAAAACGCCTTGTGAACAACTACGCCCGATGTCCAGATGCGGGCGAGGGAGAGGAGCAAACGCTCATGGCACTTGTTACCACCGAAAAGATGCTCAAGGACGCTCAGGCCGGCCACTACGCCGTCGGCGCGTTCAACGTCGAGAACCTCGAGTTTGTTATGGCCGTTCTGGCCGCTGCCGAGGAGACCAAGTCCCCCGTCATCATGCAGACCACCCCGGGCACCATCAAGACCGCTGGTCTGGACTACTTCTACGGCATGGTCAAGGCTGCCGCCGAGCGCGCTTCCGTGCCCGTCGCTCTGCACCTCGATCACGGCGATGGCTATGACCGCTGCATGCAGGCTTTCCGCACGGGCTACACCTCCGTTATGATTGACGGCTCGCACGAGTCCTTCGAGGACAACATCGCCCTGACCAAGTCCGTCGCCGATGCTGGCCGCGCCATGGGCGTGCCCGTCGAGGCTGAGCTCGGCAAGGTCGGCGGCAAGGAGGACGACGGTCCCGCGGTTGAGGGCGAGAGCCCCTACACCGATCCTGCCGAGGCCAAGGAGTTCGTCGAGCGCACTGGCTGCACCTCCCTCGCTATTGGCGTTGGCACCAGCCACGGCGTGTACACGAGCGATCCGCACATCGAGCAGTCCGTGGTCAAGGCCATCCGCGACGCCATCGACGTGCCGCTGGTCCTGCACGGCACCTCCGGTGTGCCCGATGAGCAGGTTGCCGAGGCCGTGAAGAACGGCATCTGCAAGGTTAACTACGCTACCGAGCTGCGTCAGGCCTTCACCAAGGGCTTCATGGCCTACATGGCCGAGAACCCCGCCTGCTTCGATCCCAAGAAGCCGGCCAAGGAGGGCATGCGCGAGATCACCGAGCTGGTTAAGATCCGCATGACCAACCTCAACTCTGTGGGCAAGGCAGAGTAACAGCAAGGGTACTCCGACTCGCTACATATCCCGGGGAGGGACGGGGGCTTAGTTCCCCAATCGTCCTCGGGCATGCAAAAAGCCTCGCTGCGCACTTCGTGCGGCGAGGCTTTTTGCCCCCTGCGGAAAGATTGGGGAACTAAGCCCTCGTCCCTCCCAGGTTGACCTACTCGAGGTCGTCGCCCTTGTGGCGTTAGGGCGGAAAATAATAAGAAGCCTTCGCGCTGCGGAATGATTTTGGAAACTAAGTACGGGGACCCGCCCAAGCCGTTCTGCTCAATCGCCCTTGTGGTGTTGGGGCTGAAAGGGTGGGACGCGTGGGTTATTTGGTTGTTAGGGTTAGTAGGTCGTTGGGGGTTTTGAGGTTGTAGGTGGCGTTTGGGATGTCTTGGTGTGATCCCCATGCCGCTCTGGCAAAACTGACCCCTGCCGAAGTTGCGCATTGTTCGTCGTAGACGGTGTCGCCAACGTAGACGACGTTGCCAGGATTCGCGCCCGTACGCCGGAGATATTCGAGCATGGGTGCGGGTGCGGGTTTATGTTCGGTTGTGTCTTCGACAAGGATGATGTGCTCAAAATACTTATCGAAACCAAGGGGTGCAATTTCTTTTGTGTATTCGTCGCGCGCACGTGAGGAGACGATGCCAAGTTTGCAGCCGCTATCGGCGAGTGTTGCGATGACTTCAAGCAAACCTGGAAACACGCTGATGGTGCTTTTAAAGCTGGCGGCAACTTGGCACCAGCGATCCAACGTTGCCTGCGAGTAGATTCCAAGTTTCTCAAGGGCATCCTTGCCGGGTATGCCGAGGGCAAATTCAAGCTCGTGTCGGGGGAGCGTTTTGCCGGTCTCTTCTTGGACAATCTGGACAAGCGATGATAGAACGCTTTCTTCTGTATCTGCCAATGTCCCATCAACGTCAAATACGATATGGTCAAAGTGCTTCATATGATTGCTCCTCTCTGTTGTTTGCCTGCAAGTTTGATGCGGTGACAGAAGAAAGGCTAGCGGGATTTCTGCCTAGTGCTATCGAGATTCTGCCTCGCTGCTCGATAGCTCGAAGGAGTGCATCCCATTTGTTCTTTAAATACCTGGCCAAGATGGCTTGCTGTCGCAAAGCCGCATTGGCGCGCGACTGTCTGGACCGTTCGCGTGGTGTGTGTCAAAAGTTCGCAAGCACGGTTTACGCGGTATGCGCGCAGATATGCCGCCGGGGTCGTTCCTGCGCAAGCTTCGATAATGCGGTAACACTCTCTTTCGCTTACGCCGGCTGCAGATGCCATCTGGGGCACATCTATAGCGGCTGCATAGTTCGCGCGGATATAGTCCAGGATTGCCTTGAACTGTACGTCGCGGTTGGTCATCCAAGAGGCGTTGTCGGAGGAAAAGAGCGGTTCGGCCTTGGCGTAAATCTGAATCCAGAGCTCTGACAAGCTATTCCGAAGCGCCATCTCGTTCTGCGGCCGTTGAAGGTCGTGGTTAAAGGAACTCTTTAGCAAATCGATAAAGGGCATATCGTCGGGGTTGGTGGGCGACCATTTGAGCACATCGACGCCTCGACATTGCAGTAAAGGATTGATATAGCGCTTTTGAAGGCGTCCCGCGGGATCGCCGAGCATCGACGGCTGAAAGATATGCAACATTTGAATGGCTGGTGCCGAATTGGGTGATTGCAGCGTGCTGTGCAAAACGCCGCCGTTGATAAAGCCGGCGGACCCTTCCTCAAAGCGTACGTGCTCATGAGCCGCGCGCGTTCGATAGTCAATCGCTCCCTGCTCCATGTAGAAAAGCTCAACTTCGGAATGCCAGTGCCAGGGGACGGAATTGCCCGGATAGCGAGCGAATTCTGCGCGTTCGGCAATATAGGGCCAGTCATCGGCGGTCTCGGGAAACGCTTCCTCGCGTCCTCCGCGGTGCAATTCTATGTGATCCATGTTTCGCATGGCATCAGTATAAAGCGCGATGGGCTTAGATTGCTCTTGCCTGTTCGGGGAACGCCTTGTTTAGGGATGCTTGGAGCTTTTCGAACGATGCTCGCAAGTTGAGGTTCTGGTCGGTTGAGCGTTTTGCTTTTGTGGTGGGGGAGTCGAGGAGGCCATTTCTCTGTGTCGGGGGGAAGGAGAAAAGGTCTGCATGTGTTAGGGATGGCTGCTGTGTTGCGTCATTGGAAGAATGCATGCTTATGCGGCCTCCTCGATGTCCACCAAAAGGTTGCGCACAGGGTGTGCTGCTAGGTCCCGTGCGTTGGCAGTATTATGCAGCGGACCGTTCAAAGAAGCGCTAAAGAAAGGCTTAACCTGGTTTGGTGTTACGATGAAACCGCAGGTCAAGGCTATTGAGTAACACTCTTGAAAGGTTTTGGGCTTAAGGGCTTTCTAAGGTTTGTGACGTGGATGTGGCTCGCCTGTGTGGGGCGTGTGAATGCTCGCTGTTAGCGCTGCGGCTCTGCAGCCCGTACCTGCTCGATGACCTTTTCCATCGTGGCGTCGATGCGGTCTTTTTTGAGCTCGCATTCCCAGATGGTTATGGGTGTCCAGCCCATTTGAGTGAGTGCCGCCACGGCAGCGCGGTCGCGCTCGACGTTGCGACGGAACTTTGCCTCCCAAAAATCAACATTGCGCTTGGGCTGGCTCGGGTTGCACTTGGGGCAGCGGTGCCAAAAGCAGCCGTTGACGAAGATGGCGATCTTGCGGCCGGGGAAGGCGATGTCGGGCTTGCCGGGTACCTTCCATTCCAAACGATAGCCCGTAAGGCCCGCGGCCCGTAGGCGCTGACGTACGAGAAGCTCGGGCTTGGTGTTGGCGCGCTTGTTGCCCTTCATGGACTTTTTGATGGCGGCGCGCCGGCGGACCAGTTCGCGCTCGTCAGCGGAGAGGTCCGAGGTATCGATGCCGTCCAGCAGGCCGGGCTTGGGGCGCTTTTTGCTGCGGCGCTTAGGTTTGCGCCTGGGTTTGGCGGCTGTGTTGGGCGCGGCGTCATCGGCGGCGCTTGCCTCAAGCCGGTCTTCCTTCAGCTCAATCAGGGCATCAATGAGCCCCTTGTCGGCGGGCATCCACTCAACGGTGGCAAGCGAGGTGCGCGGAATCCAGCGGATATCGAGCTGGCGGTCGTGCTTCTGAGGCTCATCGGATTCATCGGCGAGCGAGCAGTAGTAGCACTCCATGGAGAGATGAAAATCGGGGTAGTCATACTCAACGGTGTAGAAATCGCGCAGGTTGGTGACTTTTACCTGCAACTCTTCCATAAGCTCGCGGCGTACGGCGTCCTCGGGCGACTCGCCGCGCATGAGCTTACCACCCGGGAACTCCCAAAGTCCTTGCATGTCGCCGTAGCCGCGCTGCACGGCCAGCAGCTCGTCGGATCCTTCCTTGCGAATGATCCCGGCGGCAACATGAACAGTCTTCAACAGGAGTCCTCTCTCAACATCAACACGTGACAGGCTAGCTACCCGTACCTTACACAACGGTAAGGCAAGCGTAAGTCATATCGATGGTAGCCGACTCGGCTTCTTGCGACTATAGATGCCGTAGACTAATCGCAAGAAAGGACTCGGTATGCAAACCACGCACATGGCGACCCCGGTACTGGAGGTCGCGCATCTCGAAAAGGTATATGGAGCGCTGGGCAACGTGACCCGCGCGCTCAACGACGTCAGCTTTACCGTCAACCGCGGCGAATTTGTTGGCATCATGGGCGCTTCGGGCTCGGGCAAGTCGACGTTGCTCAACTGCGTGTCGACCATCGATAGCGCCACAAGTGGCACGATCCGCATCAACGGCCAGGACGTGACGCGCATGAAGCAGGCCAAGCTCTCGCAGTTCCGCCGCGAGGAACTGGGCTTTATCTTCCAGGACTCCAACCTGCTCGATACGCTCACGGCGCGCGAGAACATCGCCCTGCCGCTCACCATCGCCCGCACAAACTCGGCAGAGATCTCGACCCGCGTGCAGGATGTGGCAGCGCGCCTGTCCATCAGTCAGGTGCTCGACAAGTATCCCTATCAGATGTCCGGCGGTCAGCAGCAGCGCGTTGCCGCGGCTCGCGCGCTCGTCACCGATCCCACCATGATCATGGCCGACGAGCCCACCGGCGCCCTCGATTCCAAGAGCGCTCGCCTGCTGCTCGAGAGCCTGGAGGCCCTCAATCGCCGCCTACGCGCTACCGTGCTCATGGTCACGCACGACAGCTTTGCCGCCAGCTACACGAGTCGTGTACTGTTTATTCGCGACGGCAAAATCTTCACCGAGTTGCGCCGCGGCGACACCGACCGCCGAGAGTTTTTCGACCGCATTATGGAGGTCGTTGCCATGATGGGCGGTGAGGGCTCCGATGCTCTGTAAACTCGCTTGGGGCAACGTCCGCCGCGCCGGCCGCGACTATCTCGTCTACCTTTTGACGCTCACCCTGGGCGTCACGGTCTTCTATGCCTTTAACACCATCTCGATGCAGGTTGACATCGCCGGAATCGATGAAAAGGGCTTGGCGCAGGTTATGGGCAGCATGCTCGGCTACCTGACGTACTTTTTGGCCGGTGTCATGGCCTTTTTGATGGTGTATGCCAATAACTTCATCATGAAACGCCGCAAGAAGGAGTTTGGCCTGTACCAGGTGCTCGGCATGGGGCGCGGGCGCGTCGCCACGATCATGGCGCTCGAGACCGTGATAGTATCGGTCGTGGCCTTTGTTGCCGGCATTGTGCTGGGCGTGGGGCTCTCCCAGCTCATGACGTTCTTTACGGCCTCGCTCTTTAAGACGCAGATTGCCAATTTCCACTTTTTCTTCTCGGCGCATGCGTTCAACCTGACCCTTGCCTGCATGCTCGTGATGTTTGTGCTCACGCTACTGCTGAACCTTCGCGCCGTGCGTCGTACCAAACTCATCGAGCTTATGGGTGCCGAGCGTCGCAACGAGAGCATCAAGACACGCAACCCCTGGATCGCGATTGCCATCTTTGCCGTGGGCGTGGTGCTTGTGGGCGTGGCCTATTACCGTCTGCTACGTGATGGGTTCCCGCTAACCGCGACGGACAGCAAGCTGCAAGAGGCTATGAACCAGTTTGGCATTACGACCGCTATGGTTACAGTGGGCACCTTTGCCCTGTTCTGGGGACTCTCGGGCATGCTTATCAAGCTGTTGCAGAGCCTGCGCGGCGTGTATTGGCGCGGACTTAACATGTTTACCGTGCGCCAGCTTGCGGCCAAGGTCAACACGGTGTGCTTTTCGATGGGCGTCATCGCGATGATTCTGTTTTTGGCCATTACCTCGGTGACGTGCGGTATGTCTATTGCCAATGTGATGAACGAAAACCTGGAGCGCTATAACCCTGTTGACGTGTCTCAGACGTATGTCTATTACACGCCCGAAACGCTCGACTACTACAAGGAGTATGTCAATCCGTCTGAGGCCGATCGCATGGTGCTGGCCGATGCAACGGTCGATTTGTACGCTGCATGGCATGGCGAGCGCAAGTCGGCGGACAACAACGACGAGACCGGCAAAAAGGTCAATATCGCCGATGTTGCCGGTGAGCATGTGCAGATCGATTCGTATCTGAGTTACCCGCTTGGCGGCTCGGGCCCCTCGGTGGTGGCGGGCGAGATGTGCAAGGCCATGGGCGAAAAGCTTCCCAAGGCGCTCGAGGGAAGCAACGCCGATGCGATGGGTCTGTATGTGACGCCGGCGAGCCAGTACAACAAACTGCGCCAGATGATGGGCGAGGAGCCGGTGAGCATTGGCCGCGACCAGTATTTGCTCACGTGTGATATGGGCGGTGAGCTGGGCGACCTGTACACCAAATACATGGCCGGCGGCCATACCCTCACCTTGGGCGGGCATGAGCTCAAGCCCGCAACCGATAAGTCGGACGAGGACACGGCGGCCATCGCCAACTCGGCGATGGGCAGCAATCCCGGTACCGTGGTCGTAGCCGATGAACTGCTGTCCCAGCTTAATCTGCAGCCGTATTCCAGTAATCTGCTCGTTAATTACAAACAGGGTATGGATACGACCGAGGCAGACGAGAGCATTAAATACACCTTGCTCGATAATCTGCTCGTTGACGGCAAGGAGCCGGGGTCGTGGGGAGTCTTCATCACGCGTTCCGAGATGTACACGCAAGCAGCGCAGATGAACGGCATGATTAGCTATCTGGCCATCTACATTGGCTTTGTACTGGTCGTTGCGTGCGCGGCAATCCTATCGATCCAGCAGCTCTCCAATGTGGCCGACGGCAGCCGCAGCTATCGTGTGCTGGCACAGATCGGCTGTGACGACCGCCAGATTCGTCATTCGGTGATGGCGCAGCAAGCGGTATTCTTCCTGTTCCCGCTGGCAGTGGGCTTGGCGCACTCCTTTGTGGCGCTCAAGGTGATCATTGAGCTGGTGAGCGTATTCGGCGATATGAGCATCGCCGTCACCGTGGGCCTCACCTGCGCGATTTTCCTGGCGGCCTATGGTGGCTACTTCCTGGTAACGTACCTCATGAGCGCCGGCATGGTACAAGCTGCCATCGCCACCCGCTACAGCGAGTAGCAGACGGGTAAAACCATCGCAAAGCCACTGCGAACAGCCGCCGCGAACGGGGTTCGGACCCCTTTCGCGGCGGTTTTTTGCCTTTCTGGTGCGCCTCAGATGCAAGTGAGTAGACTTTCTTGGATTTGCCGAGCACACCGCGACAAGTGCCCAATAAAACCGCAGGTCAGGGCTGTGTCGATTTGGGGCGTGCTCGGCCTTCTGCAAAAAGCCTACTCACTTGGTTTTCGCTGTTAGAAGGCCGTCGCGAGGGAAAGCAGTTCCCTCGCGACGGCCTTCACGTTTGCCCAGATAAAACCTGCCAAAATAAACCTGTCCCTTTTTGGTAGGTTATCGCTTCCAGAAGTGGAGGATCAGCGTCGTGCGGTTTTGCTGCTCGGTTTTGACCAGGATGTTGTGGATGTGGGTCTTGACGGTGCCCACGGCAAGGAATAGCTCGTCGGCGATCTCTTGGTTCGATTTGCCCAGCACAACCAGGCGCATGACTTCGGTCTCGCGGTTGGAGAGCTTGTAGGCGTTGCGGTAGAAGGGCATCTGCTCTTCGATGTGTCGATCAAGATCGCTGACGTTCTTTTCCTCGGGTGCCTCCCGCATGCGAATCGAAAGCACGTGATAGGCATAGATAATCAGCAGAATCGCAAAGTAGCACGCAAAGATGTTCTCGCTAAAGTTGCGCTCGGATAGGTACAGCTGCAGCCAGGAGGGTGCCAGGCTCATGGGAACAACAAGGATGTTGTAGAAATCCTCGGCAACGATGCAACCGACCAGAATGGCGCCGATAATGAGGTGCTTTCGTTGATTGTTGACGCGCGCCTTAAGCTCGACCTGCGTGCTTTTATGCGCCGTCCAAAAGATATAGAGCCCCACAAATACAAGGAATGCCTGACGTATCGTGTAGTAGAGCCATTGATGCATGGGGCCGTAGGGGACAGCGACAATGATCAGCAGCTCGCTCAGGAAGAACGTTGCGACGGGAATAACAAACTGCTTTTTTGAATGTTTGTCGAGCAAGTCCATGGCAATGAGCCAGATAAAAGCTTGTGAAGCGGTCGCCACAAGGGTCCGCAACACAGGCATGGTAATTGAGTAATAGTCGCTGGCCGGAAAACTCTGGTTTTGCAGCGTGTATTCGAAAAAGAAAATCTCGGTCATCTCGATGGCATAGCAGATAAATACGCCGCTGCCATAGATAAAGAACCGTCGACGAGACGAGGCATAGGCGGCAAGCGAAAGCACTGCCGTCACAATACAAATCAGGAGTATCGCTAGGGTATAGAAGAACATCAGAGTGTTCATCTGCCACCGTCCCATCTCATTTCGTCTATGGCCGAGCCCTGTATATCTTGCGGGATATAGACGCCTCAACCCATCGTTTCATTGCGGATTAGGCGCCGAGTTACAGCATAGCGATATACCGTTCGCGGTTCCAGATAGTAAACCCCCTGCAAGCTCGCTACCTGCGGGTTTATATTGGTTTAGAGGGGGTGTAACTCCGTGAACGGTCTTTAATCCCGAATAAACTAGGTAAAAATTGCATACGGGTGAATGATGGTCTTGTCAACACGAGGCGTGATGTTCGAGCGTCTCATAGTAATAGTCGGCAAGACCGGCGGAAAGGAAATCGACATGGCACTGCCTAAGGATTTCATCGACACCAACGACTTCACCAAAGAGCAGATCCTGGCTATCGAGGATCTTGGCCTGGCAATGAAGAAGGCCATCAAGGTTGACGGTTATTATCCGCACCTGCTCCGCAACAAGAGCCTTGGCATGATCTTCCAGCAGGTCTCCACCCGCACCCGTCTTTCCTTCGAGACCGCTATGACCGACCTTGGCGGCCATGCTCAGTTCTATGGCCCTGGCACCATCCAGCTCGGCGGTCACGAGTCCCTGGGCGACACCGCTCGCGTTATGGGCTCGCTGCTCGACATCATGATGGCTCGCGTTGACCGTCACAAGGACGTCGTCGGCCTCGCCGAGGGCTCCGCTGTGCCCGTCATCAATGGCATGTCCGAGTTCAACCATCCCACGCAGGAGATGGGCGACCTCATGACCATGCTCGAGAACCTCCCCGAGGGCAAGAAGATCGAGGACTGCACCCTGGCCTTCATCGGCGACGCCACCCAGGTCTGCGTCTCCCTCATGTTCATCGCCTCCAAGGTCGGCATGAAGTTTGTCCAGTTTGGACCTAAGGGCCACCAGATCCCCGACGGCGGCCTGCACGTTGGCACCGTCGAGGAGCGCGCCGAGTTCGGCAAGCAGATGATGGCCATCGCCGAGGAGAACTGCAAGGTCTCCGGCGGCTCTGTCGTCATCTCCGACGACATCGAGTGCATCAAGGGCGCCGACTTCATCTACACCGACGTGTGGTATGGCCTGTACGACGAGGAGGTCTCGGGCGAGAACTACATGGACGTGTTCTATCCCAAGTATCAGGTCACCATGGACATGATGAACTTTGCCGGCCCCAACTCCAAGTTCATGCACTGCCTGCCGGCCACCCGCAACGAGGAGGTCGTCGACGAAGTCATGGACGATCCCGAGCGCTCCCTGTGCTGGGTCGAGGCCGAGAACCGCAAGCACTCCATCCGTGCTCTCCTTGCCGCCCTGGGCAAGCGCACCCCGCTCAACGACGAGGGTGTCGAGTACTCCGCCAAGGCTGAGCTCCACGCCGCTCTCGAGGCTCTCGAGCAGCTCTAAGCCTCAAGGCTTCTAAAAGCACGTTTGCGGGCGGCGGATGCTCGTCTCCTGTCGCCCGCTCACCGAGGCCCAAGCAATTGCCTTAATACCTTAGGGCCTCGGATCTGTCCAAGACTGAGCGAAGGAGCTCATCATGAGCGACGGAAAGAAAAAGCTTTCCTTCTTGACGGTCATTTCGACCATCATCTGCGTCGTCTTCGTTTGCGAGGCCGCCGCTCCTGCTGCTGCCATTGGCAACCAGCAGTTCTTCTGGTGGATCTTCCTGATCCTGACCTTCCTGCTTCCCTACGGCATGGTTGTCGCCGAGCTCGGTACCACCTATGACGGCGAGGGCGGCATTTACGACTGGGTACGCGATGGCCTGGGCGACAAATGGGGCGCCCGCATCTCGTACTACTACTGGGTCAACTACCCGCTGTGGATCGCCTCGCTGGCTACCATGTTCCCCGACATTTTGGGCATGGTCTTTGGCGTCGAGTTCAACTTGATCGCCAAGATGGGTATCGATCTTGCCTTTGTGTGGATCGTCTACCTCATGGGCCGCTCCAAGGCGGCCGACTCCGAGTGGGTCCTTAACGGTGGCGCCATCATCAAGGTCGCCGTCGCCGTTATCGTTGGCGCTTTGGGCATTTGGTATGCCATGGAGAACGGTTTTGCGAACGACATGTCCGCTGCCACCTTCCTGCCCGAGCTCACCAACACCAACGCTCTCGGCTACCTGTCGATCATCATCTTTAACTTCATGGGCTTCGAGGTCATCTGCACTATGACCGACGACATGGCCGATCCCGCTCGCGATATCCCCAAGGCTATCATCGTCGGTGGCCTGTCCATCGCCGTGATCTACCTGTTCGCTGGCTTTGGCATCGGCGCTGCTGTGCCGGCCGATTCCATCGACCCCGACTATGGCATGATTGTCGCAGTCCAGACCATGGTGGGCGACTCCATGATCTTCAGGGTCATCTGCATCGCCTTCCTGATCACCCTGTTCGCCAACATGGCCGCCTGGTCCTTCGGCGTCAACTCCGTCGCCCGCTACGCTGCCGAGCACGGCAACATGCCCAAGGTCTTCGCCTCGATGATTTCGGATGATGACATGCCCAACGGCGCCAACCTGGTCAACGCCGTCGTTGCCTCCCTGGTGCTGTGCCTGCAGCTCGTTCCCATCGACGCCATCTCCAACGGCGTCTTCTGGATGCTCTTCGGCACCTCCGTCGTCTTCCTGCTGCTCACCTATATCCCGATGTTCCCGGCGTTCCTCAACCTTCGTAAGAACGACCCCAACCGCGAGCGCATCTTCACGTTCCCGTTTAAGGGTGCCATGATGAAGGTCATGCTGGCCATCCCTTGCATCGAGCTGATCCTGGCCATCGTTGCAACGCTGGTGCCGCTCTCTGCCGCTGAAATTGGCGACAAGCTCCCGATGATCGTTATCTTCATCGTGCTTCTGCTCATCGGCGAGGTTGTCCGCGTCGTCAGCGCCAAGGGCCGCGAGACCGAGTACAATGGCCTCACTCCCGAGCTGGCAGCTCAGCGTCTCGCTGAGGAGGCCGCCGAGGCCGAGGAGAACTAGGGCACCCGGTTCTGGGGCTCCAACCCTCCTCGCGTACCAACGTGCGCTTCGTCGGGCTTGTCGCTCCCGACTCCGGGCACTCTAGCTTCTTCGGAGACGTGCCCAAGCGACAGGTTTGCTAACCATTCCCCGGGGTGGGTGTGAGCGATAGCTCCGGTAACCACCGCCCACCCCAATCTCTCTTCCGTATCCTTCGTGCGTTTTGTCTCCGCGCACTTGGTTACGTCGTCGCTTGCCGGTGCGACTCCGTGAAAACCGGCGCCGGGCGCCCCGACCTTTGCCGGGGAACGGGCGCCTACCATCTCTTGGTTTTAGGCTGCGGGTAACCCGCCCGCAGCAAGCGATCGTTCGATTTGGAGGAAATCTTATGCGTACGATCACCGAGTCCGAGTCCACCCCCAAGGCCGACGGCTTCTTTATGCCCGCTGAGTTCGCCCCGCAGGATCGCGTGTGGATGGGTTGGCCCCACCGCACCGACACCTGGGCCCACGGCGCCAAGCCGGCTCAGAAGCAGTATGCCGCCATCGCCCGCGCCATCGCCGAGTTCACCCCGGTTACCATGTGCGCCAACCAGGTCGACTATGCCAACTGCAAGGCCGTCTTCGAGGAGGACGAGAACGTCACCGTCATCGAGATGACCACCGACGACGCCTGGTTCCGCGACACCGCCGCCACCTACGTCATCAACGGCAAGGGCGAGAAGCGCGCCAACCACTGGCACTTCAACGCTTACGGTGGCCTTGTGGATGGCCTCTATTTCCCGTGGGACAAGGACGAGCAGATCGCCCTTAAGATGGCTGAGCTCTCCGGCTGCCGTCGCTATCGTCCCGATGACATGATCCTCGAGGGCGGCTCCATCACCGTCGACGGCGAGGGCACCCTTGTCGTGACCGACCAGTGCCTGCTTTCCCCGGGCCGCACCTGCTCTGCGGTTCTGGAGGAGGAAGAGGATCCCGAGTCCATCTGGCCCAAGTTCCACAAGAAGTTTGAGCCCTGGAGCGAGGAGCTTCGCGCCTATATGGACGAGCACCTCAAGGATTACCTGGGTGTCGAGAAGGTCATCTGGGTCAAGGAGGGCATCGACCCCGAGGAGACCAACGGCCACATCGATGACGTCGCCACGTTCATCGCTCCGGGCGTCATGGCCTGCATCTGGACCGACGATCCCGAGTATCCGTTCTACGAGCAGTGCCACGCTGCCTACGAGACCCTCTCCAACGCCGTTGACGCCAAGGGCCGCAAGATGAAGGTCTACAAGCTCTGCATGCCCGTGAACCCGCTGTTCATGGACCAGGCTTCCTGCGACACCATCGACGCCGACGAGAACGCCGAGCCGCGCGTTCCCGACGAGCCGCTGATCGCCTCCTACATGAACTACCTGGTCACCAACCACGGCGTTATCGTCCCGCAGTACGGCGACGAGAACGACCAGCTGGCCGTTGACACGCTCCAGAAGATCTATGACGAGGTCTGGGGCGAGGGCGTCTACAAGTGCGTCGGCGTTCAGTCCGAGCAGGTCGTCTTCGGCGGCGGCAATATCCACTGCATTACGCAGCAGGAGCCGTCCGCTTAATCGTCTGACTTTCCGAGGCACCCCATCTCGCCGCTCAAACCGTCGCTCGCGTACCAAAGTACGCTTCGCTCCTCTTTCGCGGCGACCTGGGGCACCTCGAAAACCCAGCCGATCAATCGGACAATCGGCGAATCGAACCATCTTGGGGCATTGATGGTCGGCTTGCCCGATGTCTTGGTCGGTTGGGTTTTCTTTGGGCACTCCGTTGCCTCCACTTCGGAGTGCCCTTTTCTTTGATTGAGTACGCGTCTGGCCTGGGATTTTTTGCGGGTTAGGCCAATTGTTCGCTTGAATTTCACAGGTCAGACGCGTTTTCAATTGCCGAAAGTTATCGGTCGTGAACGCGGCCGTTTTGATCGGAGTATCTATGTACCAGCGTATCGTTATCTACACGCGCCTGTTCCGCGAGCGTTGGTCCAACAAATGCATCCTCTCCTCTCTCTGGGATGGCACCTGCACCGGTGACGCGGCCTGCAACCCTACCTTGGGCTGCGCCTTCGGTACAGATGCCATCCTTTTTGCTGTAGGGGGCGCGCGCCATGGCAGGTAAAAAGTTCTCCCTGATCGAGGTCATCCTTTCGGTTATCTGCGTCGTGTTTACCATCGAGGCGGCGGCTCCGGCATCTGCCATGGGTAACGTACAGTTCTTCTGGTGGATTTTCCTTATCATTACGTTTTTGCTTCCCTATGGTCTGGTGGTGGCCGAGCTGGGTACGGCGTTTGATTCCGAGGGCGGCCTGTACGATTGGGTTCGCTTGGGCCTGGGCGACCGTTGGGGCGCCCGTTGCTCTTGGTGCTACTGGGTTAACTTTCCGCTGTGGGTGGCAAGTATCGCCTGCATGTTCCCCAGTGTCATTAATGCGGTGTGGGGTATCGAGTTTTCACTCGGGATCCGAATTGCCATCGAGATTGCCTTTGTGTGGGGCGTCACGGTCATGGCAATGCAGCCGGTGGCGGAGGCCGATTGGGTTATGGACGGCGGCGCCGTCATCAAGGTGCTCATTACCGCTGCGGTGGGAATCGTCGGCATTTGGTTTGCCTGCAATAACGGCTTTGCCAACGACATGTCGTTTAAGACCTTCATTCCAGATCTGGGCGACACCAATTCGTTGACGTACCTATCGATTATCCTGTTCAACTTTATGGGCTTCGAAGTGGTCGCGACCTTTGCCAGCACGATGAAGAACCCGTCGCGTGATATCCCCAAGGCGGTTATTGCCGGTGGCGTGGCCATTGCGGCGATCTACATCATCTGTGGCATTGGCATTGGAGCCGCGGTTCCCACCGAGCAGCTTTCACTCGATTCGGGCATTGTGGACGCAGTCGCCGCTATGGTGGGGCGCACCCACCCGCTGACGATGGTCGTGGGCGTGGCCTTTTTGGTGACGCTGTTCGCCAATATGATCTGCTGGAGCTTTGGCGTCAACAACGTAGCGAGCTGTGCCGCACGTCACGGCAACATGCCGCGCCCCTTTGCGCTGGTGTCCAAAAAGACCGGCATGCCCAACGGCTCGGCGCTCATTAACGGCTGTTTTGCCAGTCTGGTGCTGCTGCTCCAGATTCCGCTGGGTGAGGGTTCCGACGTCTTTTGGGTCTTCTTCTCGATGAACGTCGTCTTTCTGCTCATGAGCTATATTCCCATGTTCCCAGCGTTTTGGCGTCTGCGCAAGCACGATAATCGCTCGCGTGTGTTCCGTGCGCCTTTCGAGGGCAAGGTGCTCGCGGTGGCGCTTGCGATTCCCGTGGTGGAGCTCGTGCTTTCGATTGTTGCTACGATTGTGCCGCTCAACAGCTCACCTGCCGAGATGGCAAAGTTGCCGATTCTCGCGGGCGTAGTGATTGGCCTGTTATTGGGCGAGGTTTCGCGCCTCATATCGCGCCGCGGCCGAAGCGTCGACAATCCCGGCGTTGGTGCACGGGGGTCAGGTTACTTTGCACCAAAACAGTAAGCGCCGCGAGTTACGCAGCGCTTGGTGCATCTTGGATTACTGTTCGCGGTGCTCGGGATCGGAAACGAGCTTAGGCGCAAAGTAGGGGACGTGGCCCAGGTACGGGCGGCTGTCCGAACGCTCCTCGGCGATGCAGGGGACCTCATCGTAAGTAAGTGAGTCGCTCAGGTGGGCGATGGCCTTGGCGGCAGGAGCGACGAGCATCTTGAGCGGTGCGATAGGCGCCATGGCATCTCCTTTCCTGTATGCGACCCGTGCTTTGGCGCGAATGTATATGCCGCAAGTCTAGCATCCCGCCCAGGAGAGCTTCAAACCACCACAAAGGGGACAGGCACCTTTGTGGTGGTTTTGGCGTTTGCCCAGATGAAACCCGCCAAAATGAACCGGTCACCAGGAGAGGAAATGGCGTTGGGCGAGAATTTGGTTTGTTAAATAGGGTCCCGACCTGGGCTACTTATAGATTGTGGAAAACTCTATTGTCAGATTATGGCGAATGCTGCTGTAGGATTATGACATGCGCTACTACAGCCTATGGCAACGTACCTCATGAGCGCCGGCATGGTGCGAGTTGCCATCGCCACTCGCTACAGCGAGTAGCAGGCGGGCAAAACCACCGCAAAACCGTCGCAAAACCGCGATGAACAACCGCCGCGAAGGGGGACGGGCCCCTTTCGCGGCGGTTTTTTGCCTGCCTGGTGCGTCTCGGATGCAAGTGAGTAGACTTTTTGGGATCTGCCGAGCACATCGCGACAAACGCTCGATAAAACCGCAGGCCAGAGCTGCGGCGTTTTGGGGTGTGCTCGGGATCCCGCCAAAAGCCTACTCACTTGGTTTTCACGGTTAGTAAACCGCCGCGAGGGAAAGCAGCTCCCCCGCGGCGGTCTTAACGTTCGCCCAGATAAAACCTGTCACCACAAGGGGGATGGGCGCCTTTTGTGGTGGTTTTGGTACTTGCTTAGCGGGTTAGCCCTGCGTGTCGCCTCCGTACATGTAGACGATAAAACCGTCGCCGGTGTCTTGACTGTGATCCTCCAGGATGCGCTTCATGTTGAGGTGCTCGTAGAACTGCCAGTCGGAGTTGCAGTCGCTCATCAGGAAGAACTTGGTGCAGCCTGCCTTGGCGAGCTCGGCGCGCGCAAGGTCGATAAGCGCGCGGCCGAGCCCCTTGCCCTGCCACTCGGGCACGATGATGATCAGGTTGAGCTGGCCCTGGGCATACTCGTTGCCTGTGGCGGCAAAGCGATCCGCCGTGGCCTTTTCGCGACTGTCGCCGAAGAGCGAGCCCTCGAGCTTGGCGTCGGCGGCCTTTGCCATTTCGGTTGCCTGGGCGAGCATCTCGTTGTAGCAGGACTCCCACGTGGGGTTGGTGCGCGGCTTGCCGTCCTCGAAGATGCCGATGCAGCAGGCGGCGATAATGCGGCCCTCGGCCTCGGCGACAAGCGCGATAGGTGAGCGTTGCAGCTGCATAGCGATGTTAAAGCGCGCGCAGAAATCGGCAGCTTCGACGTCGCCGCGGTTGCGCAGCGTGTTGCACCACAGCTGGTTGTAGATGGCGGCGATGCCGGTCAGGTCGTCGAGCGTGGCGGCGCGCAGGGTTACGTTGTCAAGGCTCATGAAGGCTCCTTCCAAGTTGGGTCAGGCCACCTCTGAGTGTGACATGGACGCAGGGCGGCCGCATCAATCATTCGGCAGGCGAGCCCCGATCCCTCGGGGACGGAGGAAAAGGGGTCACGAGTGAGGATTTTCGGACGCTTGCCCGACGAGAGTGGATAATCTCCCACTTTGAGCGCGAACATGGGCCAAAAACGGGAGATTATCCACTCTCGTGGTGAGCGGGCCCTTGTGTCGATTCATTCCCTTTTTAGTAGGCTGTGCTTGCACTTTAGCGTGCGACAGCGGATAATGCCGAGCACTCGACAATACGCTTTTTGCTCTCTCTATAGATTGAGGAGGCCCCTATGGCCATGGATTTCAAACGTAGGCTGCCGATCCCCATGGAGATCCGCGAGGAAATGCCGCTTTCCGCCGAGCTTACCGCTAAGAAGCAGGCATTCGACGCCGAGGTCGCCAAGGTCTTTACCGGCGAGGACGCGCGCAAGGTGCTCATCATCGGCCCATGCTCTGCCGATCGGGAGGATTCGGTCCTCGAGTACATGAACCGCCTGGCCAAAACCGCCGAGGAGGTCAAGGACAAGCTCATCATCATCCCGCGTGTCTACACCAACAAGCCGCGCACCAAGGGTACCGGCTACAAGGGTCTACTGCACAATCCCGACCCCGAGGCGCCCGATGACCTGCTCGAGGGCGTCAAGGCCATTCGCCACATGCACCTGCGCGTCATCGAGGAGACCGGCTTCTTTACCGCCGACGAGATGCTCTACCCCTCTAACTATCAGTACCTTGTCGATCTGCTGAGCTACGTCGCTGTGGGCGCGCGCTCGGTCGAGAACCAGGAGCACCGTCTGGTGTCGAGCGGCATTTCGGTGCCGGTGGGCATGAAGAACCCCACTGCCGGCTCCACCACCGTCATGCTCAACTCCATCTACGCCGCTCAGGCGCATCAGAGTTTCATCTTCCGCAACTGGGAGGTCGAGTGCGACGGCAATCCGCTCGCGCACGCCGTTATGCGTGGCTACATCGGTCTCGATGGGCGCACCTACCCCAACTACCACTACGAGCACCTCGAGCGCCTGGCCGAGCGCTATACCGAGCACGCCGGCTATGCCAATCCGGCAGCGGTCATCGACTGCAACCACGACAACTCGGGCAAGCGTCCGCTGGAGCAGTATCGCATTTGCAAGGAGGTGCTCGACAGCTGCCGCCGCAACGAAGCCATTTCAAGGCTGGTCAAGGGCTTTATGATCGAGTCCTACCTTGAGGACGGCAACCAGCCGGTCGACGGCGGTGTCTTTGGCAAGTCGATCACCGATCCGTGCCTGGGCTGGGAAAAGACCGACTACCTCATTCACGAGATCGCGGAGCGGGTTTAGTTACGCGGGTTTTCGCTGACTCTGCCAAGACATCGGCGGTCCCGTTGCTGCCGGGCACTCATTGGGGACAGACTTAAATGAGTGCTCGCAGAATGAGAGTGGATAATCTCCCGTTTTTAAGTAGTCGTTGGGGACGTTCTTGTTTGACTGGTCGTTTAAGAACGTCCCCAATGACTACCCTGTTGGCCTTTTCCAGGCCCTGTGGGCAAAAAATGGCAAATATGAGTACTGTTGCTATCGTAGTGTCATATTGCCGGCATAAGATAATAGACATAACAGAAAATATGTTCATTAACCTTAACACATATAAGCCCGCTATAGAACTATTTGAGTAATTTAGGGGCGCTTGCAAGCCGTGCGGGCAGCATATGGGGCTGTTTTGGCTGTTACTAAAAAGGTAACAGTACTCATATTTGCCATTTTTTGCCCACAGGGGCTGGAAAGGACCGTCAATTCGGCTCCAGGGGATGCGGCCCAAGGGCCGCAGAACGAAAAATGGGGGCGCTGGTTGTCCTGCGCCCCCATTCTTTGGGTATTGCGGTTGTTTGCCGCCGGTTTTACGCCGCCTCGTCGAACTGCGAGTTGTACAGGTCGGCGTAGAAGCCGCCCTGGGCGAGCAGTTCGTCGTGTGTGCCCTTCTCGACGATGTCGCCGTCGCGAATCACCAAGATTACGTCGGCGTTGCGGATTGTGGACAGGCGGTGCGCGATGACAAAGCTCGTGCGGCCCTGCATCAGCGCATCCATGGCGCGCTGAATAAGCTCCTCGGTGCGGGTATCGACGTTGGAGGTCGCCTCGTCCAAAATCAGCGCCGGACGGTCGGCCAAAATGGCGCGGGCGATGGTCACGAGTTGGCGCTGGCCCTGTGAGAGGTTGGTGCCCTCCTCATTGATCATAAAGTCGTAACCGCCGGCGAGCGTATGGATAAAGTGGTCGCAGCGTGCGGCGCGCGCGGCGGCCTCGACCTCGGCGTCAGTCGCATCGGGACGTCCGTAGCGGATGTTCTCGCGGATGGTGCCGTTAAACAGCCAGGTATCCTGCAGCACCATGGCAAACTCGCCGCGCAGTGCCGCGCGGTCCCAGTCGCGCACGTCGACGCCCTCGACGCGCAGCGAACCGCCGTCCACGTCGTAGAAACGCTGCAGCAGCTTAATGAGCGTGGTCTTGCCGGCGCCGGTGGGGCCGACGATGGCGATGGTCTGACCGGGCTGCGCCTCGCAGCTAAAGTCGTGGATGATGGTCTTGTCGGGCGTGTAGCCAAACTTGACATGGTCAAACTCAACGTGGCCGGGGCGCTTCTCGGGAATCTGGGCGTCGGCCTTCTGCTCCTCCTCGGGCGCGGCGAGGAACTCAAAGACGCGCTCGGTGGCAGCGGCCATCGACTGCATCGTGTTGCTCACGTTGCCCAGCTGCTGCACCGGCTGCGTAAAGTTGCGCACGTACTGGATAAAGCTCTGGATGTCGCCGGGCGTGGCATTGCCGGTCAGCGCGAGCTGTGCGCCCACCACGACAACGCCCACGTAGCCCATGTTGCCCACCAAGCTCATAAGCGGCATCATCAGGCCCGATAGGAACTGCGAGCGCCAGCCACTAATAAAGAGACGGTCGTTTTGACGGTCGAACTCCTCGATTGAGGCCTCGGCGCGGTCGAACACCTGAATAACGTTCTGGCCGGCAAAGTCCTCCTCGATAATGCCGTTGACGGCGCCCAGGACTTGCTGTTGCTCGCGGAAGTACGGCTGCGAGAAGTGAATCATCACGGTCAGGATAATCGCGGCAGCCGGCAGCGTGAGCACGGTGACGCCGGTGAGCGGCAGACTGATCGACAGCATCATGACGAGCACGCCGATAATCTGCGTCACCGATGTGATGAGTTGTGTCACGCTCTGGTTGAGTGACTGACCCAGCGTGTCGACATCGTTGGTGATGCGGCTGAGCACGTCGCCCTTGCTGTGGCCGTTGAAGTAGCTCATCGGCACGACAGCGATCTTGGCGGCGATCTCCTTGCGCATGCGGTAGCAAATCTTTTGCGTGACGCCGGTCATGAGCCAGCCCTGGATGAGGCCGCAGACAGAGCTTGCCAGATACAGGCAGAGCAAAAAGCCGAGCGTCTTGGCGATCCAGGCAAAGTCAACGTCGCCGGTACCGTTGACCTTGGCAACCAGGCCCTCGAACAGCTTGGTCGTAACCTGGCCGAGCACCTTGGGCCCCACAATGTTAAAGATGACCGAGCATACGGCAAAGGCGACGGCGGCAAACACGGCAATCTTGTGCTGGCCGATATAGCCGAGCAGCTGCCTCATGGTGCCCTTAAAGTCCTTGGCCTTTTCGCCGCGGCCCATACCACCCATGCGGCCCATGGGACCGCGCCGGCGGGTGGGCTTGGGAATCTGAGTCTTGGTCTCGTCTGCCATTAGCGCTCGCCTCCTTCCATGACGGCTTCAATCTCTTCTTGGGTAAGCCCCAACTCCTCGGCGGAAAGCTGCGACTGTGCGATCTCCAGGTATGCCGGGCAGTTGTGCAGCAGTTCCTCGTGCGTGCCGGTGCCCACTACGTGGCCGTCGTCGAGCACGATGATCTGATCGGCGTGCATGATGGTCGCGATGCGCTGGGCCACGACCACGAGCGCGGCGTCGGTAACGTTTTTGGCAAGCTCCTCGCGCAGGCGCGCGTCGGTCTTGTAGTCGAGGGCGCTAAACGAGTCATCGAACACCACGACCTCGGGCTTTTTGGCCAACGCGCGGGCGATGGCCAGGCGCTGGCGCTGACCGCCCGAGACATTGGAGCCGCCCTGGCTGATGGGGGAGTCGTAGCCGCCCTCGCGCTCGGCGATAAAGTCCTCGGCCTGTGCGATGCGTGCCGCCTGGCGCATGTCATCATCGCTCACCATGTCGCCGGCAAATTTGAGGTTGCTCTCGACAGTGCCCGAGAACAGACGCCCCTGCTGCGGGATATAGCCAATGCGGCGGCGAAGCTCGGAAAGGGTCATATCGCGCACGTCGATGCCGTCGAGCGAAATGCTGCCGCCGGTGACGTCGTACAGGCGCGGGATGAGCTGCACAAGCGTGGACTTGCCCGAACCCGTGGAGCCGATGATGCCGAGCATCTGGCCGGCGTGCGTGGTGAAGTTCACACCGCTGATGACATCGGCGTGGGCATCGGGATACTGGAAGCTCACGTCGTGGAAGGCGAGCTCACCGCGCGGCGCGTTGGCCGCGGGCAGTTTGGGCGAGACGGGGTCGTTGATGCTCGTGGGACAGGTGATGACCTCTTCCACGCGCTCGGCTGCGACCTCGGCGCGGGGCAGGATGACCGAAACCATGGTGAGGATCATAAACGCCATGACGATCTGCATGGTGTAGGAGATAAACGCCATCATGTTGCCGACCTGCATCACGCCGTCGGACACGCCCTGCGCACCAAACCAGACGATAAGCACGGTGATGCAGTTCATGACGAGCATCATGAGCGGCATCATAAAGCTCATGGCGCGGTTGGTGTAGAGCTGCGTGGTCATCAGGTCGAGGGACGCCTGGTCAAAGCGCTCGAGCTCATGCTCCTCGCGGTTAAACGAGCGGATGGGCATAAGGCCGTCGAGCAGCTCGCGGGCGGTAAGGTTCACGCGGTCCACAAAGCTCTGCATCTTTTTGAACTTGGGCATGGTGAGGCCCATAAGCACGCCGACGACGGCCGAGACCGCGATGATGGCCACGGCGATGGTCCACTCCAGGCCGGTGTGGTTGGCCAGGACGCGCATGACGGCGACGATGCCCATGACGGGCGCCATGAGGCACATGCGGATAAACAGGGTTGCGGCCATCTGAATCTGCTGAATGTCGTTGGTGCAGCGGGTGATGAGCGAGGCCTGGCTAAACTTGCCCACCTCGGCCGGCGAGAAGTGCATAACCTTGTTGAAGGTCTCGCGGCGCAGGTCGCGGGCGATGGAGCAGGCGGTGCGCGAAGCCACGGCACCGGTCAGGATGGTGGCGACCAGCGACACCAGACACAGACCAAACATCGTGGTCGCCATGCGGCCCAGGTAGGCGTTCTGCACGTCGGCGGGGTCGATACCCTGTGCCTTGTACTCGTCCTGCACATAGCTCACGGCGCGTTGGGTCACGATGGAGCCCGACATGGAGCCCATTTTGTCCTCCATACCGTCGGCGCCCTCGACGAGCTTGCCTTGGTCGATTAGGCCGCCTTCAACGCCTAGACGCAGGCTCTTCATGGTGATCTTGCCGCCGTCGGCATCAATCTGCTTTTGCATATTCTGCGCCGCTGCGGCCTTTTGCTGCATCTTGGCGAGCTGGTCGGGCGTCATCGCTGCCATTTGCTCGGGCGTGGGCATGGCTTGGGCGTCGCTGTTGCCTTTCTCGCTGGACGCGCCCATCATGTCGCCCATGGAGCTGGCGTCGATGCCTTGGTTGAGCGAAAGGACGACGGTCTCGGGCAGGCTCATGATATCGGCAATCTTGCCGCCGTCGGCGCGCTCATCCTCGGTTCCCCTGTACGTGCGAATGCCGTTTTTGTCTGCCCTGCCAAACGCAGCTTCTACTGTCTTGGCGTCTTTGGCGCTCATAAAGAGTTCGAGGTCGTCGAGCGATTCGGCACGAATGGTGTCGGGCACGGGCGAGGCGATGCCGCCTTGCTGCACGCCCACGTCGACGATGTCGCTCATATAGGTAGGCAGTGCCAGATCGGCGTTACAGCTGATTACGATAAGTACGATAGCTGCGAACAGTGATGGGACATGCTTTTTAAAGAGCTTGAGAATCCTCACTTGGCATTTCTCCTTTCTTGATTGCAGTCGATAATTTCGTTGAGACGCCTTAGAAGGCGCACCATCTCTTGGGTATCTGTTTCGCCGAGCTGCTCGAGGAAGGCCGCGGTGCGCTCCTCGAATTCCCGACGTTTGATTTCGAGATTCTGGAATCCCTTGTCGGTCATCGTGACGTGTACACGACGACGGTCGGTCTTTGAGTGCTCGCGCTCGACCCAGCCCTTGGCTTCGAGAGTGCGTAAGATATTGGCGATGCGGGCACTCGAGACCCAGGCGCGATTTGCGAGTTCGCTCGGCGTGAGCGAACCGCCAGCGAGCATGAGGGCGCGCATGACAGCCATCTCGCCGCCGAGAGCTTTGTCCGCAGAGCGTGAAATGCGATGATGCATGCTGCCAAACTCAGTTAAGAGCTGACGTCCAAGCTCATGGAAATCGGTATCTTCCACCGAAAACCCCTAACACTGGAAACTATTTTCGGTGAAAGATGATACCCGCATATTCGGGCCTCATGCAGTGGGCAATATAAAGAGCGCATAAAGAGTTAAAAAATTCAATTGCTGAAGCGTTTCAAAGAACTACTATGCCCGCGGTTAGGCGAGGGGTTGTCACCACCATGACGACTGGGACTCATTTATCGCCACGTGCGATGCTCCAACTTCCCGCAAGGAGACACCTGAATCAAGGGGGTTGGAGTCATGGCATTTGACTTCACGGGCAAAACCGCGATCGTTACCGGCGGCACTCAGGGCATTGGCCTCGAGATCGCCAAGGGCATCGTCGCGGGCGGCGGACACGTCGCGCTCATCGCAAGGAACGCTGCCAAGGGCGAGGCCGCTGTGGTCGAGCTTGGCGAGGGCAACAAGTTCTATCAGCTCGATGTCGCCGATGCACCCAAGGCACGCGAGACCGTCGAGCAGATTTTTACGGACCTGCCGCAAACCAACATCCTGATCAACTGTGCTGGCGTCATCAGCACCAAGAAGTTCGACGAGATCGATGACACCGAGTGGCGTCGTACCATCGACATCAACCTCAACGGTACCTTCACTATGATGAATGCTGTGTACCCGCACTTTAAGGCGGCCCATGCCGGCACTATCGTCAACGTGAGTTCCGTTGCGGGCAAGATCGGTGGCGGCCTGCTCGGCACCGCGGCTTACGCGAGCTCCAAGGCCGGTGTTAACGGTCTAACCAAGGCAGTCGCCAAGGAAGGCGGCAAGTTTGGCGTCCGCTGCAACGCCGTGTGCCCGTCGCTCACCCTTACCGATATGACCTCGATTCTCTCTGACGAGAACTCTCAGCGCATCATCAACGGTATTCCTCTGGGCCGCGCCGCCCAGGCCAGCGAGCCTGCGCAGATGGTGCTGTTCTTCGCTTCCGACCTCGCCAGCTTCGTGAACGGCGAGATCGGCGACTGCGACGGCGGCATCGTCCTGGACGGGTAATACCCCACGACGATTATTCGGCGACGGTTCCTGCGACTCGGGACCGTCGCCTTCTTTCTGACATAGGCGCGTGCGGCTACGATTCGCATGCATCCAAAGGAGATATATATGAGTGAATCGACTGCGGTGGAGGCGCCGGCGGCAAAGGAGCCGTTCTTTAAGATGTCCTCCATCCCGGGTGCCAATATTTTGGTGCCGCTTTTGTTGGGCTGCCTGCTCAACACGCTGTTCCCCGACCTGTTCAAAACGCTCGGCAGCTTTACGCTCGGCATGACCCAGCAGGGCGCAGGCCCGCTTGTTGGCGCTTTTTTGCTCATCGTCGGTACGACGATTTCGTTTAAGAGCGCTCCTGCCGCCGCTGCCCGCGGCGCCATCATCATCGCCGTCAAGCAGATCGTGGTCGTTGCCGTGTCGCTGCTCATCCTTTATGTATTCAACGACAACCTGTTTGGCATCTCTGCCATGGTGATGCTGGCCGCTTGCACCGGCGCCAACAACGCTATGTACGCTGGTCTGATGGGCACCATGGGCAATGAGGCCGAGCGTGGTGCCGTCGCAATCACCACGCTGGTTGTCGGCCCTCCGGTCACGATGATCGTGCTCGGCGCTGCCGGTCAGGCTCCGATCGGTTGGTCGCTCGTGGGCGCCATCCTGCCGATCGTCGTCGGCATTATTCTGGGTAACCTCTTCCCGAGCTTTAAGAAGATGATGGCACCGGCACTTTCCGCCATCATCGTGCTCGTCTTCTTTGCCATGGGCTCGACCATGACCTTTGGCCAGCTTATCAACGGTGGTCTTCCCGGCATCCTGCTCGGCGTGATCTGCTCGGTAGTCTTTGCAATTCCCGTCATCGCGGTCGATAAGCTCACGGGCGGTACGGGTGTCGCAGGTGCGGCCATTTCGAGCTGCGCCGGAGCCAATGTGGCCACGCCTGCTGCCATGGCAAGCGTCAACGAGGCCATGTACGGCGGCGCGGTGCTCGCGACGGCTACGGCGCAGGTTGCAGCATGTGCTATCGTGACGGCCATTTTGACCCCGCTGGTCACCAGCTGGTGCTACAAGCATTTTGAGGGCCAGGGCCACAGCAAAGCAACGACCGACAAGGCCGCCGCAGCCGCCTAATGCCAAACGGCAATCAAAGCTAAATAACTAGCCATGCCACAGGGCGGCCCCGGGGGAAATCCCGTGGCCGCCCTGCAGTTTCTGCGGGGTCTCTGGGGCACTTTACCCTGCTAAAACTGGCATAACAGCTAGAGTGAACGTCGTACAAAGGCAAGGAAATATACCAAACAAATCGGTGAACGGTAGTTGTTCGCGCTCGCATTTCCTGCGGATTTGTTAAAAACGCACTAATGGTATAAAAAAAGAAACATATAACAGCCCTGATGAAGGGGGTGGCTATGTTATCCTTCTCAAACGGGTGAAATCTTGGGTTTTGGGTTGTAGTTCCAAGGTGGACAAACGTTTTCCCTGCACCAACGTGTGGTGAAGAACGGAAGAAGCCGGTAGTGCAAGCCGAACATTCAAGAATTCAATAAGCAGCGGTGTGAGAGAGCGCCGCATTACACGTAACTAGGAGCGTGGTTACACAATGCAGGAGGCATGGGAAGGCTTCAAGGAAGGCATCTGGACGGGAGAAGTTGACGTCCGAGACTTCATCCAGAAGAACTACACCCCCTACGAGGGCGACGAGTCGTTCCTCGCCGGCCCAACCGAGCGTACCAAGGAGCTGTGGGGCGAGGTTCTCGACCTGCTGCTTAAGGAGCGCGAGCAGGGCGGTGTCCTCGATATGGACACCAAGACCGTTACGGGTATCGTGAGCCACCCCGCTGGCTACATCGATAACGCCCACCGCGAGAAGGAGACCATCGTCGGTCTCCAGACTGACAAGCCGCTCAAGCGCGCGCTGCACGTCAACGGTGGCATCCGCATCGCTTGCCAGGCTGCCAGCCAGCACGGCTATAAGGTCGACGAGAACGTTGTCGAGCGCTACACCTTCGAGCGCAAGACCCACAACGCTGGCGTCTTCGATGTTTACACCCCCGAGATGCGTGCTTGCCGCTCGGCTCACATCATCACCGGTCTGCCCGATGGCTATGGCCGCGGCCGCATCATCGGCGACTACCGTCGTGTTGCCCTGTACGGCGTCGACTACCTGATCAAGGACAAGGAGGCCCAGAAGGCTTCCACCCCGACGGTCATGACCGCCGACAACATCCGCGATCGTGAGGAGCTGCAGGAGCAGATCCGCGCCCTCGGCGAGCTCAAGATGATGGCCGAGACCTATGGTTTCGACATTTCCAACCCTGCTACCAACACGCAGGAGGCCATCCAGTGGATGTACTTCGCCTACCTCGCTTCCGTCAAGGAGCAGAACGGCGCCGCTATGTCCATTGGCCGTACCTCCACGTTCATCGACATCTACGCTGAGCGCGACCTTGCCAACGGTACCTTCACCGAGGAGCAGATCCAGGAGTTCGTGGATCACTTCATCATGAAGCTCCGCATGGTCAAGTTTGCCCGTACCCCCGAGTACCAGGCCCTGTTTACCGGCGATCCGCAGTGGGTCACCGAGTCCATCGGCGGCATGGGTGTTGACGGCCGTACGCTCGTTACCAAGATGAGCTACCGCTACCTGCACACGCTCGAGAACATGGGCACCAGCCCCGAGCCCAACATGACCGTTCTGTGGTCGACCCGTCTGCCCGAGAACTTCAAGAAGTTCTGCGCCAAGACTTCTGTCGCCAGCTCCTCGATTCAGTACGAGAACGACGACCTCATGCGCGTCTACCACGGCGACGACTACGGCATTGCCTGCTGCGTGTCCTCCATGCGCATCGGCAAGGAGATGCAGTTCTTCGGCGCCCGCGCCAACCTGGCCAAGTGCCTGCTGTACGCACTCAACGGCGGTGTTGACGAGGTCTCCAAGAAGCAGGTCGGCCCCAAGTATCGCGCCGTCGAGGGCGATACGCTCGATTACGACGACGTTGTGGCCAAGTACAACGACATGATGAAGTGGCTCGCTGGCGTGTACGTCAACTCGCTGAACATCATCCACTACATGCACGACAAGTATTGCTACGAGCGCATCCAGATGGCTCTGCACGACAAGCACGTGCACCGCTGGTTCGCTACGGGCATTGCTGGCCTTTCCGTCGTGGCTGACTCCCTGTCCGCCATCAAGTACGCCAAGGTCCACCCCGTCCGCGACGAGAACGGCATCATTGTCGACTTCGAGACCGAGGGCGAGTTCCCCAAGTACGGTAACGACGACGACCGCGTCGACCAGATCGCTCACGACGTTGTGCACCAGTTCATGGAGTACATCCGCATGAACGACACCTACCGCAACTCCGTGCCCACGACCTCGGTTCTGACCATCACCTCCAACGTCGTGTACGGCAAGAAGACCGGTTCTACGCCTGATGGCCGCAAGGCTGGCCAGCCCTTCGCCCCGGGTGCTAACCCCATGCACAAGCGCGATAGCCACGGCGCCATCGCTTCGCTGTCTTCGGTTTCCAAGCTCCCGTTCCGCGATGCTCAGGACGGCATCTCCAACACCTTCTCCATCATCCCGGGTGCGCTCGGCAAGGAGGACCAGGTGTTCTTTGGCGATATCGACCTTGATCAGCTGGGCGAGTAACTATTGTTAGTGCTATACTAACAATAACGATTACTGATTAGTGCGCCGGTTTCGGCCGGCGCCTATCGATCGAAGGAGACACATTATGAAGGTTTCTGAAGTTTCCGAGACTCAGGCCGATAACCTGGTCCACATGCTCGACGCTTACGCCGAGAAGGGTGGCCACCACCTGAACATCAACGTCTTCAACCGTGAGACGCTGCTCGACGCTCAGGCTCACCCCGAGAAGTACCCGCAGCTGACCATTCGCGTTTCCGGCTACGCCGTGAACTTCCACACGCTCACCAAGGAGCAGCAGGACGAGGTCATTTCGCGTACCTTCCACAACAAGTTCTAAAGGGGTTTAACTCCCGCAGGATCGCCGGGGCTGTTTGGGCTACCTCCCAAAACGTCCTCGGACATGCAAGAAGCCCTCGCTGCGCACTTCGT
>NZ_QSTE01000030.1:0-5435 GCF_003438115.1 Collinsella sp. OM08-14AT
GCTGCTCGCCCTTGCGGCGCTCGGCGCGGGCGCGCTGGCCGTGGCGCTCAGCGTGTTCGGGGGCGCGCTCGCCGTCGCCGGACGCCTGCCGCTCGGGCCCGCTCCGCTTGCGGCAGCCTGGGCGGGCATCGTGCTGGGCAGCTTGCCCCTCTACGCGCTGGGGCTCGGCGTGGCCCTGCGCCTCGGCCGCAACGCCGCCATCGGCGGCGGCGCGGCGGGGACGCTCCTCGCGTTCTTCTCGGTGGGCGGACTTGCACACGGCCTCATGACCGGCGAGCTCACCGGTGCCCTGGCGACGCCCCTGGGCTGGGTGCCGCTCGCCTGGCCCGCGCGCCTGGGGTCGCTCGGGGTGGAGGCCTTCATCGACGCCGCACGCGCGGCGGGCCCTCTCCTCACGACTGCGCTCGCTGGCCTCGCGCTCACCCTGGCAGCCGCCGCCGTCCTTCTCGCCTGGTTCTGCCGCTTCGAGGACGGGAGGGCAGATGCGTAGGAAGGCGCTCGCCGCCATGCTCGTCCTCCTCTCCGCAGCGCTCGTCCTGGGCGGGAATGCCCTGCTCGACGCTGCGGACGACAGGGGCAATGTCCGAGAGCTCCAGCTCATCTTCTTCGGGCGGGAGTCGGACGGCGAGGGCTGGCTCGAGATCGAGGCGCGCGGCGGCTCGGGCGTGCGCTACCACGCGTGCGACGCGGCCGAGGCGCCCGCGGCTGCGCGCAGGGCTCTGGACCGCTGAGTGCGGCGCTAGTACAATTCCGACGAGAGTTTCAGGAGGTCGAACATGGCGAGGATACTGGCAGTGGATGATGAACGGGCGATCCTCGACGCGCTCGCGCGCGTCCTCGGCCGCGACGGCCATGAGGTCGTCAGGGCGGCCGACCCGACGACAGTCCCGGGGATGGACCTCTCGCGCTTCGACCTCGTGCTCTGCGACGTCATGATGCCGGGGCTCGACGGCTTCGAGCTCGTGCGGCAGATCCGCCCGGACTTCGACGGGCCCATCGTCTTCCTGACCGCGCGCGTGGCCGAGGAGGACGCCGTGGCCGCCTACGGCCTGGGCGCCGACGACTACGTCCGCAAGCCCTTCGGGGCCGCGGAACTGCGCGCCAAGGTCGCGGCCCATCTACGCCGTGAGCGCCGGCCGCGCTCGCACGCCCTCTCCTTCGGGGAGGTGCGGATCGACCTCGGGGCGCGCGACCTCGCCGTGGGCGGCGAGACCGTGCCGCTCACTCCCACCGAGTACGCCATCTGCGAGTACCTCGCGCGCCACCCCGGGCAGGTCATGAGCCGCGCGCAGATACGCGAGGCGGTGCTCGGCTGGGAGAGCGACGCCGACGACGCGGCCATATCCATGCAGGTCAGCCGCGCCCGGAGGAAACTCTCCGAGGCCGGCGCCGATCCGATCGCGACCGTCTGGGGGATGGGGTACAAGTGGCAGCTCTGAGGACCGGGGCGCGAGGTCGCGGGGGCATGCCGCTCTCCTTCGTCATCGCGCGCTACTTCGCCTACGCGTTCGCGGCGGTCGCCACGGCGTGGCTCGCCTCGTTCATGGCGCTCTCCGCGGCGATCAATGTGGGCTTCGTCTACGAGGCAAGCTGGGGGCCGGCCAATGCACGCGAGGTCGCGGAGGGCCTGGCACGCGACGGCGTCTGCGGGCAGCAGGACGTGCCGACGGCGTACCGCTACCTCATCCTGAACAAGGACGGATACGTGCTGATGACAGACCTCGAGGGCACGCGGCTCGAGGACGCGACGGAAATGGCCCGTACGGCACTCGCCGCTGATCCGGGCACAGTGGAGATCGAGGGCGGGGGCTCGGGCCTCACCTACGCCGCGTTCCCGCTCAAGGACGGCGGGGCATGCGCACTTGTCAGCGAGTACCTGCCGCAGTGGGTCTCGCGCGATCTCGCCGGCCTGCTTCCCAACCCGCAGAGCCTCATGCTCGTCGGCGCCACGGCGGGAAGCGCGCTCGCGCTCGCGCTCGTGGCGCGCCGCGCGAGCCGCGTGATCTCGCGCAAGATGGCGCCGCTCGCGGAGGCGGCGGGGCGCGTCGGCGCGGGGGAGCTCGACTTCGCGGTCGGCAGCACCAACGTGCGCGAGGTGAACGACGTCCTCGCCGCGATGGACGCCATGCGGGCCTCCCTCGCCGAGTCGCTCGAGGCCCGCTGGGCCGCGGAGCGGGGGCAACGCGAGCAGATGGCGTCGCTCGCCCACGACCTCAAGACGCCGCTCACCGTGCTGCGCGCCAACGCCGACTTCGTGGCGGAGGAGCTGGAAGACGAGAATGACAGCGACCTCGCGGCTGCCGCGCGCGACATAGCCGGCAGTGTCGAAAGGCTCGACGGCTACGTGCGCCTGCTCATCGAGGCCTCGCGCGGGTCCGGCGGGGCGGAGAGGGCCCCCATGCGGCCGGCCGAGCTCTGCGAGCAAGTCCTCGCCGAGGCCGCCCAGATCGCCCGGGCGCGAGGCGTGACGCTCGACGCGGCCACGGGCCCCGCTGTCGCGGGCGCGCCCGAGGCCCCGCTCGACCGAACCGCCCTGGCGCGAGCCGCCGTGAACCTCGTGGCCAACGCCGCCGAGCACGCGCGCTCGCGCGTGGCCGTCTCCTGCGACGTCGCGGACGGGCACCTCGTTATCGAGGTTGCCGACGACGGACCGGGCTTTTCTCCCGCCGCCCTCGAACGCGGCTGCGAGCGCCTCTTCACGGACGACTCCTCCCGCTCCTCGCGTGACGGAGGCCGCCACTACGGGCTCGGCCTCCACGTCGCCTCCGAGGCCGCGAGCGCCCACGGGGGCTCCGTCTCGCTCGCCAACAGTCCCTCGGGCGGCGCGGTGGCCACCATCGCGGTCCCCCTGTGCGGGGCCTGACGAATCAGGCCCTCACACTGGCATACCTCGCAACCAAACGCTTCCCGGATAATTCATGAGGCCGTACTCGTATTCGAGCCTGCCTATCTCTGCGGCAAGCGCCTCCGTCATGTAGAAGGTTTTCGTGCGGCCCGTCGACTTCGCCAGGCGGTCGTACCTGTTCGCGAGGTCCTCGGGGGTTCTCAGGGCTGCGGTGGCGGTTGCCATGATGCACCTCCCGGTTAGATGTAATACGTGTATTACTTTCTATCACATCACCCGAACCCCGCACCGGCGTACGGTCGTATCTGCTATTTTACCTTACATTTTGTCAACCGGCCCATGCTCGGCTTGTTCAGCCAGATTAAATCAACTGTTAAATCAATCCAGGCCTGTAGGGGGCGGTGGAAATCTTTCGAGGACTGGGGGCGCCGTCCCTGGGTCGGCTCCTCGATGGCCGCGGCTGAATTCCCCTGCCATCGGCTGCGTGGGTTCCGGCACGGGGCTCTGGCGCTGCTCGAACTGGGCGCAAGACTCGGCTGTTGGTCGTACCGGACGGCATACGTTTTGAGACCGGCAAGCTGATGCCGGCTCGAGGACAGCGGCCCGGTGCACCGGGCCGATCGATAGCGGTCTCAGGTTCACAGCGCAGCTTCTCAGGGCTCGCATATATAGGAAGACTTGATTGGCAATCGATTTTAATGAAGTCGGCAGCGCATGTCAGAGTTTTCAACAAATTTAACATGCCACCCTTTATATCCGCACGCGCGTAATTCAACTCATAAGGACCGGCTATCCCTTACCAGTGACACAATCTCAAACGCACAGAACAGAATCATCAGTCCAATCATCGCATAAGAGGCAGCCGAACCTTCAAGCACTATTCCACAAAGAACAATCTCCGCGCCGCCAATAAGAACTGTTATCAGGCGCTCTGCCTTTTTGCTCTCGCCGCTCGCATAAAAAGGCGGCAAAGCGCACAAGATCACATATAGCCCGGGAAGGGAATACAGGATCGATAGTCCAAGCCCCCCATCAACCGCAGTGCTTTGCGTAAGAATCAACTGAACCCAAACGGCAATTATCACTGAGCAGGTTGTCGATAAAAGAAGATTAGAAATATAGCACGCAACAAAGTCCCGTCGCATTCGAACAGAGAAATCCGCGAACTCTCTTCGCCGCGTGGAAACAATAAGGTACACAGAAATTGCAATAGAACCAATCAGGGAAAACAGCGGAACAACCAGCAATTCAAGCTTATTACCCCATCGATCAACCACACCCCCACTCCAATGAGCGGGAATTGTATCAGGGAGGACTGACCAAGCCGCCCATAGAATCAGAAATGGAAGAATAGAGAGGATGAAAGATGATAACACTGCAGTAATTTTTTTGAGGCTCTCATCGATTCCGCATCTCCTTGCGCGCCCACATTCCACTCCGCCTTAAATCAAGTATACGTTTTGAGACCGGCAAGCTGATGCCGGCTCGAGGGCAGCGGCCCGGTGCACCGGGCCGATCGATAGCAGTCTCAGGTTCACAGCGCAGTTTCTCAGGGCTCGCATATATAGGAAGACTTGATCGGCAATCGATTTTAATGAAGTCGACAGCGCATGTCAGAGCTTTCAGCAAACCGCAGGTAAATTCGTATACCAAAAATTGGTACACGGATTTACCTGCGATGTTCATGCTTGGTCAAAAGCCTATCAAGCGATATATCCATTATTTTAATGCGCGCGCCTGAGCTTTTGACTGAAGTGGCAGTCCGACCGCCGGCAGGCGGCCACGCTATATCCAAAGGCCACGCCTACTCCCCGTGCCCGGCTACGTCGACGACCCAGTGCTGCCCGTCGAGTTCCTGCCGCAGAGCTACATCAGGGACGTCTTATTGGGGGACGACCACATGGAACCCCGGGAGATCAAGCTGTACGGCTGATCCATCCGTCAACAACATGTCAAAGCCCCAAAACCCAACAGGATCGCGAACGAGGGGATGAATTGACCGCCCGGGTATTTGCGCCAGGGCGGTCAATTTTATCAACCATGGGTGCGATTCTGTGAGGCCATTTTTCTGGCATCCGCCGTTTGCTCCGGTCTCAACGCACCCATCGACCGTTCAGTAATCTTTGCGAACGCGACCACGTGCGCATTTGTCGAACAATCAAATGTCCGACAATGTCTGACGGAGCTGTCAGATATTCACGCACGAACAGGCGAGCTTCGCGAGCGATTGTAGGCAACTAGTAGCCCCAGCTGCGTCTTTGGCGCAGGTTCGACGTCTGACATCTTGAATGTCTAACGTTGAACGAAGCTGGTTGATAACAAGCAGGTGGAATAAACATGGAGCCCGACACCTCTCGCGCAATCGGCGCGCGGTAAGGGTCTGGCCCATCTCATATGTTGCCAACGCTAACGGTGAACCTGAGCGCCCGGGCACATTCTTTGTTGGCTGAAACCGGCATAGCAACTAGCGGAAGGCATCATCGAAGGAGTGTGCTGGAAAGCACCCGTCTCCTTAACTGTTAGAAATGCAGGTTAATAATCTATGTGGTCAATATAATACCGTTGAACCCGCGTATCGATACCGCTCAGC
>NZ_QSTE01000031.1:0-4527 GCF_003438115.1 Collinsella sp. OM08-14AT
CGCAGGAGCAGGAAAGACGGGCCTCATGCGCGAGGACGTTTTCAAAACCAAGCCCGGCCCCGGCCGGAGGGACCACAGGCGCTACAGGTTCTTGACACCCATCGCGCGCATGGCGTTCAGGATGGCGATGATCGCCACGCCCACGTCGCCAAAGACGGCAAGCCACATATTGGCGATGCCGAGCGCCGCGAGCACCAGAATCAGCAGCTTAATGCCCAGCGCAAAGATTATGTTCTGCCAAACGATCGTCATGGTCTTGCGCGCCACGCGGATCGCGCGGGAAATGTTGGACGGCTTGTCGTCCATCAGCACCACGTCGGCGGCCTCGATCGCGGCGTCGGAGCCCATGGCGCCCATGGCAATGCCCACATCGGCGCGCGTAAGCACAGGAGCGTCGTTGATACCGTCGCCGACAAAGGCGAGCTTGCCCTTGCCCGATTCGGCCGCGAGCAGTGCCTCGACGCGCTCGACCTTGTCACCAGGCAACAGCTGCGCATGGAACTCGTCGAGACCGAGCTGTTTGGCCACGGACGCCGCCACTTCCCCGCGGTCGCCCGTGAGCATGACGGTGCGCTTAACGCCGGCGGCGTGCAGGTCACGAATCGTTTGCTCGGCATCGGCCTTGACGGTGTCGGCGATGACGATATGGCCGGCATAGATGCCATCGACCAGCACGTGGAGAATGGTGCCGACGACCTCGCAATTGGGTGCTTCGATGTCGGTGGCGGCGAGCATCTTGGCGTTGCCGACGACGACGGGCTTGCCGTCGATGGTTGCCGTCACGCCGTGGCCCGCGTCATTAGTGGAATCCGTTACGCGCTTGGGATCGAGCTCGCCCTGGAAGGCGGTACGTACCGACTGCGCGATGGGATGGTCGGAGAACGACTCGGCAAGGGCCGCGACTTCGAGCAGCGACTGCTCGGTATAGCCTGCCTCGGGGTGCACCGCGACGACCGAGAATGTGCCGTTCGTGAGGGTGCCGGTTTTGTCGAAGACGACGGTGTCCACATCGGCGAGCGTCTCGAGGTAGTTAGAACCCTTGATAAGGACGCCCAGCTTGGATGCGCCGCCGATGCCGCCAAAGAAGCTCAGCGGCACGCTGATCACCAGCGCGCACGGGCAGCTGACGACGAGGAAGGTCAGGCCGCGCAGGATCCAGTCGGACCAAGCGCCGGTCACCAGGCCGCCGCCGAGCGCGAGTACCGCGGCGGCGCCAGTGACGGCGGGAGTGTAGACGCGGGCAAAGCGCGTGATGAAGTTCTCGGTACGTGCCTTCTTTTCGCTGGCGTTTTCCACGAGCTCTAGGACACGAGCGACGGTGGATTCGCCAAATGGCTTAGTGGTGCGCACGTGGATGAGGCCCGTCATGTTGATGCAGCCGCTGATGATATCGTCTCCGGTTTTGGCCGGGCGGGGGACCGACTCTCCCGTGAGCGCGGCGGTGTCGAGTTGCGTCTCGCCCTCGACGATAACGCCGTCGATGGGCACGCGCTCGCCGGGCTTGACGACGATGACGGTGCCGACGGTGATGTCATCGGGGAAGACCTGCTCGAGCGTGCCGTCGGTCTGCTCGACGTTAGCGTAGTCGGGCGCGATGTCCATCATGGCACTGATCGACTTGCGGCTCTTGCCCACGGCGTATGCCTGGAACAGCTCGCCGACCTGGTAGAACAGCATGACAGCGGCACCTTCGGCCATGTGCGGGTCGGTGTCGGGGAAGAGCACCATGGCAAATGCACCGATGGTCGCGACTGCCATAAGGAAACTCTCGTCGAAGGCCTTACCGCGGCGGATGTTGTTAAATGCCTTTTGCAGTACGTCATGGCCGGCGATCAAAAACGGCACGAGGAACAGCACAAAGCTGGCATAGATGTCGCCGGGCTCGCCGAATGTGGCAGTGAGGGCACCGAGCTCGTCGAGGGCGTACACCACCGCAAAAATGCCTAGCGCTACCAGGATACGGCTGCGTTTATGCTCGAGTGACTCTTTTTTCGTGCGCTTCTTCTTTTTCTTTTTGGGGTCGGCGGTGGCCATGACTCGTATCCTCCCATTTGAATGTATGAACACTCGCTCATATAATTTCGCGAGCAAAGGCCGCGGCAAGCGCGGCCCTGAAGATTGGCGTGAACCTGGGCTAGAGAATGATCTCGCAGTCCGGCTCGGCGTCGGCGGTGAACTCCACGACGCGGTCAAGGACCTCGTCGAACTCGGCGTCATCAGCCTCGAGCGTCAGCTTCTGGGTCATAAAGTTGACGGACACGGATTTGACGCCCTCGAGCTTGGCCAGCTCGTCCTGAAGCTCGCGCGCGCAGTTGGCGCAGTCGATCTCGTCGAGTTTAAACTGCTTTTTCATGTTGGGTTCCTTTCCCGTTTTTGCGGCTTGGGTGCAGGCCGCGCTGGTACCGTGGTTGGTCGCTATTCGCAGATGTGGCTCATGCCTTGGTTGAGCATGGTATAGACGTGATCGTCGGCAAGCGAGTAGAGGATATTGCGCCCGTCGCGCCGGAACTTGACCAGGTGCGACTGCTTAAGCGTGCGCAGCTGGTGCGATACTGCCGACTGCGAGGTTTCGGTCGCTTCGGCGATGTCTGCCACGCAGAGCTCGCGACCCATGAGGGCGTAGAGGATCTTGATGCGCGTGGTGTCGCTGAAGACCTTGAACAGGTCGGCGAGGTCGTAGAGAAGCTCCTCGTCGGGAAGGTCCTCGGGCGAGCAGGTGGTGGGGATCGCGGGCTCGGTGGCCTCGATGTCGGGTTTCGTTTCATCAACGCGGATGCTCATTGCAATATCCTTTCATATGAACATGCGCTCATATAACTTACTTCCGATTATATGAGCGCATGTTCATATGTCAATACAATTTGCGATAATTTCGATGACTGCTTGCCGCCTCTGCGATTTTCTGTGGGTTGGGATGCATCGATGCAATGCTCGCCAACATATTTCGAGATGTTCGGCCAGCATGCTAAGAAAGCCGCCTCGAGAAGCATTAGAACTGTTCATATTTGTACTTAATCTTGTTAAATATCGTGAGAATCAGTTCTTTCTCTACGGGAGTTCCTGCAGAATCAGTTTTATCTAAAGTTATATTGAGCATTGCTGCGGCCAATCGGGCACATAGGTGGCCGAATAAGTCGAAAAATGTAGGTGGACATCCGCAGAGACCGCCTTTAGAAGAGCGAATTCTCAATTAGATCAATAATCGTGTCGTCTTCCGTGCGGTTTTCATCGATTTTTGCGGACATGTCGCATTCCCAAGGCCCATTGATTTCTTCAGCAAGGGCCCCGACGTGTTGCATGTCGTCGGGTTCGGGCACATCGTTGATGCTCGGGTCATCAGCTTGCGGATATTGGCTTGCAATTTCGCGCTTGGCGGACTCTTCTTCTTTGAGAGCCTCCAGGACGCGGCGACCGTATTCGAAGTAGCGCCGCAAGACAAATTGACGAAGAGTTTCTTGCAGGATGGTGAAGTTATCCGGGAGTCGACCAGGCCAGATCTTCTCGCGAATGCGAATCGCTTCCATGACCCGTCCAAAAGCGGACTGCTTGAAAAACGAATGACGAGTAACTGTGATAACGGCATATCCCATGTTTCGCAGCGTGTTGCGGCGTTCCTCGTCAATTGATTGCTGCTCGGGCTCGTCGTGGTAAAAGCCGTTGTATTCGATATCGGTCATCGAATTCTCGAGCAGCGCGTCGAGGTAGAAAACCGTCCGTCGCGTTAGGGCGGCGTATCTTTTGGGGACTGGGATCGGATAATCCGTTTTGATAGCGCGTATGGCTAAGCCACCCATTGACTTGGGCATCGTCAGCATCATGACAAACGCCGTTTCGAGTGGGGAGCGACAGCCTTCGCGTACATAAGAAAGTGCCTTAAGGGCTTTATTAGATCCACGATACCCCGACGCCTCTGAAAAGAAGGCTCTGAGCTCTTCAACGCTGGTTAGGGCTGGGCGCTCGCGATATTGAGTTTCGTTGGACGTTTCAAGCGCGTAGGAGCCGCAGATTTCAAAGTAATACTCAACGAGCTCCGAAAGGTTGAGGTCGGCTGTTGCTTCTAACGCGCACAGCTTGATATCGACGATGTAGACGTTCGGCTCGAGTTCTAGGTAGCTTTCTGCATCAAACGTATAGCGCGTGCAGTGGCAGATGCAGCCCTTGCGGTGCCTTTTGGCATTATTGGAAAACGTCAGCACATGGATGCGTTCAGAATCGACATTCTTTCTTTTGAGCCATGCTCGTGCCGCTTCCAGGTCGGATGTGGTCGGCGCAGACACCCTGATCTTTTCCATAGGTATGGGATCGGTCGCGTAGCTTGCGAGCGAGTTGGCTGTTTGGTATACAGCGCGTGCTGTAGTATGTGACAGAACGATTCCCATACGCGCATGATGGCATAGCGGACGCCACATGTGCCCGAAACTTCGGGCAACGGTATAGGGACGCGGCTTATCTTCTGCGAACGGTGGGTTTTTGAGCTGTCGTATTGAGGGGGTGTTCCTATAGTTTTGTCAACTGGGAAATGCTCTC
>NZ_QSTE01000032.1:0-2416 GCF_003438115.1 Collinsella sp. OM08-14AT
CGCACGAGCCGAAGGCCACTTAATGTGGCCTTCGTGCGAGCAGGACTGCCCGAGCAGGAAACCTTATGCCCCGCCCCTCCGGAGCCACACGGGAGGCATCGCTAAGTTATCCCCCGGCATTCAGAAAATCTAAGTGCCAAAAAATAAGATTTTTTGACTCCGTGTTGTATAACCCGCCATTCGTGGGTACCATTCAACGCGTACGCAAACAAAAAGGGTTAACCCGCGCGGCATGACCGCGCGGCCCACAAAGGAGGAAACAAGCATGTCGTCTTTGAAGCCGCTTGCAGATCGCGTCCTGGTCAAGCCCGACGAGGCCGAGCAGAAGACCGCTTCTGGTCTGTACATCGCCAGCAACGCTCAGGAGAAGCCGCAGCGCGGCACCATCGTTGCCGTGGGCGCCGGCAAGGTCAACGACAAGGGTGAGCGCATCCCCATGGACGTCAAGGTTGGCGACGTTGTCATCTACGGCAAGTTCGGTGGCAACGAGGTCAAGGTCGACGGCGAGAAGTATCTGCTCATGCGCGCCGACGACATCTACGCCGTCGTCGAGGCCTAGTCTCGTCAGAATCTCTGATTCGTCTTTGAACGCGATCGTCGCATAGGACTCGGAAGCGGCGACGCGAGTCACATTTCTTTTGGAGGATTACTCACCATGGCAAAGAACATTACGTTCAACACCGATGCCCGCGCTAAGCTCGCCAAGGGCGTCAACACTCTGGCCGACGCCGTTACCGTCACCATGGGCCCCAAGGGCCGCTACGTTGCGCTGCAGCGCACGTTCGGTGCCCCGACCATCACCAACGACGGCGTTTCTGTCGCTAAGGAGATCGAGCTCGAGGACAACATCGAGAACATGGGCGCTCAGCTGGTGAAGGAGGTCGCCACCAAGACCAACGACACCGTGGGTGACGGCACCACCACCGCAACCCTGCTCGCCCAGGCCATCGTCAACGACGGCCTGCGCAACGTCGCCGCCGGCGCCAACCCGCTGGCCATCCGTCGCGGCATCGACAAGGCTGTAAACGCCGCCGTCGCCGAGATGAAGAAGCAGGCCAAGCCGGTCGAGACCAAGGAGCAGATCGCTTCCGTCGGCACCATCTCCGCTGGTGACCCCGAGGTTGGCGAGAAGATCGCCGAGGCCATGGAGGTCGTGGGCAAGGACGGCGTCATCACCGTCGAGGATTCCCAGACGTTCGACATCACCATCGACACCGTCGAGGGCATGCAGTTCGACAAGGGCTATGTCTCCGCTTACTTCGTCACGGACAACGACCGCATGGAGGCCGTGATGAAGGATCCGTACATCCTCATCACCGACCAGAAGATTTCCAGCGTTCAGGACATCATGCCTGTTCTCGAGGCTGTCCAGCGCGCCGGCCGTGGCCTGCTCATCATCGCTGAGGACATCGACGGCGAGGCTCTGCCGACCCTGGTCCTCAACAAGATCCGTGGCGCTCTCAACGTCTGCGCCGTCAAGGCCCCGGGCTACGGCGATCGCCGCAAGCGCATCCTGGAGGACATCGCCGTCCTCACCGGTGGCCAGGCTGCTCTGGACGAGCTGGGCGTGAAGGTCGCTGACATCACCGCCGATATGCTCGGCACCGCTAAGTCCGTCACTATCTCCAAGGACAACACCGTCGTCGTCGGCGGCGCCGGCTCCAAGGAGGCCATCGACGCCCGCATCGCTCAGATCAAGGGCGAGATGGAGAACACCACCTCTGACTTCGACCGTGAGAAGCTCCAGGAGCGCCTGGCCAAGCTCTCCGGTGGCGTTGCCGTCATCAAGGTCGGCGCTGCTACCGAGTCCGAGCTCAAGGAGATCAAGCACCGCGTTGAGGATGCCCTGCAGGCTACCCGCGCTGCTGTCGAGGAGGGCATTGTCGCCGGTGGCGGCGTCGCCTTCATGGACGCTGCTCCTGCGCTCGATGCTGTCGAGATCGACGACCCCGAGGAGAAGATCGGCGTCGATATCGTCAAGAAGGCTCTGACCGCTCCGGTCGCTACTATCGCCAAGAACGCTGGCTTTGAGGGCGCTGTCGTGGTCGACAAGGTTGCCGAGCTGCCCGCCGGCCAGGGTCTCAACTCTGCCAACGGCGAGTGGGGCGACATGATCGAGATGGGCGTCCTCGACCCCGTCAAGGTCAGCCGCGTCACCCTGCAGAATGCTGCTTCTGTCGCCAGCCTGATCCTCATCACCGAGGCCACCGTCTCCGATGTGCCCAAAAACACTCAGCTTGAGGACGCTATCGCTGCTGCTACCGCTGGTCAGCAGGGCGGCGGTATGTACTAAGGCCGACAAGGTCTAGAACTCCCACCGGGAATCCGGGGGCGTGACGGGGGCTTCCCTCCGGAACGTCCTCGGACATGCAAAGAGGCTCGCTGCGCACTTTGTGCGGCGAGCCTTTTTGCGTCC
>NZ_QSTE01000033.1:0-2066 GCF_003438115.1 Collinsella sp. OM08-14AT
AGATATATTGCCAGACCGGAGGGGCGCCGGGGGCGGGAATCTGGGCGTACACATTTCCTACACATATAAGGACTCTCGGCTGGCTGGGTAAATATAAGAGGGGACCTCGTTTCCGAGATCCCCTCTTTCGCCTATCTACAGTAATAGACTCTTAAATACCTTATGCCAGCAGCTTGCGACCGGACTCTTCAATCGCGTCAAGTGCTGCATCAGCTTCGGCGGCATCCGCGCCCTTGGCAAAGATATACAGCTTGATCTTGGGCTCGGTGCCGGAAGGACGGACGATACCCTTGTTGCCACCCTCGAGATCGAACTCAATGACATTAGCCTTCGGCAGGCCGTTCACGCATGTGTTGTAGTCCACGACGGCCTCAATCTTGGAACCGGCGAGCTCCGCGGGCGGGTTCTCGCGCAGACCAGCCATGATGCCGGCCATCTTTGCCGCACCCTCAGCGCCCGGATAGCTCAGCGAAATCGTCTTGTTGTGATAGTAGCCATACTTCTCGTACAGCTCGTGCATCGCGTCGGCGAGGTTCTTACCCTGCAGCTTGTAATACTGAGCCATCTGGCAAATCAGCAGCGAAGTGCTCACGGCGTCCTTGTCGCGCACGTGATCACCAGCCAGATAACCGTAGCTCTCCTCAAAACCGAAGATAAAGCGATCGACTTCACCGGCATCGGAAAGCGAGGTAATGATGTCACCGATGTACTTGAAGCCCGTCAGGCAGCGACGGAGCTCAAAGCCATATTCCTCGGCCAGAGCATCGACCATGGCGGAAGAAACAATGGTAGTAACCGCGACCTTCTTAGTGAGGTCCTCGCCGCGGGCGGCACGGGTCTTGCAAATATAGTCGAGCAACAGGACGCCCATCTCGTTACCGGTCAGCAGCAGATAGTCATCGCCATTCTTAACGGCAACGCCAACACGGTCGGCGTCGGGATCGGTCGCAAGCAGCAGATCGGGGTGAACCTGCTCGCAGAGATCGATGCCCTTCTGCATGGCCTGTCGGATCTCGGGGTTAGGATACGGGCAGGTCGGGAAATCGCCGTTAGGTTCCTTCTGCTCGGGAACAACCGTGACATCAGTGATGCCAGCGCGCTCGAGCACCGTGGTGACGGGAATGAGGCCGGTACCATTCAGCGGCGTATAGACAAGCTTGAGCGGTGCGCCGGCAATCTCCTCGGCAGAAAGATTCGTAACGCCGCGAGCGAGAACGGCGTCGTAATAACGCTCGAGGCACGAGTCATCGATCCATTTGACCAGGCCCTGCTCAAGAGCCTCATCGAAGTCCATGGACTTCACACCGGTGAACGTATCGGTCTCGGCGATAGCCTTAGAAATTGCATCGGCGGCCTCGCTGGTGATCTGGCAGCCGTCGGGGCCATAGGCCTTATAGCCGTTATACGGTGCCGGGTTATGACTAGCGGTCATGCAAATGCCACCGGAGCACTTAAGATCACGGACGGCCCAGGAGAGCGTCGGCACAGGAGAAATCTTGGGATAAACGAGGGCAGTCACGCCGTTTGCTGCAAGAATGGCAGCCGTCGTCTTAACGAACAGCTCACCTTTATTGCGGCTATCGCGAGCGATGGCAACCGTTGGATGCTCGAAGGTCGCATTGAGGTAGTCAGCGAATCCCTGGGTCGCACGACCGACCGTATAGATATTCATACGGTTAGTGCCCGCACCGATAGTGCCGCGAAGGCCGGCAGTACCGAAGGCGAGATCTTGGAAGAAAGCATCGGTGATGGCGTCCTCATCACCCTGCTCCTTCATCGTGTTAAGCTCAGCGAGGAGCTCCTCGTCCTTGACATTGGCAATCCAAGTATCAAGCAGCTCATGAACATCTGCCATGTGAGTCCTTCCTTCACAATCAATAAAACGACCCGTGTAAAACAGGACAAGCGCAGCAGTGCGCTAAAGCAAATATTAGTCCATTGAGAACAGAGAACCGACCAAAGAACGGTGAACGTCTATATTCAGCGGTGGATGATTAAATTGATTTAATTGCATAAGGAATGTTGCCCGTAAACGCAAAAAAGGGGGAGGCCGCGAGGCCTCCCCC
>NZ_QSTE01000034.1:0-1835 GCF_003438115.1 Collinsella sp. OM08-14AT
TTGGTGAGCACCAGGCGGCCGAGCATGGCGAAGCCCATGGCCGGCAGGATGTTGGCGGCAACGCCGCAACCGTCGATGATGAAGGGCGGGATGAAGTCGAGCAGGCCCTGGATGGCGTCGGAACCCAAATAGAAGGCGCCGCCGCACAGCAGGAAGTACTCGACGCAGCCCCAGATTCCAATTCCCCAATGAACGGCGTAGATGCCTTTGAGGTTTCCCTTGAGGGCGAACTTGTCTGCCATATCGACAAACACAGGGAACAAGGCATTGGTAATGTTGCCGATCGTCAGCGCAAGGACGGCGATGGGCATGGCGAGCGCGATGGCCGTCTCGGTACCCTGACCGAGCTGAATGGCAAACGCGCAGGCGAGCACGCCGCCGACGGTTTCGTTAGGCGGCACGTAGGCGCCGATGGAGATCGAGCCCATGAACAGCAACTCCAGGCTGGCGCCAACGGCAAGGCCAGTCTGCAGGTCCCCCAGCACCAGGCCCACGAGCGGACACAGGACGATGGGGCGGAACGCGTAGAGGGTGCCGAGCTGGTAGTCGAGGCATCCAAACGCTCCGACTAAGCCGACGAGGATTGCTTGGACAAGCATAATTCCTCCCAATAAGGAATCTCGAACCGTCGTCACTCCCGTCGCGCGCGTTGTTGATATCAATTCCGGGAGTTCGATTCCACGGCTCGAAGCGTACCTGGTGTGCTGCTAACACCCATGCCAGGCACAAATGATTTGATACCAATTATAGGTATGCAGGTTCGCCTTATTTAATACCAGTCGCTCAGCGGGGTGTTTTTTACCGTAAACGGCAGGCGCATCCCATTAGGCACGCTCTTTGTTTCGATGGCGGACAAGCGCCACCAGAAAGCCGTCGCCAAAAGCATCGGATGCCAAGTTGGCCACAATCACCAAAACGATCATCGCTGCGCCCAAAAACTCGTTCCAGCGAAAGACCTCGCCAAAGAGGAGCGCCGACCAGCAGGGAGCGAGCACGACCTCACTCATGCAAACCAAGTTGGCCGCAAACGCGTTGGTGCGCGCAATCCCCTTGGCATACAGCACACTCGCAAGGCCGCTGCAAAAAAGGCCATGCACCAGCATAAGCCCCCACTCAAAGGGTTTCACGGAGCCTAGGTCGCCGACAAAATAGACGATCGGAAGTATCGAGATGCCGCAGGAGATGAGCGAGGACACCATGGGCGACGCATCGGGGCGAGAGTTTAAAAAGAAACACAGCCCAAAGGTGGCGCCCGAAATGACGGCAAGCAGATTTCCGAGCATGCCCTCGGCGCTCAAATCACCTAAAAAGAAAAGTCCCATACCCGTAAAAGCAACCACCACGGAGGCAATCTTCGCAGGCGAGGGCAACGTGCGAGTTGCGAGCGATTGATACACGATAACGAAAATCATCGAGGTGTACTGCAGAACGATCGCGTTGCCGACCGTCGTGAGCTGGTTGGCAAAGTTAAACGTGGTGCCCGTCACGAAGTTGCAGACGGCCACAAGGACAATAAGACGGCTGACGCGAAGGACGGGTCTGCCGACGAGCAGGATAAAGAGCGCCATAAATATTGCCGTGACGGCACCGATCAAAAGAGCTGACTGCGAATTGGCGCGAACGAGGATGCCGATAAAACTCCACAAGAGCGCCGTGCCAAATAGATACATCGCCCCGCTCACGCCATTATCGGGTGGATTGTCAGATCGAATCACGAAGCACCTCCAGCTAGCTTTCGGTAATAAAAAACGGCGACCGCAATGGGTCGCCGTTTCCCTTGGGGGCAGATAATAGGCCGGGCCCTTACGCCAGCACGCCGAAGAACGCGCCGACGA
>NZ_QSTE01000035.1:0-1787 GCF_003438115.1 Collinsella sp. OM08-14AT
ATCCAAAATCAGTCCATACTTCCACCTCGCCCCCGAACGGTTTTATATGAGGGGTGAACGGCATACACATATACTTCACGCATGGCACACTTTGATTTAATAAAGTTTATTTACGTGCTAAAACGCGTTTTCAATCCAAATAGCAAATGGAACTTAACTTTATTAAACCACCCTCAAATTGCATATTTCTAATATAGCTATGAATAGAATCAGCGATTCATGCCGCGTCCCAACCATTTTCATTTTTATTCAGAAAAAAGTTTGTCCTATTCATTTCTGATAAACAAATTACCGTTTACCAGACGCTTGATACCGTTCACCGGAAGCTCAGTATAAGGCCCAGCGGATACCGGCTCGCTTTACGGCCCCATTTGTAACAACTTGACTTCTCGGTATAGAAAAACGAACCCGCTTCCCCTAGGGAAACGGGTCCGTTTTCGATTATCTTCGGCCAATTTGGATAAGGCCCTCGAAGATCGTCGGAACCCTAGCGATCGAACTCCGTCAGTGCCTCGCCCAAAAGCCTCAGGCCCTCGCGAAGAACGTCTTCGCTCGCGCAGTAGCCCAGGCGTGCGCCGCAGGGAAGCTCAAAGCGGCTACCGGGGACCAGCAGCACTCCCCTCTCGGCCAACAGGCGCTTACAGAATTCCTCGTCATCCTCGGGAATATCCAGCTGGATAAACGAGGTGGATATTCCCTGCGGGGCCGTCCAGGAAACGCGATGCTGCGTATCGATCCAAGCCTGCGCGATATCGCGGTTGCCAAACACGATCTTGCGATTGCGCTCGAGAATCTTGTCCTTGTGCTCGAGCACGTATGTCGCCAGGGCATCGTTGAACACGCCGCCGCAGATCATGGTGTAGTCGCGGTAGGTGCGGATGCGGTTGGACACCTCTTCGTCGGCCACGACCCAGCCCACGCGGGCCGCAGGCGTCGAATAGGTCTTGGACACCGAGTTGGTGACAATGGCCTTCTCGTACATGTCGGCCATCGACATAAAGGCCTTGGTGTTCTCAAGCGGCAGGTACACCTCGTCGCACAGCACATAGGCGCCAGCCGAACGGGCGATCTCGGCAATCTGGCCGAGCATATCGGCATCGAGCACCGTACCGATGGGGTTCGATGCGTTATTGATGCAGATGAGCTTGGTGTTGGGGCGCACCAAGCGCTTGAGCTCATCGATATCGGGCTTCCAGCCGAGCTCCTCGCGGAGCTCCCAATACTCGACCTCGGCACCCAGCGTACGCGGAATCTCGTAGAGCGGCGCATAGGTAGGCCACTCGGCAATCACGTGATCGCCGGGCTCCACAACGGCCATGATGGCGTTGAGGTTGGCGCCCGTGCAGCCATTGGTCTGCAAAATGTGATCGGGATTGACATCGCGACGATACAGCTTGGCGACCTCGGCCTTAAATTCCGGCGATCCCTCGATCCAGCCGTAGTTCATCTTCTCGCGATCCAGGCGCTCGTAGAACGTGGCGCCGTCCTGCTCGTCCAGTGCGCGAAGCTCGCCCATGGTCAGCGACGAGATCGTCGACTGAGCGATATCCCAGGTAGCACTCTTCTCCCAAACGTTGAGCCATTCCTCAACACCGATTGTCTTGATATCCATGGCCACCTTATCTGATCTTCATTTAGCGTCATTAAACATGAATGGGGCGGTGCGAAAGATCCGCACCGCCCCAATGGGAGACATCTAATGGCAGCTAGATGTTTGTAGTAAGACCTGTACGGGTCTTTGAAAACCTTAGAGGTCCTCGCGCCAGAAGGGCATGCTCATGCAGCGC
>NZ_QSTE01000036.1:0-1595 GCF_003438115.1 Collinsella sp. OM08-14AT
CATTCCGCACTGATATCTTCTGTATTGAAGACGTCGATGATGCACCCGTATACCATTGACGTCGACACCATCAGATGCGGACCGCGCGGTGACTCCACATTCCGCTGGCGCCCACAGGGCTGCCCTCGTTTCCTGACATGTCCCGCGCGGCCCGCGGCGAGCCGAGACCGCCGCATGACCTAATAGGAGCATGGAGCGATACCGCGGACCCGAACAACCGCATTCTATCGCGCCCCGTCAGTGTGCCGTCTGCCCGGTCCAGGCGAGCACGGAAAGAACGGAGCGAGACATGAGAACCGAATCGACACCCGGCGCCCGCGGGCCGGTCTTCTGCGGGGTCGACACCCACGCCGACTCGCACTGGCTGTACGTCCTCGACTGGAGGGGCCGCAAGGTCCTGTCCCGCCAGTTCCCCGCCGACGCGGCGGGATACGAGGCGCTCGCCGGGGCGATCGCGGCGGCCGGGGAGCCGGCCTGCGTCGCGATGGAGGGGACGTCGTCCTACGGGGCGGGCCTCACCAGGCACCTCGCGTCGCTGGGGATGCCCGTGCGCGAGGCGCTCTCCCCGGCGAGGACGCAGAGGAGGCGCCCGGGACAGGGAAAGTGCGACGAGGCGGACGCGGAGAGGGCCGCCCGCGCGGCGATGTCCGGCTCAAAGCTCGGGACCCCCAAGAGCCAGGACGGGTGGGTCGACGGGGTGCGCTGCATGCTCGCGGCGCGCTCCGGGGCGGTGAAGGCGCGGACCTCGGCGATCAACACCGCGAGGTCCCTGCTCACCACCGCGCCGGAGGGGCTCAGGTCGAGGTTCCGCGGGGTGGCGGGGCCGAGGCTGATGGAGGTGCTCCCCTCCGTGCGCGCCGAGGGCGCGCTGGGCGCCGCACTCGGCGCGCTGGCGGACCTGTGGGCGGCGGCGCGCGACGCGGCGCTCGACATGGAGCGCGCGATCGAGGCGTCCCTGGAGGAGAACTGCCCCGCGCTGCTGGCTATGTACGGGTGCGGGCCCGTGAGCGCGGCCAAGCTCGCGGTCGCGGCCGGGGACAACCCGGGCAGGCTGCGCTCCGAGGCGTCGTTCGCGGCGATATGCGGCGCCTGCCCCATCCCCGCCTCGAGCGGCAAGACCGTGAGGCACAGGCTCAACAGGGGCGGCGACCGGCAGGCGAACAGCGCGCTGCACGAGATCGCGAGGCAGAGGGTCATGCGCGACCCCGAGACCGCCGAGTACGCCGAGAGGGCCAGGGCGCGGGGGAAGAGCGACAGGGAGGTCATGAGGTGCCTCAAGCGCTACGTGGCCAGGGAGGCGTACCGGGCGCTGATGCACCCGCACGAGATCAGGAGGCCCGAGGACGCCTCGGAGCTCGTGGCGGCCAGGCGCGCGGCGAAGGTCAGCCAGGTGAGGGCGGCGTCCATATTGGGAACCAGCGAGAAGTACATCTCGATGCTGGAGAGGGGCCAAAGGGAGCTCAAGCCCATAAGGAGGGCCTACGAGGCATGGGTCGAGGCCGGACTTCCGCTCGATTGGGACAGGCAAGCCTTCGAGGCCGAGCGCAAAATGGATTCTAAAAAACACCTTGCCAAATAGGAGCGTCAGGACGCAA
>NZ_QSTE01000037.1:0-1543 GCF_003438115.1 Collinsella sp. OM08-14AT
ATTACAGTCTGAAATAGGCCATCGATAAATTTCGATGGCGAGCATTCGGCGCATTGCCTACGATACGGGCAAGCCCCGAGGGGCCGCCGATCGGGCGCCTCCGGATGGCCGTCTGCCCCTGCCCCGTAGAGGGCCCGGGGGGTGTTGCCACCGGGGGCGCTCGCCGCTCCGGACGACTGATAGGAAACTGCCGGGCGCAAGCGCCACGGCCAGGTAATGTGGGTGTCGCGGGGAGGGGTTCCGATCGGCCTACCGATTGGAGGATACCACCGTGGCACCAATTAGAATGCCGGAAGCCGTCATCGGGCTCGATGTCGGGAAATCGTCCCACTGGGCATGCGTCGCGACTCGAGATGGCGAGGTGCTGTTGAGCACCCCCGTCGCGAACAGGGAGGACGACCTGGACTCGCTGTTCGGCCGCTTCCCCGATGCGCTCGTGGTCGTCGACCAGTCGCGCAACATAGGCGCCCTCGCGCTCGCCCGCGCCAGGGCGGCCGGGATGTCGGCGGCGTACCTGCCGGGACTCGCGGCGCACGGGGCCGCCAGGCTCTTCGCCGGCGACGCCAAGACCGACGAGCGAGACGCGATGGTCATCGCGAAGACGGCGCTTGGCATCCCCGACGCGCTCCTGCCGGTCGGAGACCCGGGTCCGACGATTGCGGCGGCGAGGGCGCTGGCCGCCCAGAGGAACTTCCTGACCTGCGAGAACACTAGGAATAAGAACCGGCTGCGCAGCATCCTGCTGGAATCGTGCCCCGCCTTCGAGGCACTGGTCGACCTGTCCGACGGGCCCCAGCTGAGGCTCATGGCATCCCTCGGCGGGGCCTGGTCGGTAGCCGACGCCGGGCCCCGCAGGGCGGCGGCGCTCACGCGTGGGGCGGCGCGCGGTAAGATCGAGGCCCTCGTCCGCTCGACAACCTCCTCGACAAGGCCGGATGCGTCGGTCGTCGCCGCCGAGGACCGGGCGGTGAAACTGCTCGCGCGCAGGATATCCGAGAACTCGGCGGAGATCGAGGCGATCACGGCGGAGATCTCCGCCCTGCTCGAGGGCGACGATACCTACCGATGCCTCCTGACGGTGCCGGGCATCGGGCCCAAAACCGCTTCCGAGCTTGCGATCTCCATCGACATCGAAGACTTCCCCAGTCACGACAGGCTCGCGTCGTACTGCGGCCTGGCGCCGCGCAACCGCCAGTCGGGAACCTCGATCTCCTCGGTGACGGCATCGCGCCAAGGCAACAAGAGGCTGAAGAACCTGCTCATATTCTCATGTAACTGCCTTACCCGGACAGAGGGGAGATGGGGCGACTACTACACCAGGTGCCGGGAGCGGGGCATGTCGCACGGCAAGGCGCTCAAGGCGCTGGCGCGAAAGAGACTGAAGGTCATCTACGCGGTCATGCGAGACAGGGTGCCTTACGCAGCCTAGCCGAAACGCACCGAGCAGACTGAAGCCCACCGGCCTAATGGCTTGGCGTCAGCATGCCGCGATTCGGTCGCACGGAGAGCATTTCCCAGTTGACAAAACTATAGGAACACCCCC
>NZ_QSTE01000038.1:0-1371 GCF_003438115.1 Collinsella sp. OM08-14AT
ACCGTTCGGGGGCGAGGTGGAAGTATGGACTGATTTTGGATATAAATATGTCGTCAGCAATAACGCCTCACACGGAGGGGCGCTAACGAATCGGCCCTGACAGGGGCCCGAAAGAAAGGTAGGAGGCCATGACGAAAGGTCTGCACGTGCCTTCCGAGATCGGCAAGCTCAGGAAGGTCTGCCTGCACCGTCCCGGCGACGAGCTCCTCAACCTGCCGCCCGACGAGCTCGAGCGACTCCTGTTCGACGACGTCCCGTTCCTGGAGGTCGCGCAGCAGGAGCACGACACCTTCGCCCAGATCCTTAAGGACCAGGGCGTGGAGGTGCTCTACCTCGAGAACCTCGTCGCAGAGGTGTTCGACCAGGTCCCCGGCGCCCGCGCCGAGTTCACCGACCAGTACATCGCCGAGGCAGGCATCCGCGGCCAGCAGATGCCGCAGATCGTCCGCGAGAAGCTGGACTCCATCGAGGACAACCTCGAGTTCGTCAAGAAGACCATGGCCGGCATGACCAAGGCCGAGATCGACATGCCCCTCACGGCGTCCACGACCCTCGACTCCCTGGTCAACTCCGAGTCCGAGTCCGACCTGATCATCGACCCGATGCCCAACCTCTACTTCACCCGCGACCCGTTCGCGGTCGTCGGCGAGGGCGTCAACCTCAACCGCATGTACTCGGTCACCCGCAACCGCGAGACCCTGTACGGCAAGTACGTCTTCAAGTACCACCCCGACTACAAGGACGTCTCCCTGTACTTCCGCCGCGACTGCCAGTTCCACACCGAGGGCGGCGACGTGCTGAACATCAACGAGAAGACCCTCGCCGTCGGCATCTCCCAGCGCACCCAGGCGGCCGCCATCGACGTCATGGCCCAGAACATCTTCTGGAACTCCGACTCCAAGGTCGAGCGCATCCTGGCCTTCGACATCCCGGTCTCCCGCGCCTTCATGCACCTCGACACGGTCTTCACCCAGATCGACGTCGATAAGTTCACGATCCACCCCGCCATCATGGGCACCCTGCGCGTCTACGAGCTGACCGCCGGCAAGAACCCGGGCGACGTGAACATCCGCCTGATCGAGGACACCCTCGAGCACGTCCTGGAGGACGCCACCGGCGTCGACCAGGTCAAGCTGATCCCCTGCGGCGGCGGCGACCCGATCGCGGCCTCCCGCGAGCAGTGGAACGACGGCTCCAACACCCTGTGCGTCGAGCCCGGCAAGATCTGCGTCTACGCGCGCAACACCGTCACCAACGACGTGCTGTACAAGGAGGGCCTGGACCTTCTCGTCGTGCCCTCCGCCGAGCTCTCCCGCGGCCGCGGCGGCCCGCGCTGCATGAGCATGCCCTTCTGGCGCGAGGACCTCTAAG
>NZ_QSTE01000039.1:0-1244 GCF_003438115.1 Collinsella sp. OM08-14AT
AGACGATATGAGCAGGACATAAAAACATTGAGAGCCCCTGCTGCATGAAAGACCGCGGATTAGGCCGACAATGGTGAGTGTCTAATTCAGCCGCGGCGGCCACGCCGCATTCATGGAAGGGGCTCCCATGCTCGATACTACCACCTTCATCGGCCTCGACGTCCACGCCCGCTCGATAAAGGCCGTCTCCCTCGACGTCATGACCGGGGAGGTGCGCGCCGCGACCTTCGGCTACGACGCCGGCGCCGTCGCGGAGTGGGTCCGTTCCGTGGACCCCGGGGCCAGGTGCGTGTACGAGTCCGGGGTCACGGGGTTCGACCTGCAGAAGAGGCTCTCCGGCCTGGGGGTCGACTGCGTGGTCGGCGCCGTCTCGAAGATGATCAAGCCCAGCGCGGACAGGCGCAGGAAGAACGACCGCAACGACGCCGAGTTCCTCGCCCGCATGCTGTCGGTCGGCAACGTGGTCGAGGTGTGGGTCCCCGACGACGAGTGCGAGGCCGCCCGCGACCTGACCAGGGCGCTCGAGGACGCGAGGGACGACCTCTCGCGCTCGAAGCAGCGGCTCTCCAAGTTCCTGCTCAGGCACGGGCTCGTCTTCGACGAGAGGACGCCCACCGGCCGCAGGAAGGGCAACTGGACCCGGGCGCACTGGTCCTGGATCGAGTCGATAAGGTTCGCGGAGGGGGCCGACAACGACGTGCTCGCCTACTACGTCGACGCGGTCAGGCGGGCGGCGGAGGAGAAGGCGAGGCTCGAGGGGCTCGTCGAGGCCGAGGCCCGCAAGCCCAGGTGGAGGAGGAGGGTCGACTCCCTGCGCTGCCTCAAGGGCGTAGACACCGCGTCCGCCGCCGACCTCGTGTTCGAGGCCGGCGAGTTCTCGAGGTTCAGGAACGCCCGCTCGTTCGCGGCGTGGGTCGGCCTGACGCCCTCCGAGCACTCCAGCGGGGAGAGCGACCGCAGGGGCGCGATCACCAAGGCCGGCAACAAGCACCTGAGGAAGACGCTGGTCGAGGCCGCGTGGCACTACCTGACGTGCTCGGGGCGGCCGAAGGACCTCGCCAGGGGCCAGGCCCCGGACCGGGGCGCCCGGAGGCATGCCGCCAAGGGCGTGCGGAGGCTGGTCGAGAGGCGGGAGGCGCTGCTCGCGCGCGGGGTCCACGGCAACAAGGCGAACGTGGCCACGGCGCGCGAGCTCGCCTGCTGGGTGTGGGCGGTCGGCCTCATGGCCGAGGAGGCGTAGGGGG
>NZ_QSTE01000004.1:0-132639 GCF_003438115.1 Collinsella sp. OM08-14AT
CCCTGCCGGCACTCGCGGGTAGCCGACCAAAACCGCCTGAAGGGTCACATTTATCTGAATAATTTAATCCCGTGCCTTTTGCTGCTCGCTGGCGTTGTCTGGGCATTGATGGCTACGTAGTTTAAGAGGCGGCGGTGCTGTTGTTTGAATTTTTGCAGTTAAAGAGGTCCGTTTCCCTAGGTGGGGAAACGGACCTCTTTTTGTCTCTGGGCTTGTGGATTGGCGAAGACAATAACCGCTGGCAGCTATTTTGAGTTCTTGATGCGGCGTGTGGCAGTGGCGGTTATTCCGAGGCCTGCGGCGGCGACTGCTGCGAGTGCGATTGCGCTCGGTGCTGTGTCGCCCGTGTTTGCGAGCTTGCCGGCGGTCGTATCTGCTTGCTTGCCGCTGCTTGTGTTCGCTTGCTTGGTGGAGCTTGGTAGGGCGTCTTTGCCGGTTGCAGGTGAGCCAACGGGCGGTGTCGCCTCGGCGGGTTGCGCTGAGCCGGAGGGAGGCACTGTCTCGGTCGGTTTCGCTATCTCGGGCGAGGTGGCCTTGTCTGCCGCGGCCTTTGCCTCTTCGTATGCCTTGCAGGCGTCGTCATAGGCCGCTTGCGCCTTTTCCAAATTGTCGAGGAGCGCATCTCGCCAGGCTGTGAACTGGTCGATATGGGCTTTATACTTCTCTGCATCACGCTCACGGTCATTAACTTGTCTTTCCTGCCTTTTGAGGCGGTCCTGGGCCTCGCGGAGCTCCATTTCGCAAAAGTCAACTCGCGCTTTTGCCGTTACGATCTCTTGGTGCAACGACTTTATTTGCTGTTTAATAGTTTCGGCAAGCTCCTCGTCGCCGAGTGCTTCGACTGCCTTAAGCTCCTCATGTTTGTTGTCTAATTTTTCCTGGAGCTTGCTTACCCGGTTGATGGCCTCGTCGTTTTTGGCTTGGGCTGCATCGATGTCCGCTTGCATGGTGGGGAGGGATTCCCTCAATTCGGCGGCTTGCGCCGCCATCTTGTCGCGGAGCTCTTGAAAACGGGCAATGTCATCATTGAATCTCGCAATTTTCTCGCGACTTGCGGCGTCTTTTGCGGCCTCGAGGTTTTTGAGCGCTTCCTGCATGGCTGCATACGCTTTTTCTTTTGCGGCGGCCGCATCTTCCGTCTGCAAGGCAACTGCACCGGTGGGGGAACTGGTTTCTGCCGCGATCGCCGTTGCGGGGGCGATTCCCGCGACAAGTGCCGCGGAAAGGGCGATGCCCAAGGTTGCTCGTCTTGCTCTTCTCGCGAGAATGTCGTTCATCTCGGCACCTCATTTCAAGGGTCGGCGGCTCGGCTGGTAGCGCTACTGTAAGTATACCAAGCTATTTGACCCGACACTGGCTGGGTGTGCGCGTATACCCCTTGATTAACAGCCATTAAATCTATCCCTTAAGGAACGCGGCTTGCTAGTGTTGTCTGGGCATTGATGGCTGCGTGGTACAAGAGACGGCGGCATTACCATTTGTTTTTTCAAGTAAAGAGGTCCGTTTCCCTGGGTTGGGGAAGCGGACCTCTTTTTGTCTCTTGGCTTGTGGATTGGCGAAGACAATAACCGCTGGCAGCTACTTTGAGTTCTTGATGCGACGTACGCCCGCGGTGGCTATTCCGAGGCCTGCGGCGGCGACTGCTGCGAGTGCGATTGCGCTCGGCGCTGTGTCGCCCGTGTTCGCGAGCTTGCCGGTGGTCGTATTTGCTTGCTTGGTGGAGCTCGATGGAGCGTCTTTGCCGGTCGCGGGCGAGCTGGCGGGCTGTGCCGTCTCGGCCGGCTGCGCTGAGCTGGAGGGTTTTGTCGTCTCGGTCGGTTGCGTTATCTCGGGCGAGGCGGCCTTGTCCGCCGCGGCCTTTGCCTCTTCGTATGCCTTGCAGGCATCGTCATAGGCTATTTGCGCTCTTTTCAAATCGTCGAGGAGCGCATCCCGCTTGGCTGTTTCTCCGTCGAGATGGGTTTTATTAAACTCCACTTCGCTTTCAAAGAAATTAATCAGGCTTTTATGACTTTCGAGGCGCATTCGGCAGTGCTCAAGCTTATCTTCACAGAAATCTTCTTGCATTATTGCCTCTGTGATCGCCTCTTGCAACTGCCGAATAGTTTCGGCAGGAGTCGTGTAGTCGATTTTATTTAATTCTGCCTCAAGGGCTCTTGTCCGGTTGTGGGCCTTATCGCATTCGGCTTGAGCTGCATCGACGTTCGCTTGCATGGTAGGAAGGGATTCCTTATATATGGCGGCTTGCGCCAAATTGGTGTCGTAGTTCTCTTGAAAAATGGCAATTTTAGTATCGATTTCCGCAATTTTCTCGGGACTTGCGGCGTCTTTTGCGGCCTCGAGGTTTTTGAGCGCTTCCTGCATGGCTGCATACGCTTTTTCTTTTGCGGCGGCCGCATCTTCCGTCTGCAAGGCAACTGCACCGGTGGGGGAACTGGTTTCTGCCGCGATCGCCGTTGCGGGGGCGATTCCCGCGACAAGTGCCGCGGAAAGGGCGATGCCCAAGGTTGCTCGTCTTGCTCTTCTCGCGAGAATGTCGTTCATCTCGGCACCTCATTTCAAGGGTCGGCGACTAACTTGGTAGCACTAATGTAAGTATACCAAGCGATTGGCCCGCCACTGGCTGGGTGTGCGCGTATGCTCCTCTGAAAACTGAATCCCGTTAGAAATGACGAGTTGTTTACGCTTCTTTTGGGGTGGCGGTACTATCATGGTTCGAATTGAATGTGGATGATGATAGGGAGCGCCTATACATGATTGAGTTGCTCAGGCGTTTTGGTGGTAAGTTTCGCCGATATATGGTGATCGGCCCTGCGTGCAAGTTGATCGAAGTGATCTTTGACCTGCTGACGCCGCTGGTGATTGCCCAGATGATCGATAAGGGCATTGGCTCGCACGACGTGGATGCCGTCGTCCGTTACGGTATGGTGCTTGCCGCCATGGCTGTGATCGGCATCTCGTTTACGCTCGTCTGCCAAAAGATGGCGGCGCTCACCTCGCAGGGCATGGGCACCGATATCCGTGGTGCGCTCTACCAGCACATCAACAAACTGAGCTATGCCGAGCTCGACCGTTTTGGCACGCCGTCGCTCATCACGCGCATCACCAACGACGTCAACCAGGTGCAGCTTGCCGTGGCGCTGGGCGTGCGCATGCTCATCCGCTGGCCTTTCCTGGCGGTGGGCTCCATGGTCGCGGCCCTTGCCATCGACCTTAAGCTTGGCGTGATTTTCTTGATTTGCACGCCCGCCATCGGCCTGGTGTTTTGGCTTGTCATGGCGCGCTGCATTCCCTACTACAAGCAGCTGCAGGCAAAGCTCGATCGCATCGCGCTCATTTGCCGCGAGGGCCTTTCGGGCGCTCGCGTGGTTCGCGCCTTCGTGCGCGAGGACCACGAGCGCGAGCGCTTTGCCCAAGCTGCCGATGACCAGGCCAATACTGCCATCGCGGTGGGCAAGCTCTCGTCGATCCTTAACCCCGTTACGTTTTTGGTGATGAACCTGGGCGTGTGCGCCATCCTGTGGGTGGGCGGCATCCAGGTCAACGTGGGCGATCTCACGCAGGGTCAGGTTATGGCGTTTGTGAACTACATGACGCAGACCCTGACCTCCATCGTGTACGTGGCCAACCTGGTCGTGGTCTTTACCAAGGCGAGCGCCAGTGCGTCGCGTATCAACGAGGTGCTCAATTGTGAGCCGAGCATCACGGACGGGGACAACCAGCCGGTCGCGCTGCCCAAGCCGGGTGCGACGGGCAATGCCGCTCCGGCCTCCGCGCTGAGCTTGAGCCATGCGAGCTTCTCGTTTGGCGCCGGCGCTGCCAACGCCGTCAACGATGTGACGCTGGAGCTGCCGCTGGGCAAGACACTCGGCATCATCGGCGGCACGGGCAGCGGCAAGTCCACACTCGTCTCGCTTATCCCACGCCTGTACGATGCGGGCACCGGCAGCGTGAGCGTGATGGGCGCCGACGTGCGCGCATGGCCGCTCGACCAGCTGCGCCATGTGGTCGCAACCGTCCCGCAGCGCGCGTCGCTGGTGAGCGGCACGATCCGCAGCAACCTGACCTGGCGCGATGAGGCGGCGACCGATGAGGAGCTCTGGGCGGCGCTCGATATGGCGCAGGCCAGCGAGTTCGTGCGCAACAAGCCCCAGGACCTGGATGCTCCGGTCGAGGCAGGCGGCAAAAACTTTAGCGGTGGCCAGCGCCAGCGCCTGACCATCGCGCGTGCCCTGGTGGGCTCGCCGCAGATTCTGATCATGGACGACTCCGCCTCGGCGCTCGACTTTAAGACCGATGCGGCGCTTCGTCACGCCATTCGCGAACGCAGCGTGCGCGGTGCCGCCGAGGGCGGGCTGCCGCTGACGACCGTCATCGTGAGCCAGCGCGTCTCGACCGTGCGCGACGCCGACATGATCTGCGTACTCGACCACGGCTCGGTTGCAGGCCTGGGCACTCATGACGAGCTGTACGCGACCTGCCAGCTCTATCGCGAGATTTGCCAGTCGCAGCTTCGTCGTGAGGAGCTCGAGGGTCAGCAGGGGAGCGCGGCGCCCGCGTCCGTCCCAAGCGCCCCGATCGCCTCCACATTCGCCTGCGCAGAGGAGGGCTGCTAAATGAACCCGTACACTTCTTCCGGTTCGGTTGCCACGATGACCGCTAACGTGTCCGGCAACGATAACCTTAACGACTTGGGTGACGGCCCGCGTCAGCCCGGCGACCCCGAGCGCTATCCCGTGGGCGCGGTAACTCGCCGTCTGCTGGGCTACGTCCGCCCGCATCGCATTTCGTTTGCGGCGTCGTTTGTGAGCGCTGCCATCTCGGTGATCTTGCAGCTCTACACACCTATTCTCATCGGCGAGGGCATCGACCTGATCGTCGCCGCCGGGCAGGTGGACTTCGATTCGCTGCTGCCGCTTGTCACCAAGCTCGCGCTCGTGGTGGTGGGAGCCGCAGCCTTCCAGTGGCTGCAGGGCTATTGCGTCAACCGCCTGTCCTACGAGACGGTGCGCGACATGCGCGTGGAGGCAAGCGACAAACTCAGCCGCATGCCGCTCAGCTTTATCGACAGCCATGCCCACGGCGACCTGATGAGCCGCGTGGTCAACGATGTCGACCAGGTGGGCGACGGCCTGCTGCAGGGCTTTACCCAGCTCTTCACCGGCGTCATCACCATCGTTGGCACGCTCGCGTTTATGCTCTCCATTAACTTGACCATGACGCTCGTGGTGGTGCTTGTCACGCCGCTTTCCATTTTTGCAGCCGGCGCCATCGCCAAGCTCTCCAACAAGAGCTTTACGGCGCAGCAGCGCATTCAGGGTCAACTGGGCGGTCATATCGAGGAGTATGTGGGCGAGCAAAAGCTGGTGGATGCGTTTGCCTACGGTTCGAACGCCCAAGCGCGCTTTGATGCCCTCAACGCCGAGCTCTATACGGCAGGTGAACGCGCTCAGTTTATGGGCTCGCTCTCCAACCCCGGTACGCGCTTTATCAACAACATCATCTATTCCGTGGTCGCTGTGATCGGCTGCGTGGGCGTGATCACGGGCGTGCCTGCGGCGCTCACGGTGGGCGGCGTGCAGATTTTCCTGTCTTACGCCAACCAGTACACCAAGCCCTTCAACGAGGTCACCAACGTCATTACGCAGATCCAGACGGCGTACGCCTCGGCGCGCCGCATGTTTGCACTGCTCGATGCACGCGAGCAGGAGCCCGACGCGTCGGACGCCGTAGAGCTTGCCGCCCCGCAGGGCGAGGTCGCCTTTGAGCATGTGGACTTTAGCTATGTGCCCGACCGCAAGCTGCTGCAGGATATCTGCATCGAGGCTAAGCCCGGCATGCGCTTTGCCCTGGTCGGTCCTACGGGCTGTGGCAAGACAACGCTCATCAATTTGCTGCTGCGGTTCTACGATATCGACGCCGGTCGCATTGCGGTCGATGGCCGTTCCTCGCGTGATTACACGCGCGCAAGCCTGCGCCGCGCCTTTGGCATGGTGCTGCAAGATACCTGGCTGTTCGAGGGCACCGTGGCCGAAAACATCGCCTACGGTTGTCCCGATGCCACACGCGAACAGGTTATCGAGGCGGCCAAGCGCGCGCATGCGCACAAGTTTATCGTGCAGCTACCAGGCGGTTACGATACAGTGATCGGCGAGGACGGCGGCACGTTTAGCCAGGGCCAAAAGCAACTGCTGTGCATCGCACGCGTCATGCTCACCGATCCGGCGATCCTTTTGCTGGACGAGGCGACCTCGAGCATCGATACACGCACCGAGTTACAGGTGCAGGCGGCGTTCGACGAGCTCATGGCCGGTCGCACAAGCTTTGTGGTTGCGCACCGCCTGTCGACGATCCGCAACGCCGATTGCATCCTGGTCATGCGCGACGGCGAGATTATCGAGCGCGGCACGCACGACGAGCTGCTCGCGGCAGGCGGCTTCTACGCCGAACTCTACCGCAGCCAATTCGCCCAGTAAGCAAGCCCGTGGGGCAAATGAATCAATCGACAGACGGTGGTTTACATCTGTCACGTTAGTACTAAGATATTCATCTAATAAATTGCATTAGTGGCTTTAGTTTTGGGGGAAACGAGGCAACGTGACTATGACGTGCTCTTTGGTGGTTAACAGCAAGAGCGGTAATACCAGGATGGTTTCGGGTGCGATCAAGCGCGCGCTGCAGGCTGCGGGCGTTGAGTTTGTCCATGCCGCGGCGTTGAGCGACGATGCGGATGCAGATCAGGTTGCGCTCGAGGCGCAGGGCGCCTGCGCGGCCGACACGGTGCTCGTCGGTTTTTGGTGTGACAAGGGCGCGTGCACGCCTTCGGTCGCGGCGTTGCTCTCCGCCTTGCACGGTAAGCGCGTCTTCCTGTTTGGCACCTGCGGTTTTGGCGCCGACCAGAGCTACTATCAGCAGATTATTGATCGCGTAACTTCCAATTTGGCTGGGGATGCCGAGCTTGCGGGCTGGGCGATGTGCCAGGGCAAGATGGGCCCCGCGGTCAAGCAGCGCTACGAGGCCATGCTCGAGCAAGATCCCGAAAACGCCCGATTTAAGATGCTGCTCGACAACTGGGTTGCCGCGAAGGACCATCCCACCAAGGAAGACCTGGACAACATGGCTGCAGCCGCCAAGAAGGCCGTGCTGGGAGAGTAGCTTCGCCGTTCGTGGTCCTTCGTGCAAAACAATACAAATGTGAAAGCCTCGAAGTTCTCGAGGCTTTTTTCGTGACACGAGGGCGCCCCTTTATTGATGGAAGGCCTAATAAGCTGATTGCTCTATGCCCGGATGTGTGCGGAGTGGGATGGGATTTCCGGATGGGTGGAGTTGCGGAAGCTGCGTCCCGGAATTTGCCTTTGGAATGGGATGCGGTTTCCCGGTGAAGGGCTCTGTGGAAACTACATCCCAGCATTCGGTCGAGAAATGGGATGAAGTTTCCGGTTGAGGGTCTTGGCGGAAAGTGCGACCCGGAATTTGTGATCGAAGCGGGATACGGCTTCCCAACGGGGGCACAAGCGGAAGCCGCATCCCACTCCGGACGGGAATTCTGGGACACGGTTTTCAGAGGGTTATGGGCTGCGAACTACATGGGGCTGTCATAAAACTCCAGTAAAAGGGGTCGGAAATAAAGGACACTTCCAGCAATTTGTTTTAATGTGGGGGGGGGGGTACCATTATTTTAGTTTCGCAAAAAATAATCCCTCTATGGGGAAGTTGCGTAGGGGGTTAGTCACAGATATTGGATAAAGCAGACCAATTTGGGGATAAATGACCACTTACGCCAAAATTAGTAGCATTTAGCGACAAAACATTGAAAAATGTGTAGCACATCGCTATGTTTTTATTACGAAAAGATTCCAAATTGGCTTATTTCGGACTCACTTTTCAAGCGCCTTGCGGTTCCTGTTGAAACTTGCTGACCTTTGGATGGGTCGAATAGGTCCTCAAGGGGGATGAATTATCACTTTGACGGCGCGTAGACTCAAACGATTTATTGCACTTTTGAGTAGCTTGGCGTTCGCGCTTGTCATAGCCCTTGCCGTTGTTTCTTTTGTTCCTCGTGCATTTGGATACATGCCCTTTGCTGTGCTCTCGGGCTCTATGGAACCCGATCTTCCCGTTGGCTCCATGGTGTTTGTCCGCCAGGTTGAGCCAACGGATATTACCGTGGGCGACAATGCAACCTTTTACCGATCGGACGGCGCCGTGGTGACGCACCAGGTGTACGAGATCGACCCTGCCGCGCAGATGATCGGCACGCAGGGAATTGCGAACAAAAATGCAGACGGAAGCATCATGCACGATGCCGAGCAGACGCCTTTTTCGAGTGTTATCGGCACTGTTTCTTTTTGTGTCCCTTACCTGGGCTTCGTTAACGCATATTGCACGACGATGCCCGGTTTGCTTGTTGTGGTGGCCGTTCTGGCGCTGCTGGCCGCGGCGTCGATTGTGCTCGATCGGATGGTTCCCGACGAGCCTGCGGGCAAGCATACCCGCGTGCATGCGAGGGAGCGGCGTTCATAGCGGCAGGGAAAAGCGTCGGCGGCGGTAGGGGCCGTTGCCGGGGAAAACGATTCTCGAAAGGAAGAGAACGATGGAAAACAAGAAGAAAAAGCGCTACGGCATCATTGCCGCCCTGTTGCTGTTGGTGCTGGCTGCCGGCGTGGGTACCTATGCATGGCTGACGGCGCAGGAGCACATTGACAACGTGTTCACGGTGGGTAGCTTTGGCCACCCGGAAAACAAGCCTGATCCGACCGATCCCGAGAAACCGGCCCCCGATAATCCGAACACTGAAAAGGCCTACCTGTTCGAGACCCAGTGGGTTGCCAACTCCAAGATGGTTCCTGGCGCCACTGTGGCCAAGAACCCCAATGTCGGCATCAAGGCTGGCTCTGATGATGCATACGTATTCATTTACGTAAAGAATGCCATCGTCAAGCCTGGCACCAGCCTTGAAAAGACCCCGTACTTTACGCTCAAAAATACGAATTGGAAGCCCGTTGAGGGTCAAGTCAAGACCAACCAATCTGACAACTCTGGCAACCAGTACGTGAGCGGTCTGTTTATGTACTCCAAGAACCCTGCCGCAGAGAACCTGCCTGCAAAGCTCGAAGCCAACAAAGCAGCGCAGGACGTTTATACCGATGAGCTTTTCACTGCCGTGACGATTCCCTCTGCCATGAACAACACCGATGTTGTCGAGACTACTACTGACCCGAAACAGGCTCCCACGATGACGGTCTCTGCCTACATCTTTGGCGCGGGCCAGAATGGCACCGAGCAGGGTGAAAATGCTGACGCGCAGAATGCCCTTAAGCAGGCCAAGGAATGGGCTAAGACTCAGGCTTAATCCCCCTCCACCGAGATCCCGGCCCGCTCCCCATCCCCATTTTCGGGCTGGGATCTCGGTCCCCCTTTTTATCGACGACTGGCGAACGTAATGCTCAATAATCTTTCCGACAATCAGAAACGCACCTTGGCGCTTGCTGCGATGGCGCTGTTGGCCCTGGCGTGCCTGTGCGGCACGCTGGCTTTTACCGTTGATATGGTTCCGGCGAACAACGTCCTATCGTTTGGCAGCGTGAAGGTACGAGTCTGCGAATACACCCTCAACGTGCAGGGCGAGGAGATTCCGTTTGATCCCAACGAGCACGGTGACTATCCCGACACCAAGGCCGGGGGTTCTGACATCAGCCGCATTGTGCGCGTGGAGAACGTCGGCGCGCAGCCTGAGTACGTTCGCGCGCGCCTGCGCATGACGTCGGTGGCGCCCGACGGTTCGAGCGCGGATGCCTCGGACAACGTCGCGTTTCATGTGAACGCGGGCGAGGGGTCTCCGTGGATCGATGGCGGCGATGGGTGGTACTACTACCGTGGATTGACCGGGCGTGGCGGCGTGCTCGACCCCGATGCTATGACGGAGAGCCTCATGGACTCGCTGCGTTTTGTGGGCGACTACCATGATGCCGCGCGCGGTGGCTCATTCAGGCTCGATATCGATGTTCAGGCCGTGCAGGCCAAAAACCAGCAGACAAGCGATACCGCCCTCGACGTACTTGACGTTGTGGGTTGGCCGGAGGCGAACTAGCCTATGAAGATCAGGAACATAAACCGGGGCATGCTTAGCAGGCTGGTTGCCGTCGCAGCGATTGCCCTTTGCTGCGTTATGGCGCTGCCAACGGTGGTGCATGCCGAGGACGTGCCCGAGAACACAAACGAATACCACATCAAAAACGCGAACGACTTTTTGGTGTACGTGGCGCTTTCGCGTGAGCGCGATACGTCCGGCTGGCGCGTTTATCTCGATAACGATATCGTGCTTAATGATGACGACATGAAGACCATTGTCTCGCACACCGTTAAGCATCTGTCGTTTGGCAACAAGGAGCATCCGTTTAAGGGCGTGTTCGATGGTCAAAACCACACCGTTGAGGGCCTGAGCTACGATAAAGACGCTTTTGACCCCGAGCGCGATACGGGATTTTTTGCCGAGACCAACGGTGCCACCATCAAAAACTTCCTGGTCAAGGACGCCAACGTGTGGGCGGACTTCCGCGGTGGCATTATCGTGGGCAAGGCCGTCAAAACGCGCTTCGAAAACGTTATGGTCATGGAGAGCACGCTGCACGTGACCTGCGCCAACAATGCTCTCAACCTCATTACCAACGCAGGTTTTGAGGGCGGTCTCATCGCCGGCGAGCTCGACGGCTGCACCCTCTACAACTGCGAGGTCCGTGGCGGCCGTGCCGTCAACAACGCGACCTCGGGCGTGCAGGCGCTCGGCGGTGAGGGTCTGTATATGGCGGCGTTTGCCGGCTACGTTAAGAACTCGACTATCGAGTACTGCCGCGTGACGCCGACGCGTAAGGACGACGGCTCGATTGCCGAGAAGGGCATGACCGACGTCACCAATAAGTACGACGTGGCAATTGGCGCCCTGGGCGGCAACAACGTGTACGCCTCGGGTTTTGTGGGCTGCATGGCGGGCGAGGCCAAGATTATCGACTGCTTCTCGACGGCGCAGTGCTACAGCTATGCCGCGTCATATGTGGGCGTCGTCGCCGTGACGCGTGCGTGGACAGGCGGCCTGGCGGGCCGAATTTTGACCGCCGAGGGCAACGAGCTCGTCCGCAGCCATTTTGCGGGCGATTTGAGTTCGCGCCAGTACAATCCCATCGCCGTGATCCCCATCATTCAAAACGATGTGAACCTGGGCGGCATTGCCGCGCGTGCCAACAGGGATGATGCCACGGTCACCGAGTGCTACTTTAAACCGAGCGTGAGCTTGAATGGCAATAGCCAGGGTAATCCCGCTAAAAAGAAAATCCCCGCGTTTGGCGGCGACGGTACCACTAAGGGCGACGGCTATGGCCCGTGGGACGACGAGCGCTACATCACGCGTGAGCTATGGGAAGAGCACGACTACGACTTCTGTGCCCGCACCATGCGCTCGACCGCCAACGACGATGCCCTGGGTGGCCAGCACACCAATGAGTGGGCGATGGATTACAAGCTGAATATCCCCGTGCATGGCCAAAGCGTTAAGGCGACGATCGATTTTCCCGGTGCGGGCACCGCGACAATCGAGAAGACCAAACTTGGCAAAGACCAGGCGACCTCGGATCCGTACGCCTTTGCCGTGAGCGCCGTGCTGGCGGGAACGGCCCAAGGCCTGGCCCAGGGCGATACATCGGTAACGTTTAAGCAGGATACCTCCGCAAAGCCAGAGGGTTTGACCGAGGCCAACGGCGGCTACCGCTTTATGGGCTGGTTCCGTGAGCCCGGAGTCAATGTGAACCGTATCGATGCCGATAACGCCTGGTTTAACGGCAAGACCGATGCCGATGCCGTTAAGGCTGGCAAGCAGGTCCAGAAGAACGAAGCGCACGAGATAACGTCGAGCTATACCGCCGATAACGCGAAGGGGGCCGAGGCCTTTAAGGGCAACGACCTGTTTATTGCTTCGTACGAGGCGCAGGTACTGTTCTATAACGTCAAGGGCGAGACGCTCGCGTGGCAGAGCGGCGAGGAGCACGACAAGTCGACGGACTGGTACCGCTATGGCGTCGGTTTAACGCCGGCTGCCCCTGCGGACCGCGGCACTCTTTCTGCCAGCGCCACCTTTATCGGTTGGACGACGCAGCCGAGTGGCGAGGCCGGGATGCATGGCGGTTACGCGGCCATCACCTCGCCTGAGCTTGCCGAGTTAAAAAACGCCGGTGCGTTCTATCCTGCCGGCACCGAGATCACTGTGCTTGGCCCTACCGATTTTTATCCGGTGTACACCGACTATGTGTCGAACATCATGACGGTGTTTGAGGGCAATGAGCAGGATGCAACCGACGATCAGACTCGGCGCGACGGTGTGGGCAAAACTGACGTTAAGGTTGAGACTGCAGAAGATGGCACAAGCGCGTATACCGTACAGGTGCTCGACGTATCCGGTAAAGCTATATCCGAGGAGGGCCAGCTGCCCGACGGCTATCGTTTCCTGGGTTGGTATGAAAACAAGGGAACCGAGGATGCCCCGCTCGAGGTGCGCGTAAGCCGCGACCCCAGCTATACGCTCCCCGCCGATGTCGATTTAACCGCGCCGCATACCTACATCGCCCGCTTTGAGTACCGAGTGGATTATTACGTTCGGGCTTATACCAACCATGAGTTTACGGACAGCAAGCTACTTTGTTCCGTTTGGAATCGCTATCAAACGCCCTTTGAGGAAAACGTCGGTAGTACCTTCGTGCGTGAAAACGTCGTCCACTGGGGCCCGGAGCATGTTGACCACGGTATAAAGGATAGTTATGAAACGTGTGGCACGCGCTTCACGAAGGAAACCCTTGTCGTGAGTCCCCTTAACGCGTACTCGCACAACGTTAAAAACGATACGGGAGCCGATACTCTAAAAAACCTCTATGCCGATACCGATTTTCCAGGCGCTGCAACGCTAAGCGATACTTGGACTTCGGCTTCGCTGAACGTAACGGTCAAACCGGTGAATGATCGCTATCGCCTGAATTTCTGGACGCTTGAGCGCGATGGTGAATATTGGACATATGTGAAAAATCCCATCGAGAGCATGGTGCGTACAGATAAGAAGTACTACGTTCGCGCGATGATTACCACGGACGTTAATTTCTACAACAAGGGCGATAATGTCGTGAGGACTGCCACGCGGCGCTATGAGAGTAACTTGCTGCAGACCAAGGTGAACGGGGCGGATCCGACGTTCACGTATTACTACCCGCATGTTAATAAGTCGGTTAAAGTGGCCGAAAAGCCAGAAGATGGTGAGAAGGGATCGTATGAGAGCCCCCTGACCCTCGAAGCTTCCCCGACCGATGCCGACATGGCCGTGCCGGGCTATAAGTTCCTGGGCTGGATTTCGACCGCCGAGGTCCAGAGGGATTCTGACGTCTGGAAGTATATCTACGATGTCGAGGGCGATTCCTTCACCACTTCTGACCCGGATAAGGCCGAACCGTATCTGGTGAAACCAGATTTTAAGGTCACCCAGTGGCAGGATGCCTATCCGGTGTACGCGAAGTACGATGTTAGGTACACCACCAACCTGTATCGCGCCGGTTTTAAGGGCACGGACAAGGTTAATGTGCCTAGGTACGACATCGATCCCGTTATCAACGCGGGCACCGACCCTGCTACGGCAACGGTGACCCCTGACGTCACGACTCCGGTTTATAAAGCAGGCGGTGAGCTGTATAAGTTGCAGAAGGTTGAGATCGAGCTTCCGAATGGCGAAGTTGAAGACATCGAACCTAACGGCGATAACTCGTATTCCCATCAGGTGGAACCCGGCGGGGCCTATACATTTGTGGCGTACTATTCGCCGTTGGCGGTTGTGTACCATCTCAATGCCAGGGATGTGGACGGTAAGGTAGCCCAGCAGGGCGATTCTCTCGGCAGCCTTAAGGACGGCATCCCGCTGCCAACGTATAACGTCGGCGATATCGATGCTGCAACAAACGCATACAATGCCTTCGTGGGCTGGACGGAAACTAAGCCGGTAGCTGGCAACGGTTATGTCGTTTGGTCGGACGACGTTTCCATGGTGAATAAAAGCACCGTGGTCAAGGCCCCCATGGAGTTGTATCCGGTCTACCGCGCCAGCGCGGTGCGTGTTCAATCGAATATCGATGCCAATCTGGATGACCCCGGTTCTGTGCGTTATCTTTCGCGGACCGACTCTGGTGATCAAATTTCGCTGGAGGTAAAAGCTGCAACTGAGGTTGTCGGCAAGGATGGCACCAAGTACGACTTTGTCGGCTGGTCGCGTGACTATGAATCCGATAACAAGTACACCCTGATGACCGGTGACGACAAGTATCCCCTCGAGGGCAATGAGCCCTTTAAGAGCGCGATGTACACTGCGGTGTACAAGATTGCGCCGCATAAGGTGCGCTATCACGGTGTCGACGGGTCGGTTCTCTTTACGGCGACGGTCGACTCGGGCGACGAGCGTGCGCAGGACGGCAAGTCCGGCTTCGTCTATACGGTTGATGTTCCCAAAATGGATGAGAACGGCCGCCCCGTCTATGACAACAGCGGGAATCCCATGATGGAGCAAAAGTCCGTGGCATACGACCCGGACGCCCATTCCAAGATCGTCGCGCTGCTCGATGAGCGTGCGGCCGCCAATGGCGATATGCGTGAGCTCTTCTTGGAGTGGCGATATGTGGGCGCCGATGGTGATACGAAGCCTTGGGATGTGTTTAAGGACGAGCCAATTAAGGGCGACATGGACCTGTATCCCGTTACATATCGCGTGGTTGCCAAAGATACGTCTGATCCCGCGAAGTCCGAAACCATGACCGCCCAGCTTAAGTGGCTGCTCGATCCCGCCGCCGCCAACACCGTCGATGACAGTGCCGACAAGGCGCCGTTTAAGGTCTGCTTTGCCAAGCCGTTTATGGGAACGCGGCTGACCGTTACGGTAATGCGGGCAAGCTACGGGCCTGGTACAGAGGGTGTTTCTGTGGCGGAAGAGCCCGTAAACGGCAAGTTTGTCTCGCTCTACAGCCTTGGTTCGGGTGACGGCTCGTTCGACCTGGCCAACCGTCTGGAGTCCAAGAAGACGGGCGAGGGCGATCAGGGCCCCGGCAAAGCCGTGTTCAACTTTGCCCAGACTCATGCGCTGACGATCGTTAAAAAGACGACCGATGTCAGCGCTATGGGGCAAACGTTCCGCTTTAAGGTAACGCGAAAGATGTCGCAGGATTCTCCTGCCGAGACGCGCATGGTCGAGGTGAAAGTTAGCGAGCAGCGCGACGAAAACGGTGAAACTTGCTATGTCGGCAGCGTGCAGTTCGCCGCTCCGGCTGGCATCTATACCGTCGAGGAAGATACGGCTTGGGCATGGCGCTACCAGGGTGAGCTGAGCACGCCGGGCAAGGCGCCCGGTAAAACTGCCGAGCTGACGATTTCGTCTGCATCGAGCGCGAACGATGCCACGTTCACCTGCACGAACACGCGTGTGAACGACAAATGGATCGACGGCAGCGATCGTGCCCATAACGTTTGGAGCAACGGCAACGTAGCAAAGAAGGAGGATTAGCATGTCCAAGCGCAAGCGCATCATCGCCTTGCTGGTGGGGGTTATCCTCCTGGCCGGTACGGCAGGCACGTTGGCCTGGCTTTCGGTTACGGGCGTGCTGGTCAACCAGTTCGGCATCGGATCGGTGACGCCATCGGTTCAGGAAACGCTCAACGGCAAAGTGAAAAGCGATGTCAAGGCGAAGAACACGGGTACTGCGCCCGCCTATATTCGTGCTGCAGTGGATATCTACTGGCAGGACCAGGATGGCGCACGCCTGTGGGATGAGCCAGTTGCCGGCACCGACTACGTCATTGACTGGGGCAGTGTGTCCAAGGCATCTGCTTCCAACACCGCCTCGTCTTGGGTTGTCGCGTCCGACGGGTACTACTACTGGACGTCTCCCGTTGCTCCGATGGGCAAAACCGATGTGCTCATCAAGAGCGTGACTGAGCAGAAGGCAGATGGGAAGAACCTGGTCGTTGACATTTCGACCCAAGCAATTCAATCCACGCCCGACGATGCAGTTGCAGAGGCATGGGGCTGTACAGTCAAGGATGGCGTGCTGGTGCCGCCGCATGGAGGTGCGTAGGTATGGCTTCTCCGATTCGTAAAGACGTTGTGTGTTCCTTGCGCTGCGTGATGGCGGCAATCGTCTGCCTTATCGCGCTTGCCGTTCCTGCACGTGCGTTTGCTGACGTTCCCACGATTGCCTATGACGGAAATGCACGCCAGCTAACGGTATCGGGAGCGACGGACTCCTCGGGGGAGCCCGATCTGTTTCCAGCCTTTAAAGATCTAATGCCCGGCGATGTACGCGAGCAACAGATTGGGGTTCGTACCACGGGTGTAAAGTCCCAGGTACGTGTGTTTGTGCGGGCTGTTGTCGATCACGAGACGGCACATCTGCTATCGCCCATCACCTTAACGGCGACTGTGGGCGATGCCTCTGCAGGTTGGCTCCAGACAGGAACACCGGGCAGCGTGTTCGCCTATCCCACGCAAATCGCCACGTTTACGAGCGATGACAGCACGGTGCTTAATCTGCAGCTAAGCGTTCCGACGTCGGTGGGCAACGAGCTTGCCGACGCAAACAAGACCATTCGCTGGGAGATTACCGCCGAGGACTATGGCGAGAAGATTCCCGTGCAGTCTGCTGACAGCAAGAAGCCCGGCTTGCTTGGTCTGGCGGCAACGGGCGACAACACGCTCACGTTGCTTTTAGTTTTGCTAACTCTTGCCAGCATCGCTTTTATAGCCGCGCTACTTTTGTCCCGGAGGGATAAGTACTAGGTCCATCTTCTAAACGCAACGCCCTCCCGGGCGGCTGGCACGAAGTTCCCTGCTCTACAGTCCTGCGCAAGACGAAGGCCACATTAAGTGGCCTTCTTTGCGTGCGGAACTCGCGATGAACTTCGAGCCCGCCGCTCGGGAGGGTGTCTCTTTATTGATAGAAGGCCTAATAAGCTGATGATTTTATGCCTGGATGTATTCGGAGTGGGACGGGCTTTCCGGATGGGCGGTGTTTCGGAAAGTGTGTCCCAGAATCGGCGCTCAGAGTGGTCCCCACTTTCCGGTTGATGTCTTGTCCGGAAACTATGTCCCGGAATTAAGGCTTGGAATGGGATGCACTTTCCGGTTGAGAGCCTTAGCGGAAAGTGCGACCCGGAATTTACTCTTGAAGTGGGATGCGCTTTCCCAACAGGCCCTCAAGCGGAAACTGCGTCCCATTCCGAAGGCAGATTCCGGGACACACTTTCCGAATACAAAGAAGGCCACTTAATGTGGCCTTCGTCTTGCGCAGGACTGTCCGAGCAGGGAACCTTATATGCCTCCGCCCGGACAGACGTTTCAGTTATGAACTCGCAGCTAGCCGCTATTTGATCTTGGTCGTACCCGGTGCCAAGTTAGGGTCGGTTTCGTTGGCCTCGGTCTGGAAGTGCTCGGTGTAGACGTTCTTGCCGTCGCGGAACATTTCGTAATACTGCATCTTGGCGTAATCCTCGCGCGCCTTGGTGGCAGCAGCGGCGACGGCGTCATCACCGGTGACGTTGGAGGAGAGCGCCCAGCGCAGGCTGGCGTCCTCGTAGCCGACGGAGTTGATGGCGGGCAGCGACTCGCGCAATGTCATATGCGCCTTCTGGTAGTCGGTCAGCGGTGCGCCGATCAGCTGCATCAGCTGGGTGGACAGATAGTTGGTGGACAGGTCGTCGACCTCACTCGTCTGGTCGCAACCGGCAACGTCGTAGTTAGCCCAGATGATGTAGTCGGTCTGCCACAAGCGTTCCTGGTGGGTGGCGTCGTCCTCGCCGGTAAACCACTTATCGTTGAACTTGGACGGGAAGAACGGCTGATGGTCGCCCCAGAACACCACGACCACCTTACGGTCGAGCTTGCTCAGGGCGTTGAGGAAGTAGCGCAGCGCCTGATCGGACTGCTCGATGCACGAGACATACTCGTCGACATCGGACAGCGTGCCATCCTCGACGGTCTTGGCATCCAGGTCGGTCGTGTCGATGTTCAGGTGCATCTGCTTGTCGACCGGCAGCAGGCCCGTGTCGTAGCCCGAGTGGTTCTGCATGGTCACGTCGAAGATGAACTGCGGGTCGGCGTTCTGGTCGAGCAGCTCAAGAATCTTGTCGTATGTCGCCTGGTCGGTCACCATGCCGCGCAGGGTGTCGGCACCCTGGAAGTCGTTGATGGACAGGAACTGGTCAAAGCCAAAGTCCTTGTAGACGTTCTCGCGGTTCCAGTTGGTCGCGTGGTTGGGGTGCATGGCCGTGGTGGAATATCCGAGCGACTTGAACTGCTCTGCCAGGTTCCCGGTCGTTTCCATGTTGTAGATGGTGTAGGGGTACACGCCCGAGCCCAGGTTGGCCATGGAGTTGCCGGTCATAAACTCAAACTCGGTATTGGCGGTACCGCCGCCGTAGGCGCTCACGTAGAGCTTGCCACGGCTGAGGCAGTTGGACAGGCTCTTAAAGTACTGCGGGCCCTCGTAGCCGGCGCGCATGTTCTGGTAGATTGACAGATCCGAGAAGGTCTCGTTCATGATGGCGATGACCGTGGGCTTCTCGCTGTCGAACTGCTCCTTTGCGGCGGCGCGCTCGTCGCTCTTGGCCGCGTCGGACTTGTCGTAGGCCTTGGCGTACTTTTTGAGCGTGGCCTTGGCATCGTCGACGGAGTAGTCGGCGGGTTTGGGCGGCTTGATGGACTGCGCTGCGCTAATGAAAGCGGGCAGGTAGCCCTCGCGCCAGTAGCTCTCGAGCGGGCGCCAGGTGTAGACGGTGATGCCGAGGGTGTTGTAGTAGTCGATGAGCGTGACATGCGCGGTTACGCCGCCCAGGCACAGCACTGCCACGAGCAGGTTGGTGAGCAGCATGCGCTTGGCGTTGGCGGCACCCTTCTGACGGTGCGGTGCCACCAGGCCGGCGTACTCGCACAGCAGCATGGCGATGGCGGTAAAGCCCATGGACAGCACGCAGAACAGCGAGATCGAGAAGGTGTAGCCGTTGCCGGCGACCGCGGCGGCGGTGGAGATGGCCGAAAGGTCGCCCGGCTGGATGGGCATGGATTTAAACGTGATGACGAAAAACTCGGCAATGCCCAGGACAAAGAGGGCGAAGGCCAGGACCGCGGGAGCTGCGCCGTGGCGCTGGAATAGGAAGAACAAGCCGACCATGAGCACGGTGATAATGGCCCATTCGAGCAGAATGCACAGGGGGTAGATCCAGGTAAAGTCGTGGTTGGACGAGACCTCCATGCCCAGCAGCGCAAAGACGCCGGCGAGCAGTAGGCACAAGACGGCGGCGACGAGCGGTTTGCCCACAAAGGCGCCGCGCAGGCGGGCGAGCTTGCCGGTGAGGGCGGGGGCATCGGGCGCGGCAAACGCAAAGACGCGCGGGGCGATACGGTCGCGGGCGATGCTGGCCCAAGCGCAGCCGGTGAGGATGGCGTTGGTCAGGATGAGCATCACAAAGGCGAGCGGCTCGTTTTGGGCGACGAGGCCAATGGCGCCCCAGACGGTCAAAAAGAGCTGGAACAGGCCGAAGGCGACGCTCCATCCAAGAGCGCTTTTGGCAACGGTGCCCGACTGAGCGCGAATGGCCTTGGCCTCGCGCAAGACAAGGTAGACGGTCGCCGCAAGACCGACGAGCGAGATGGCGGCAGCGAACATGCTGAGACTCCTCACAAACTAAAACCTACGAAAGCGGGGGTTTACCCGATTGTTACCAAGATATGCGCTGCATTTGGTGACTGCGCACAACAACCAGCCATAATAACGCGCGTGCGTGGCGGTGTTGCGCAATGTAGCGGCGACCTGCGCGATAATGGACGGGAATTACACGGAAACGTAAAGGCTTCTTAAAGAAATGGCGAGGGTAGGGCGATGAGCGAGCAGGTTTGCAAGGCGGACATGGGCAGCGACGGAGCTGCGGTCGTGGATACATACGGCTATCCGGTCGAGACTACGGGCAACGCGGTGCTGGACATCTTGGAGCATCGCTCGTCTACGCGTGCCTTCGCGCGTGATGACGATGACCGTCCCGTGGCGGTGACCGACGAACAGCGGGCGGCGATTCTGCATGCGGCGAGCCGTGCGCCGTCGGCAGGCGCCATGATGATGTATTCCATCGTGAGCATTCGTGAGCAGGCCACATTGGACCGCCTGGCCGACCTGTGCGATCATCAGCCCATGATCGCCAAGGCGCCCTGGGCACTCATATTTGTAGTCGACTATGCCAAGTGGATCGATCTGTTTGAGCATGTGGGTTGCTTTGAGCCCGAGTTTGTCGAGCGCACGGGCAAGTCGCCCCGTCGTGCGCCGGGCCTGGGCGACTTTGCCATCGCGGCACAGGATGCCATGATCGCCGCTCAAAACGCCGTGGTTGCCGCCGAGGCCCTGGGGCTGGGGAGCTGCTATATCGGCGATGTCGTCGAGAACGCCGAGGAAGTCGCCGCGCTGCTGGACTTGCCTCCCTATACCATGCCGCTGTCGATGCTCATCATCGGCACGCCCCGCAAGGAGCGCCCGGCGATCGCGCATCCCGTGGTGAACCTGGTGCATGAGGAGCGTTATTGTCGCGCCGACGCCGCGACCTTGGATGCGCAGGTGGCCGAGATGGACGCGATGTTTCGCCCGCACGCCCGCGAGGTGGGCGAGCGCGTGGTGGATATCTACACACGCAAGCACACCAGTCCCTTTATGACCGAGATGAGCCGCTCCATGGAGTGGTGGTTCAAAAACTGGCTCGGAAAATGACGAATGTGACAAAGGGGCGTCCCTTTGTCACATTCCATATCGCCGCGGTGGCCTAAAGGCCGCATAAATGTTTATCTAGCTGGGAAAACGGTGCCATTAAAATATGGGCTGATTACCTATAATCCCGTCGAACGTTAAAATTGGGAGGAAACCGGCTTATGGAACAAAAGGCAAAGGAAGTAGCCTCGCACGCTGCGATTCCTGTGAGCATCTCGGCGATGCTCGTCACGCTGGGCGTGGTGTATGGCGATATCGGCACCAGCCCCATGTATGTAACCAAGGCGCTCGTTGCTGGCAACGGCGGCATCGGAAGCGTCACGCAGGAGTTCGTGCTCGGCGCGCTCTCCCTTGTCGTGTGGACGGTCACGTTGCTGACGACCGTCAAGTACGTGCTGATCTCGCTGCGTGCCGACAACCACGGCGAGGGCGGCATCTTTGCCCTGTACAGCCTGGTCAAGCGCTGCGGCAAGTGGCTCATCATCCCCGCCATGCTGGGCGGCGCGGCGCTCCTCGCCGACGGCATCCTGACGCCTGCCGTTACCGTCACCACGGCCATCGAGGGCCTGCGCACCATCCCGGCGGTCCATGCCGTGCTCGGTGACGACCAGGGTCGTGTCGTCGCCATCACGCTTGCCATCATCATCGCGCTCTTCTTGGTGCAGCGCATCGGCACGGCCAAGATCGGTCACGCCTTCGGCCCCATCATGACGCTGTGGTTTTTGTTCCTGGGCGGCACGGGCCTGTTCTTTGTCTGCCAGTATCCCGCGGTGCTGCTGTGCCTCAACCCGTTGCGTGGCATCGCTTTTCTGCTGAGCCCCAACAACCACGCGGGCATCATGATTCTGGGCAGCTGCTTCCTTGCCACCACCGGTGCCGAGGCGCTCTACTCCGACATGGGCCATGTGGGCCGCGGCAACATCTACGCCACCTGGCCGTTCGTTAAGTGCTGCCTGCTGCTGTCCTACATGGGCCAGGGCGCGTGGCTTATCAACAACGCCGGCAACCCGGAGCTCATGGGTATCGCCGACCTCAACCCCTTCTACCAGATGCTCGCCCCGGGTCTGCGCCCCTTTGCCGTCGGCCTTTCCACCGTCGCGGCCATCATCGCCTCGCAGGCGCTCATCACTGGCGCATTCTCGCTGGTGTCCGAGGCCAGCCGCCTGGACCTCATGCCGCATATGCAGGTCTTCTATCCTGCCGAGACCAAGGGCCAGCTCTACATCCCCATGGTCAACAACGTCATGCTTGTCGGCTGCGTCATCGTGGTGCTGCTGTTCCAGAACTCGGCGCATATGGAAGCCGCCTACGGCCTTGCCATTACGCTGACTATGATGTGCACCACGCTGCTGCTCTTCTTCTACCTGCACGAGGAGCGCAAGCTCAAGGTTGCTCCGTGGATCTTCGCGGCTTTCTTCCTTTTGCTCGAAGGCTTCTTCTTCGTGAGCTCACTCACCAAGTTCTTCCACGGCGGCTATTTCACCATCCTCATGGCCGCGCTCATCATGGGCATCATGGTGTGCTGGTACAACGGTACGGCTGTTGAGCAGCGCCAGTTTACGCTGCTGCCGCTGCGCAGCTACCTGCCGCAGCTCAAACGCCTGCGCGACGACGATCGCTACGAGCTCATGAGCGACAACATCGTGTACCTGACCAAGGACACCAACACCGACTATATCGACCGCGATATCGTCTACTCGATTTTGGATAAGCACCCCAAGCGCGCTCGCGCCTGGTGGTTCGTGAATGTCGAGACCATGGAGGAGCCGCATACCTTTGCCTACTCGGTCGAGACGTTCGGCACCGACTACGTATTCCGCGTGCATCTGTACCTGGGCTATAAGATCAACCAGCGCGTCAATGCTTACCTGCGCCAGGTTGTTCAGGACCTGGCTGCCAGCGGCGAGCTGCCGGCGCAGACGCATGACTACTCGGTCTACAAGGACCCGGGCAACATCGGTACGTTTAAGTTCGTCATGATCCGCAAGCTGCTGGCGCCCGAAAGCGACGTGGAGCCCAGCGAGCGTACGGCCATCACGCTCAAGTACATCATCCGCCGCGCCGCCGGCACGCCTGCGCGCTGGTACGGCCTGGAGAACTCCAACGTGAGCTTTGAGTACGTGCCGCTGTTCACCAAGTTTAAGGCCGTGAGCAAGATGCAGCGCCTGGCTCCCGACGAGCGTCCGTAGTCGACGTCTGCTGTTTGTCTAGCGACCGCAGGCTGCAAAGGCTATACACTTGAAACCACCACAAGGAGGCCACCACCGCAAAGGTGCCAGTCACCTTTGTGGTGGTTTTTGTTTTTGAGAGAGGGGCGGGGCGCTGATGGACGTCCGTGCGGACGGCGATATTGCCGAGAACTTTTGGTGGCGGCGTACAACGCTGACGCGTCGCAGCCCTCTGTATGACGCCTGCGTATCGGCGGGGCTGCTAGCCGCGGCGACGATTGTGGGCGCGCTGCTCGACCATCCGGGGCTCGCGCCGAGCATCATGATCGTCTATGTGTTCGCCGTTCAGCTGTGCGCATTCTTTACCTGGAGTCGCCTGTATTGCTTGCTGAGCTCGGCTGCCGCCGTGGCGCTCTACAACTTCTTGTTTGTCGGCCCGCGCTACTCGCTGTCGTTTATCGACCGTGTCTATCCCGGCATGTTCTTCATCATGTTTGTGGTCTCGCTTGTGTCGAGCTCGATTGCGTTGGCCCTGCGCCGCGCCTTGGCACAGGCTGCCGCTAGCGACCGCCGTACGCATATGGTGCTCGAGACCAACCGCATGCTGCAGCGGTGCGCCGATCAGCAGCAGATTGTCCATGCCATGGCAACGCAGCTGGCGCGTCTTTCGGGCTGTCCGGTCGTGTGGTACAGCGCCGACGCCGAGGGCGATGACCTGCTGCCGTGTGCGACATACACGGCCGTGGGCGATGCCGCGCCGGTGCATGAACTGGCGCCGCAGATGCCGCCGCGGCTCTCGGCGTCCGCCTATGTGGGAACGCCGCTCGATGCCACCTATGGCGGCTCGGCGTTTTATGGCATCTACCTGACGGTTCGCACGGGCGACGGCTTCGTCCGTTCGGGCGACCCCGCCTCGGTGGTGGGCGTGCTGGCTATCGTTGCCGAGCCCGACGTGCTGACGCATGAGGAGCGGACGCTTGCCGATGCCATCGTGAGCGAAGGCGAGCTGGCGCTCGACCGCGCCCGCGCCATGGAGGCCCGCGAGGAAGCGGCGGTGCTCGCCAAAAACGAACAGCTGCGCGCCAACCTGCTGCGCTCCATCTCGCATGATCTGCGCACGCCGCTTACCAGTATTTCGGGTAATGCCGACGTGCTGCTCGATCAGGGCTCGACCGGCACCGCGGTGCTCGATGCCCAGACGCGCCGCGGCCTGCTTCTATCCATTCGCTCGGATGCGCTGTGGCTCAACGCCACCGTCGAGAATCTGCTCGCCATCACCAAGCTCGAGGGTGGCGGTATGCGCCTGTCGATCACGCTCGAGCTCATGGACGATATCGTCGAGGAGGCGCTGCGCCACGTGAACCCTGCCGTGCGCGAGCACGACCTTAAGGTGGTGGCGTGCGATGAGCCGGCGCTCGTCAACGTCGATGCACGCCTGATGGTGCAGCTGGTGGTCAATCTGGTGAACAACGCCATCACCTATACGCCCGCGGGCTCGCATATCATGATTTCGATTAGCGTCGACGATGGACGCGTGGCGTGCTCGGTGGCCGATGATGGTCCGGGCATCGCACCCGAGGATCGCGAGCGGATCTTCGAGTCGTTCTATACCGCCAACCATGGTCTGGCCGACAGCCACCGCAGCGTTGGCCTGGGTCTTTCGCTCTGCCGTTCCATTGCGTTGGCACATGGCGGTAGCATAGAGGTTGCCGCGGCGGACCCGCACGGTTCGGTCTTTACGATTGAACTTCCCGCCGCCGACGTTTCGTTTGATAAGGAGTAGCGCTGTGCCGAACTCTGCCGTAAAACCGCTCATCTTGGTCGTTGAGGACGACCCCGCCGTTCGCAATCTTATTGTTGCCGCGCTCGAGGCGCACGGCTTGCGCCATATGGCTGTGGAGACCGCCCATGCCGCCATCGCCGCCGCCTCATCGCAGGCGCCGAGCATTGTGCTGCTCGATCTGGGCCTGCCCGATATGGACGGCGTCAAGGTGGTGGAGTCGGTGCGCGCATGGTCGGGCATGCCGATTATCGTGGTTTCGGCGCGCAGCGAGGATGCGGACAAAATCCGCGCGCTCGATGCCGGTGCCGACGACTACCTGACCAAGCCGTTTTCGGTCGAGGAACTGCTCGCGCGCATTCGCACGACGCTCAGGCGCCTTTCGTATGCGCAAACGGGCGGCGTTGCCTCCGAGGGCTCGTTCGATACCGGCGAGTTGCATATCGATTTTGATGCCGGCATCGCCATGATGGATGGCGAGGAACTGCACCTGACGCCGATCGAGTACAAGCTCCTGTGTCTGCTGGCGCACAACGCCGACAAGGTGTTGACGCACCAGTTTATCCTGCACGAGATTTGGGGCACGGCGACCAAGAGCGACCTGGCGAGCCTGCGCGTCTTTATGGGCACGCTGCGCAAGAAAATCGAGTCCGACCCCGCGCATCCGCGCTATATCCAGACGCATGTGGGCATCGGCTACCGATTGGTCATCCAAGGCTAGATCGCCAACCACCATCCCAATATGAGTTGCGGTGAAATACGGTCTAAATTTGCCTAATTCCAGGCAAAACAGTCCGTATTCCACCGCAACTTTGTTATTTGCCCTTGGGCTTGCTGGCGTAGAACTTCTTCTTTTTGGGCTTGCCGGCGGAGTCAGGCTTGCCGTTGCCGCGCGGCTCCCGGTCGCCTGCCTGCGCGTGCGCGGGCGCCGTTGCGCGAGGCTTGCGGGCTTCGGGGTTGCGCAGCTCCTCGACGCGCTCGGCAATTTCCTCGGCGCTAAAGCCGACCTCGGCCATGGCGTCCTCGATGGGCAGGCGGCGCACGATGTAGCAGTGGTGCACCTTCTGGTTGCGCGCGAAGTCCTCGGGGATGGTCTGCGCCGTAATGTCCTCCAGCACCACGCCCACGCGCGCGAGCTTGCGCGTTTCGGGGCGGAAGCCGCGCAGGTTGCAGCTAAAGATGGCATGGCCGCCCTGCGCGAGCAGGCGCGATACGCCGGCTAACAGCTCAACATGGTCGCGCTGGACATCCCAGGTGCGGCGGCCCATCTTGGAGGAGTTCGAGAACGTGGGCGGGTCGACAAAGATCAGGTCCCAGCGGTTGCGCGTCTGGCGCTGGTTGCGAATCCAGGCAAGCACGTCGTCGCGCACAAAATGATGCTGAGGCCCCACAAAGCCGTTCTGGCGCATGTTGCGCTCGGCCCAGTCCAGATAGGTATTGGAGAGGTCGACCGTCACGGTCTCCTCGACGCCGCCATCGGCCGCGTAGCAGGTGGCAGTGCCGGTGTAGGCAAACAGATTGAGGAAGCGGCGCGCCTGCTTGGCGTGCTCGCGCACCAGGTTGCGGGTGACGCGGTGGTCCAAGAAGATGCCGACGTCCAGGTAGTCGCCAAAGTTGACGGCAAAGGTGAGGCCGCCCTCTTCGATGAGCGGCAGGCGACGACGCGCGATATTGGCGCGCTCGCCCGAGCCGCCCTTGCCGGCGCCCTGCTTGCCGTACTGCGAGCCGCCGCGCGAACGCATGCGGGCCTTGGCGTGCACATGCTCGGCGGGAACATCTAGGATGCGCGGCGCGATGGCCAGAATGTCGAGCATACGGGCCTGGGCCAGTGCGGGGTCGATGGTCTTGGGCGCGGCGTATTCGGCGATGACGAGCCAGCGGCCCGGCGTCTGCGGGCAACCCTCGTACAGGTCGATAGCGGCGGAGTAGTCGGGCAGGTCGGCATCGTAGACGCGGTAGCAGCTCACGCCCTCGCGCCTGGCCCACTTGCGGCGCAGACGGGCATTCTTGCGCAGGCGGTTGGCGAACTGCTCGGACTCGGGGATGAGCACGGGCAGTGGCTTGCCGTCGCCCAGGTCGAGCATGGCGGCAGGCTCGGGCATGGCGGAAACGGCGGCTTCATCGTTGACTTCGTTGGCATCCGCAGCCTCGGCCTCGGCATCCGCACTGGTCGCAGCCTCAAACGCTGCGGCGGCGTGGTCGAGCGAAGGCCAGACTTCGACGGTCGCCTCTTCGTTGTTGGGCATGACGGCGATCGAGCGCTCGGGCTCGGTGTGGAGCGCGCGGGCCAGCAATCCGTCGCGGGTGAGCGCGGCGACCGGCGCCGCGGCAAGCTCGGGCGCGCAGCGCAACTCGCCGATGAGCGTCATGGTGTCATGCATGAGCGAAAGCGGTGTCTCGGTCGTATCCGCGACCACGGCGGCGCCGGCGACAGCGCCCGCGTGGTCCAGTACGGTGGCGGACTTGGCGGCGCAAAAATCGACAAAGCGCTTGTAGCCGGCACACTTGACCATGCGCTCAGCGGTCTTGCGGGCGGCGGGGTCAACATCCACGGCCACGATGCGCGCCTGGCGCTCGCGCGCTGCCGCCTCGCGCCCGCGCGCCTCGGCAAGCAGCTGCTCCCACAGGGCGGCATCGTGCAGCTGCCAGCCCTCAAAGCCCCAGCGCTCGCGTGCGACGCCCGGGGCGCGGTCGGTCAGAATGTTCACGGCCTCCAGCAGCAGACCGCCGCCGGCGCACGAGGCATCGATCAGCGTGGGAAGGGCTTCGTTCTCGTAATCGTCGGCCGTCAGCTCGCGCTCGCATAGTGCGGTCCAGCCGACCTGCGCCAGCACCAGGGCGGCGTAGTCGGGGCGCAACACGTGTGCGCCCTCGCCGGCACGAGTCGCGGCGGGCGGCAGGCGTTTGAACAGCGGGTCGCCCGAAAGGTCTAGGCTTATGCTCGCGCGGCGCTGGCGCAGCGAAAGCAGTAGGTGAACATCGGGGTCGGCGGCATCGACATCGGCGCGACGTCCCGTGGTCTCGGCCAGGCGGTCGCACAGCGCGTCTTTGGCACGCAGGGCCGAGAAGCGCGTGTTGCGCAGCTGCTCGGTCACGCCGCGGGCGGTAATGGCGATGGTGGCGCCGGGGCGGACGATGTTCTCCCAGGCGATGTCGTAAACGCTGTCGTACAACTCATCGGCATCCTGTGCCCCAAAGCGCCCGAGCACCACAAACACGCGGCTGGCCAGGCGCGACCACAGGCAGGCGCGGTAGCCTTCTTCGAGCTCGCCCTCAAATGTAGCGCGGCCCTTCAGGCGGCGGACATGCGAAAGCCCGAGGCGTTTAAGCTCATCGGCGAGTGCGGACTCAAAGCCCTCGGGGCAGCTTGCGTAAAATTCCATGGGTGACCTCTCTGGTTGCGTCGCTCCATTATATGATGGATGCTTCGTTTGCCCTTATCCTAGAAAGGAACCCATATGATTGATGCGTGCTCCTTGATTCCCATTTTCATTGCAACAGCCTCAGGACTCGGGGTCTCGCACAGGCTCCCGCCGCCTTACAGAACTGAAAGCTGGGCGTAGGGCAAATCCACGGCACGTGACCTGCGATTGCTCGGCCATAGATGGCGTAATCGAGGCCAAGGGAGGGCATCATGCGCAAGGGAAACGAGAGCTGGTTCTGGCACGCGAACGACATGGTGGTGGCGGGCGACATGAACCTCGTGGTCCGCGTCTTGTGGGTCGCGCTCATCGTAGGCATCGGCGTCGCGACGATGGCCACGCTCTGGATCGTCACGAGGTAGCGCGCCACGAACGGATGACGAGGCACGCGGCGCATGCCACGCTGGCGGAACCCTAGCCTCGCTGCTGGACAATCTGTTCGATGAGCTTCGCGACGGAGTCCTCGGCTGCGTCCCCGATCAGGTGATGGGCCGCGGCCTTCGCCTCTGGCATCGCGCCCGCGACTGCGTAGGAGTTCGGCACCTTTTCGAGGAGCGTCACGTCGTTTTCCGAGTCTCCGATAAAAGCGACCTCGTCCAGCGTGACCCCAAGGCTGCCGAGAAGCGCGTCGAGTCCGTTTACTTTGCTCCAGCCAGCCGGAACAACATCGAGGAAGAATGGGACGGGCGAGGGGAAATCAAGCTCTGGGCAGGCTTCCTTGCATCGACTCCGAACGACTTCCGTCGGGGCGGAGCTGACGTTGACGAAGATGCCGGCGGTGATGACGTCACGGTTCGTGGGCACGTCTCCGAGCGCCATGTCTCTTCCGGAGTCCTTAACGATTTCCAGGGCGAATTCGTCGCCAGGCTCGACGGCGCAGAGGAACTGCTCGCAGCGTTTGCCTGTCTCATCGATATCGGCGACTAGCCAGAGTGACGTCCCCGCGTAGGGGCGTACGGCGCTATCGAGCTTGACGAGGGCCTCCGTCGAGAGCGTCTTTTTGAACACGAGTTCGCCGCTGGAGAAGACCTTCTTTCCGTTGGCCATGATGCCGGTCGAGAAACAGCGCGCGTCGCCGTCAAAGGCATCGGCCAGGTCGGCGTAGTCGCGGCCGCTTGCGGGGCCGAACGCGATGCCCGCATCAAGCGCCGAAAGAATCGCGCTGTGCGTGCGCTCCGATACGACCCTTGAGCCAAACGGCAGCAGGGTCCCGTCCATGTCTGCGAGGATGAGCTTTATCAAGGGGTCCTCCCGTTTCGGTCTGGGCGTCGGTGCGCCGGTGTGCGTCGTCCTAGCTGTATTGCCTGTCTCCCAAGAGATTCTTCGAGATGATCCTGTTAAACTCTACCGGGTCATCCCAGCAAGAGGTCAGGAAGAGGAACAGCAGCTCGATGACGAAGTTGATCGAGCTGTGCGAGAAGGCGACCTCGGTTCCGGTGATGGCCTGATCTCGCGAGATGGCTCGGATGATATACGTGGCACGCTTCGCGAGCGGCGTATCTGGGTTGTCTGTGATCATGATGATGGGGGTGTTCGAATCCTCGGCAGAGTCGAATATGTTGACGAGGCGCTTCGAGTATCCGGACGTCGAAATGACGAGCAGGATGTCATTCTCCTTGAGGCTGGTTGCGGCGGAGACCATGGCATCGGTGGTACTGGGGCAAAACGCCCTGACTCCAACCTGTGAGAGCTTGAACGCCGCGTTTACGCCCATGCTAATCGAGTTGCCGACGCCCGCAATCAGGACGAGGTTGGCGTTGTGGAGCAGATTGACGACTGCCGAAAAGTCATCGGAGTCAATGAGCGAGGCGGTTTGGGAGAGCTCCTTGACCTTGTGAGACAGGACGTACTTAATGGAGCCCTCGACGTCGTCCAGAGTAACCTTGCCGCCCGTGGCCTTTTCCTCGCCGGAGGCCCTGCTGATGGATATGCCGAGCGCCAGACGCATGTCCGAATAGGTTCGGTAGTCAAGCGTCCTTGCGAACCTCGAAACAGACGCCGGTGACGTACCGGTTTCTGCGGCGAGTTCGCGGACGGTCATCGTTGCGACGTCCGACGGGTGGTCGAGCACATACGTTGCGATTGCCTTCTCCGAGGGGGATAGGCTGCTCATGACTGCGCAGATGTGGCTGAGCACATCCCCTGTCTTATCCATGGTTACTCCTTGGCCCTAGTTTGCTTTGTATCTTAGGTCAAGAGAGGTGAAAATAAAGCAAAATGTTTCATAAGCGGTGAAATAGCGTTTCACCGCTGATTTCCTACCGTTCACGGTAAATCGGTGCTTCCCCGGCACAATCTCATCTTGAGCTGCTATCTTATGAGCCGTGAAACAACGGCATAAAAACGATGAAACAACAGAACATTGTTCCAACGCCTCACAACTTCGTTTCACGCTAGATGGCGAATCACTTCGAAGCCCAGACCGGCATCCTCCTCGCGGCGACCCCGGTGTGTGCGCTCGCCATCCAGCCGCTCTGGTCGACGATCGCCGACAAGCTCGGGCGCCGCCGCGCGGTCATCGTGATCCTCTGCCTTGCGGCGGCGGTACTCGCTCCGCTGTATTACCTGGCGTCGACGTTCGTCCCGGTCCTTCTCGTAACCTTTGCGTTCTCGGCGTTTTTCTCGGGGCTCCTGCCCCTGAGCGACTCCCTCGTCATCGAGCTCGCGGATCGCTCTGGCCTGGACTTTTCTCGCATTCGCATGGGTGGCACTATCGGCTATGCCATCGTCGTCCTGATCGTCGGTCGGCTGCTCGACATGGCTCCTCAAATCCAGTTCGCGGTGGTCTCTGCCGCGCTGGTGGTCTTCGCGGCTCACATGTGGCGCCTCCCCGAGGCGGGAATTCGCGCCAATGCCGCGGACGATCCCAAGGTCTCCCACGGAAAGGGCCTCCTCTCGCTGTTCACCAGCAATGAGATCGCCTTCGTCTTGGTCTTCGCCTTCATCAGTTCGGCCGCGATTGGCTTCATCGGGGCGTTCTTGGGCCGCTACGCGGTCGAGCTTGGCGAGGGTCAGAACCTCGTGGGCGTCCTGAGTGCGGTCTCCGCTGCGAGCGAGATCCCCATCCTGCTCGTTTCCTCCAAGCTGGTCAGGCGCTTCGGCGAGATGAACCTCCTGATCTTTTCCTGCTTCATGGCGGCGCTCAGGCTCGTGCTCGTGGGCATCGGCATCGTCCCGGTCATGATCTGCGGCCAGCTGCTGCAGAGCGTGAGTTACATGACCGTCTACTACTCCTGCGTTACCTACATTGCCAACCACACTTACGAGGATTGTCGCGCTCGAGGTCAGAGCGCCTTCGCGATGGTTCAGAGCGGTCTGTCCGTCGTGGTTGCGAACCTGTTTGGCGGTTGGGCGTGCGACGCGCTCGGCACGCACGCGGGTTTTCTGGCCTTCGCCCTCGCTTCAACGATTGCTGCGGTCGTTGCTCTTGTGGCGTACGTACTGTGGCGTCGAAGCGCAGCGCCACAGCCTGAGGGCCAGTCGGCCGCATAGGCTCCACCGCGTTTTGCAAGCGCCTGCCTGCCTCGCGCTTCTCTTCGTGTTCAACCAGCTGACGAGCTGAGAACTGTCCAATCCAATGGTTATCCAAGTGAAAGGAAGACAAAGATGTCTCTCATCAAGGTCAACGAGCTTCTTCAACATGCGACCGAGCACCACTATGGCGTGCCCGCGATCAACGTCATCAACACGGAGACCATCCGTTATGCGATCCAGGCCGCCGAGGATGAGCACATGCCTATCATCATCCAGTACTGGCCCGGCTTCGAGGACCACTGTGCCCTCGACATCATCGCCTTCGCAGCCCGCTATTACGCCGAGCGCGCGAGCGTGCCCGTCGCCGTCCACCAGGATCACTCCGCTGGTTACGAGATCGCCGTCAAGGGCGTCAAGGCCGGTTTCCCCTCCGTCATGGTCGACGGCTCCTCGCTTCCCTATGAGGAGAACTTCCAGCTCACGAAGGACGTCGTCCAGGTCGCCAAGATCTTCGACGTTGACATCGAGGCCGAGCTCGGCCACGTCGGCAACGGCTCCGACGCCAACGACTTCGTGAACAGCGACCACTATACCGACCCGAACCTCGCCGAGGAGTTCGTCGAGGGCACCGGCTGTGGTTCGCTCGCCATCGCCGTCGGCAACGCCCACGGTCCCTACGTCAAGGTCCCGAACCTCGACATGGAGCGCATCAAGGCCTGCAGGGAGGCCGTCAACGTTCCCCTCGTCATGCACGGATGCTCCGACATCCCCGACGAGCAGCTCCAGGAGGCCGTGAACCTCGGCATGAGCAAGTTCAACATCGCCACGGAGTACTTCCGCTCCATGTACCGCGCCTTCGAGAAGGACATCAACTCCGGCAAGAACGACGGCAACGGCGTTGGCCTCCTGATAGACGCCGCCCCCGACATGCGCGCGTTCGTCGCAAGCAAGATCCAGCTTCTGAACCCCAACCACTATTCGCTCTAGGAGAGACTCGATGAAGAAAGTTCTTGTCGCGTCGCACGGTCACCTCGCAAGCGGAATCAGGAGCTCGATCGAGATCCTGACCGGTATGGCGGACATGGTGGAAGCAGTTGACTGCTACGTGGACGACTCCGATTTCACCCCTCGCATCCAGGCGTTTATTGACTCGGTGGGCCCTGAGGACGAGGCCATCATCTTCACCGACATCTACGGTGGCTCCGTCTTCCAGAAGGTCGTCCTCATGGAGCCGGAGAAGCGCGGGATCGTCCATGTTACCGGTATGAACCTCGGCCTCGTGATCGAGGCGCTCCTCGGCGCTGAGCCGGTCACGGCAGATTCGATCAAGCAGAGCGTCGAGCTGGCGAGGGCGACGATGCAGGTCGTCGAGCCTCCGAGCAAGGCCGCGGACAACGAGGGGTCCGACGGAGACTTCTTCGATTAGAGAGCACTAATAAGTAAGGAGAGGAAACAATGATTGTTCAGGTTCGAGTCGATGACCGTCTGATTCACGGGCAGGTCGCCCTGGTGTGGACCAAGGAGCTCAACACCACCAGGATCATCGTCGCCAACAAGCACGCCGTGGAGAGCGATGCCCTTCGCATGACGCTTTCCATGGGTACGCCGGCGGGCCAGAAGCTCCTCGTCAAGGATGTTCCGGATGCTTGCCGCATCGCGAACGATCCGCGTGCGGACTCCATGCGCATCTTCGCGCTCACAAACTGCGTGCGTGACGTGCTTGAGCTCGTTAAAGGCGCACCGGGCAAGATCGAGGGCGTGAACGTTGCCAATGTCGGCCGCTTCGACAAGTCCGATCCGGATAGCAAGGTCGCCCTCAACTCCACGATCATGCTCAACCCGGATGAGCTCGAGGCCGCGAAGGAGCTTTGCGAGCAGGGTATTCCGGTTTTCCATCAGCTTATCCCGTCCAATCCCAAGACTCCTCTCAAGAGTCTGATCGAGGCGGCGGAGAAATAAGGGGATTTGGCCAGGCGGTCAAATGAAATGAGAGAAAGGAAGTCAAATGATTGGGTTAGCAGTAATGGCCTGGTTGACCGTGCTGATTTGCTACGGCGGCAACTGGGTTCTCGGTCAGTGTATGATCGAGCGTCCTCTCGTGGTCGGCCTCGTTGCGGGCCTTCTGATGGGCGACGTCAAGACCGGTGTCATCATCGGTGCCTCTCTCGAGGCAATCTTCATGGGCGCGGTTAACATCGGTGGCGCCATCTCCGCCGAGCCCGTTACCGCGACCGCCCTCGCCGTCGCCTTCACCGTTGGCGCCGGCATCGACCAAGGCGCCGCCATCACGCTGGCCGTTCCCGTTGGCGTCGTCACCGCGTTCCTCTCGATCTTCATGAACAACGTGTTCCTCGCGTTCTTCGCCGCCACCTTTGACAAGATGGCCGCCGAGGGCAACGAGAAGGGCCTCGCGCTTCAGCACTTCGTTCTCTGGTTCGTTAAGTACGCCGCCTTTGGCCTCATCGCCTTCCTCGGCGTTTACCTTGGCGCTGAGCCCGTTGCCGCTATCGTCAACCAGATTCCGGCCAATGTCATGAGCGGCCTCAACGCCGTGGGCGCCCTCCTGCCCGCCGTTGGTATGGCGCTCCTGCTCCAGATGCTGTGGAGCACCGAGCTCAGCATCTACTTCTTCCTGGGCTTCACGCTCTACCAGTACCTCGGCCTCCCGATGATCGCCATCGCGGTTCTCGGCGTCATCATCGCGGTTGCCTCCGCCCTCCGCGACAAGGAGATTTTCGATCTCACCAAGAAGGGCTTGGCCACCCAGGCCGTTTCCAACGACTCTGTAACCAGCGACGAGGAGGATTTCTTCGCATGAGCAACCTGACCAAGAATGTGAGCCCTGAAGACAAGAAGATGCTCAACAGCATTTTCCTGCGCTCTTTCTCCGTGTTCGCCTCCTGCGCTGGCGGTTCCGTCAAGGCTGGCGCCGACGGCTGGCTGTACTCCGTCCAGCCCGCGCTTAACCGCTACTACGCCGATGACCCCGAGGCCCGTGCCGAAGCCATGAAGCGTCACACGACTTGGTACAACATTACCCAGAACGTCGGCACGTTCGCCATGGGCCTCGTCGCCTCCATGGAGAGGGAGAACTCGCAGCACGAAGACTTCGACACCGAGTCCATCGACGGCATCAAGGTTTCCCTGATGGGCCCGATGTCCGGCATCGGTGACGCAATCTTCTGGGGCGTCCTGCGCGTCATCGCCGCCGGCATTGGCATCAACCTCGCCATGAGCGGCTCGCCCCTCGGCGCGATCATGTTCCTGCTGATCTACAACATCCCGTCGATCCTCTGCCGATACTTCATGACCTACCTCGGCTTCAGCATGGGCACCAACTTCATTTCCGAGATGTACGAGGGTGGTCTCATGAAGCTCATCACCAAGGCGACCTCCACGGTTGGCCTCGTGATGATCGGTGCCATGACTGCGGCGAACGTCCAATTCAACACGATCCTGTCCATTCCGGTTCAGGACTCTGACCCCGTCATGATCCAGACCTACCTCGACTCGATCTTCAAGGGCATCGTGCCCCTGGGGCTTACGCTCGTCGTCCTCTGGCTCCTGCGCAAGAAGAACGTGAACGTCAACATCATCCTGGTTGGCATCATGATTCTGGCGCTCGTCCTCGGCCTCGTGGGCATCGTGTAAGGCGGCTTTCGGATCATTAGAAGCTTGTTCAAGGCAATTCCCGGCGGCACGCGATCGAGGACATTCGACGCGTGCCGCCCCATTAGAAGGAGAGAACATGCGCTACACGCACCTCAAGAACTCCGACGTCGACGTCTCCCAGCTCGCTGTGGGCACCTGGGCGATCGGCGGCGACTCCTTTGGTGAGAACGATGACGCCGCTAGCATGTCCGCCATCCGCACCATGCTCGATCACGGCGTCAACCTCATCGACACCGCGCCGTGCTATGGCAACGGCACGTCCGAGAAGGTCGTCGGCAACGCGCTCAGGGGCGTCGACAGAGAGAGCTACCTGCTCTCGACCAAGGTTGGCCTGATCACCAGCGCCGCCGGCTATGACCGCGACTCCTCGTTCAAGAACATCATGAGGGAGGTCGAGAGCTCGCTGCGCAACCTCCGCACCGACTACATCGACTTCTACTTCGTGCACTGGCCCGACGCCAAGACCCCGTTCTCCGAGACGATGTGCGCCCTCCAGCTCCTCAAGGAGCAGGGCAAGATTCGCCACATCGGCGTCTCCAACTTCACGACCGAGATGATCGAGGAGTGCGAGAAGGTCGCTCAGGTCGACGTCCAGCAGCCGCCCTACTCCATGGTCGACCGTTCTTCCGAGAACCTCATCAAGTGGGGCTACGAGCGCGGCATCGATTCCTTCACCTATGGCTCCCTTGGCGCGGGCATCCTGTCGGGCAAGTTCCGCGAGCTGCCGAAGTTCGAGGAGGGCGACGTCCGCGGCGGCTTCTACGACTACTTCCAGGAGCCCAAGTTCTCGCGCGTCCAGGAGCTGCTCAAGGTCATGGACGAGATCGCCGAGGCTCACGACAAGCCCGTGGCGCAGGTCGCCGTGAACTGGAGCACCCAGAAGGAGTACGTGGGCACCGCGCTCGTTGGCGTGCGCACGGACGCCCACGCGATCCAGAACTGCGAGACGTTCGAGTGGGAGCTTTCCGCCGATGAGATGGCCAAGCTTGACGCCAAGCTCGACGAGCTGAAGATCGGCTAATCATGGGTGCCGATGAGAGGAAGTACCCCACTTCCGAGCTTGAAGTGCTTGAGCGTGGAGTCAGGGAGGTCGTCGAGCCCAACGGGCTGAAGCTCGCGCTGAAGCCCGTGCCGGGAGACGATCGCGAGCACGTGCTCGATCCGCGCGTCTATGCGCGCGCCCGCGCGAAGCTCGCTGCCGGTCCGGCGCCGGCGGGGCCGGTGGACGTGATCGCGTGGCGCTCCGCGCCCAACAAGGAGACCCACGTCGTGAGGGGCGCTGGCGTTGCCAAGAAGACCGTTGTCATGAACTTTGGCGACAGGGGCATTCCCCTGCACGTCTTCACGCCCGAGAGCCACGAGAGCGGTTCTGCCGCGCTCGTGTTCATCCACGGCGGCGGCTTTATGGTGGGCAACATCGGCCAGTACGAGAACTGCCTGCGCGACATCGCGGAGCGAACGGGCTGCGTCGCGATCTACCCGGAGTACCGCCTGTCTCCCGAGACGATGTTCCCCGGTGGCGTCGAGGACTGCGTGAAGACGCTCGGCTGGCTTGTCGAGCATGCGGATGAGCTGGGTGTCGACGCGACGCGGGTCGCCGTGGCTGGCGACTCCGCGGGCGGAAGCCTGACCAACGCTGTCGTCCTCGACGGGTCCCATGCGGACAGGATCAAGCTCGTGGCCGAGCTGTATCCGCTCGTCGACGGCGGCCCTGTTCCGGAGGAATGGTCCTATGACCTCTATGAGATCGTGAACGACCAGAGGGACGAGGCTCTGAGCAGGGTGGATCGCATCCGCAACGCCAACGACGACCTGCCAATGATGTATACCAACGGCAATGCGGAGGAGATGCTCGACCCGAGGGTGTCTGCCCTGTTCGCGGAGGATGTGAGCGCGTTCCCCCGCACGGTCATCATCTCTTCCGAGTATGACTACCTGCGCTATCAGGACGAGCTGTTTGCGAAGAGGCTGCAGGATGCGGGCGTTGACGTCACCGCGATTCGCTATCGCGGCTGCGACCACGGCTTCTTCGAGATGTACGGCGTGATGCCTCAGGCTGAGGACGTCTGCCGCGTCATCTCTGAGGAGCTTGCGAAGATCTAGGGGCTCGTCGCGGCGGCCTCCTGGACGACTGATGGTCCGGTGGGATGCTAGGTGCGTCCCGCCGGACCTTTGCGTTGACGGGCGCGTGCCGCTTGCCGGCGGGCACGTGTGGGGTTCGCTTCGGCGGTGCCGGATTGACTGGGAGACGCGTTTGCCGCCACTCTTCCAAGCGGGCTCAGCAAGCAAACTGTGAGCTGAGCCCCAGGGGCATCGACAAGGGCGTGGGCGTGGCGCGAGCGCTGGAATACCTGGGTCGCACCGGCAACGCGCGCACCTTTGGCTTTGGCGATTCCGGCAACGATCTGGGTATGCTCGCCGCCGTCGAGACGGCTGTAGCCATGGGCAACGCCATGCCCGAGGTCAAGGCAGTCGCCGACTACGTGACCGACGATGTCGCACACGATGGCACCGTCACAGCGATGCGCCATTTTGGGTTGATTTAATAAATGGCCGGGTCGCCCGCAGTGGGGGCGACCCGGCCATTTGAGCTATTTTGCAATATAGAGCTTGGGATGACTGCGACTGCTCTCGATCGCCGCCGTCATGATGCCCTCGTCGTCTCCATCAACGATGATGCCGTCGAGGTCATCGATCTGCGCGGACTGATAAAAACTGGTCTTATTGAACTTTCCCTGGTCAACCATCATGTAGCCCTGGTTTGAGTTGGTAAGGTACATATGCTTGATCATGGCCGAGAAGTCGTGCTCGACGGTAAAACCGTGGTCGGGGTGGAATCCGTCGGCACTGACAAACGCCTTGTCGGCATGTAGTTTGCTCATGCAGTCGAGCGTTAGTGCGCCCGCGAGATAGAGGTGGCCCTTGCGCACGGAGCCGCCCAGCAGCACTACCGAAGCATTGGGGAGATTGAAGCTGGCGTAGTTCGCGATTGCAAGATCGCCGGTGATAATGGTGATCTCACGCTTGTCCATGAGGGCCTTAGCGAAGTAAAAGCCTGTGGTGCCGATATCAATTACCAGAACATCGCCATCATCAACAAGAGTTGCTGCGGTTGCGGCGATGGCTTCCTTGGCCTCGACTTGGACATTGATGCGCTCCTCGGGATACGAGATTGCGTTGGAGCGAGAAAGCGATACCGCTCCGCCGCGTACGCGACGCAGCTTGCCTTCGGATTCCAGCGAGATGAGGTCGTGTCGTGCGGTGACTTCCGAAACCGAAAAACGGCGAACGATGTCGGATACCGAGATATTTGGCTTTTCGGCCAGCCAATTCATGATAAATCGCTGACGCTCGGCCGGTGAAAGGTCTGAAGTAGATGCCATATGCCGCTCCTTTTGAACAAAAGGTAAAAAGATGCGCCTTTCGTAATCGAAATATAACGTATCGATATGAAAAGAACAAGGCAAATTCGAATGAATCAAAAGAACGGAATGGCATGTCATAAATGCATGCGTAGCAGATAGTTCGCACGTAAACGGGCTATAAAGAGTCTCATTCTGAAGGTGCCGCCCAAAAGAAGTACGTTCACGTCCGATATTCGACCGTTCACGGAAAGTTGACAATTGAGCTTTCGATAGCTTTTGAAATGGTTTATAAAAGAAAACCGAAAAGCTTTTGAAACAAAGAAAAAGGCTTTCGATAGCAATAGTGTTAGATGAGAAAGGACCGAACATGGCGATCAAGGTGTTTGCCGACGGCGCTAACCTCGAGGGTATGCTTGACATGCATGACAATGGCAACGTTCAGGGCTTCACGACCAATCCTTCCCTTATGAAGGCCGGCGGCGTGACCGACTACCGCGCTTTTGCCAAGACGGTTCTTGAGCACATTACTGATGTGTCGGTCTCTTTTGAGGTGTTCGCCGACGACGAGGCGGGTATGGAAGCCGAGGCTCGCGAGATCGCAACCTGGGCAGACAACGTCTACGTTAAGATCCCGGCGCTCAACACCAAGGGCGAGTCCACTGCCGCGCTGGTCAAGCGCCTTTCTGCCGACGGCATCAAGGTGAATGTCACCACTATCTTCACGCCCGAGCAGGTCGACGAGTTTGTCGATGCCGTCTCTGCTGAGACCCCCTCTATTCTGTCCATCTTTGCCGGTCGCATTGCCGATACCGGCGTCGATCCGCTGCCCCTCATGGCAGAGTCCGTAAAGAAGGCTGCCGTTAAGCCTGCTGCCGAGGTTCTCTGGGCGTCTACGCGCGAGGTCCTCAATATCTTCCAGGCGGAGTCCGTTGGATGCCAGATCATTACGGTCCCCAATGCCCTTCTTGCCAAGCGCAAGAATTTCGGGACAGATTTGCTTGAGTACTCGCTTGATACGGTCAAGGGCTTTGCCCGCGACATTCAGGCGCTTGGTTTTCACATCCTGCCCGAGGAGTAGGGGACGAGCATGCTGACCGATCTTCTTAAGCCCGAGCTTGTTGCCTGCCACGTCGAGGCCTCCGACTGGGAGGAAGCGATCAGGGCATGCGGTAAGTTGCTCGTAGACGCTGGCAAATGCGATCAGAGCTATGTCGATGCCATGATTTCATCGGTTCACAAATTCGGCCCCTATATGGTCTTGGAAGAGGGCATCGCCATGCCCCACGCTCAGGCAGATGGCAATGTGAGTGAAGCGGGGATCTGTATCGTCACGCTTGACCCTGCCATTGCGTTTGGACACGAGGATTTCGATCCGGTTTACGTGCTCGTGGGTATTTGCGCACCCGACCCCAAGGCTCATCTTGGCTGCTTGGCGGAGCTTTCGCAGATGTTCGAGGACGAGGACTGCGTTGCCAAGCTCAGCGCATGCGATACGCCCGAGCAGGTTTTGGAGACCATGCGTTCATTCTTTTAGGCCTTAATGGCACGGCGATGCGTCGCCGCTTTTGGATAGACGGAAAACCGTCACGTGTAGGAGAGGAAGGTTGCCATGCATATCATCACCGTATGCGGAAACGGCATCGGGTCCAGCCTGATGCTCGCTGGCAAAGTCGAGGAGCTTTGCGAGGAGGAGGGCATCAAGGCCGACGTTGAGTCTATGGACCTGAACGGTGCTTCTTCCGCAAATCCGGATCTGTTCATCACCGTTAAAGAACTCGCCCCCGAGCTCCACGGCAACGTTGTGATCGTTCGCAGCTATGTGAACAAGAAGAAGATCCGCGAAGACGCCCTCGAGGCAATCAAGGCGGCCGCCGCTAACGCCTAAAGCGGCACAAAAAAGGGCGGTTCCCTGTGGAAGAGGGAAACGCGCCCACGTTAGAGAGAAAGGAAGCGCAGATGCAAGCCATCCTTCCCATACTTGAGTTTATCCAATCGATTCTGACCAAGCCAGCGTGGATTATGGGTCTATTTGCCTTTGTGGGCCTTGTCGCGCTTAAGCGTCCTGCCCACAAGGTGATGACGGGCACCCTGAAGCCCATTCTTGGTTACATCATGCTGTCCGCCGGCGCCGCTGTTGTTCAGGAGAACCTTGCTCCGCTGGGTACCTTCATCGAGACCGGTTTCCACATCACCGGCGTCGTGCCCAACAACGAGGTCGTCGTTTCGATGGCTCAGAGCGTCCTCGGCGTTCAGACCATGATGATCCTGATTCTCGGCTATGTCGTGAACATTATCATTGCCCGCTTTACCAAGTTTAAGTACATCTTCCTGACGGGCCATCACAGCATGTTTATGGCCTGCCTGCTGTCTGCCGTTCTGCAGGCATCTGGCTTCCAGGATGTCCAGCTTGTCATCGTGGGCGGCATGTTCCTGGGCCTCGTGAGCGCTATGCTTCCTGCCGTTGGTCAGCGTTTCACCGAGAAGGTTACCGATGGCGATGAAATCGCCATGGGCCACTTCGGTTCACTCGCCTATTACATCTCCGCTGCAGTCGGTACGCTTTTTGCTAAGGACGCCGAGGAGAACAGCACCGAGAAGATCGAGGTTCCCGAGAAGTTCGCCTTCCTGCGCGACACTACCATCTCCACGGCTCTTACCATGGCCTTCTTCTACCTGGTTACCGCTTTCGCCGCTTACATCGCAGATCCTGCGGTCGTTACCAAGACCGCTGGCGGCGACAACGTGATTGTCTATGCCCTGACCTGTGCCCTGTCCTTTGCCGTTGGTGTCACCATCGTCTATAACGGCGTTCGTATGATCCTTGCCGACCTGGTCCCGGCTTTCCAGGGCATCTCCAACAAGCTGATCCCCGGTGCCATCCCCGCCGTCGACTGCGCCGTCTTCTTCCCCTATGCTCCCACCGCCGTCATCCTCGGCTTTGTCGCTTCCTTTATCGGTGGCGTGGTCGGTATGTTCATCGTGGGCGCTACTCTGGGCATCTTCATCATCCCGGGCATGGTTCCTCACTTCTTCTGCGGTGCTACCGCGGGCATCTACGGCAATGCTACCGGCGGTCGCAAGGGCGCAGCTCTTGGCGCTTTCGTCAACGGCCTGCTCATCACCTTTGCCCCGGCCCTGCTCCTGCCCGTTCTTGACGTCTTTGGCTTCAAGAACACTACGTTCGGCGACTTCGATTTCTCCGTCATTGGTATTACGCTTGGCCGCGCTGCCGAGGCCTTCGGTACCACCGGTGTCTACGCGATTCTTGCTGTCCTTCTGATCGTCGCCTTCGTCCCCAACTTCATCCACACCAAGGGTGCTGTGATTAACCACGTTGAGGAAGAGTAATCCAGGCATACGTTAAGCCCTAATCGGGCGGAGCTCCGATAACCGGCTCCTACACGGAAGCGGTGGCGTCTCAAATGAGGCGTCACCGCTTTTGTTTTGGAGTGGTTGTGAAAACGTACCGGTGAAGCGCTGTCTCTGCGCCGCGAACGGAATCAACCGCGATGATCAGCAAAAACGTTTTGCCGCTGGGGTGTCGATATAAAAATGGTAAAACTGCAAAACCGTTCGCCGAGAAGATAAAAACCCGCAGTTCACGCCTTGATAAACGTAGGTAAAGTGTTTAGCAGTTTATCGGCCGTATGCTAACGAAAGGAATCAGGCAGATGGCAATCAAGGTGTTCGCTGACGGTGCAAATCTCGAGGGCATGCTCGACATGTACGAGAACGGCAACGTTCAGGGTTTCACGACCAACCCGTCCCTTATGAAGAAGGGCGGCGTGACGGATTACCGCGCGTTTGCCAAAGAGGTCTTGACCCACATCACCGATGTATCCGTGTCGTTTGAGGTCTTTGCCGACGACGTCGAGACCATGGAGGTCGAGGCGCGCGAGATCGCTACCTGGGCCGAGAACGTCTACGTCAAGATTCCGTGCGTGACTACCAAGGGCGAGTCCACGGCCGAGTTGGTGCGCAAGCTTTCCGCCGACGGCATTAAGGTCAACGTCACCACCATCTTTACGCCTGCGCAGGTCGACGAGATGGTCGACGCTGTCGACGCCGAGACGCCGTCCATCATCTCGCTCTTTGCCGGCCGTATCGCCGACACGGGTGTCGATCCCATTCCGTTTATGACGGAGTCGGTCAAGAAGGCCGCCGCCAAGCCCAACTGCGAGGTCCTGTGGGCGTCCACTCGCGAGCTTATCAACATTTACCAGGCGCAGGCCTGCGGCTGTCAGATCATCACGGTGCCCAACAGCATCTTGGCCAAGCGCAAGAACATCGGTCGCGACCCGTATGAGGTTTCGCTCGATACCGTGCGCGGCTTTGCCAAGGATATCGCCGCTTTGGGCTTCCATATCCTGCCGTAACGCGAACACTGGCTGCGCCGCGGGTTGTTCGCCCCGGCCTTTCCTTTCCCTATCGCTCACGCGCTTCGCGAGGGTCGCGCTAGGCAAAGGAAAGGCCGGGGCTGCCGACACGAGCTTGCCGGCAAGTTAGCACTCGGCTTCCATATCCTGCCGTAGGCAAAGGTACCCCCGCCTGCGACGTGCAAAATTGAGAGTATTCAGCAAGGTAAAGGCTTTTACCAGCTGGTTGAAGCACGGAACAGCCCCCGTTTTGGCTCTGACGACGCTAAAACGGGGGCTGTTTGTGACTTTATTGCCTCTGAGGAGCGTTCGGAGCGGCGGAAATTGCAGAATACTCGCGATTTTGCACGCTGCTACAGGGGGTACCCTTGCTTTGGCGGTTTATTTCCCCTGCACCATGGTGAGCGAGATCTTCTTGCGGTCGCGATCGACCTTTTCGACCCACACCTTGACCGTGTCGCCGACGCGCACCACGTCGCTTGGGTGCTTGACGAAGCGGTTGGCCAGTTTGGAGATGTGCACGAGGCCGTCCTGGTGCACGCCCACGTCGACGAAGGCGCCAAAGTCGACGACGTTGCGCACCGTGCCCTTGAGCTCCATGCCGGGTTCCAGGTCGTCGATGGAAAGTGCCGAGCGGCTAAAGACCACCTCGGGCGCGTCGTCTCGCGGGTCGCGGCCGGGCTTCTTGAGCTCGTTGACAATGTCGATGAGCGTGAGGGTACCGCAGTCCAGGTCGCTTGCCAGCGTCGAGATGCTGCCCAGGCGGCGCTCGATGTCGGGCACGCCGCCGCGGCTGAGCTCGCTTGCCGCAACGCCGGCGCGCTCCAGGACGGCCGTGGCCACCTCGTAGCTTTCGGGGTGGACGCTTGTCGCGTCGAGCGGGTTCTTGCCGCCGCTGATGCGCAGGAAACCTGCGGCGTTGAGGTACGCCTTGGGTCCCAGCTTGGGGACCTTCTTGAGCTGGCGGCGATCGGTAAAGGCGCCGTTTTCCTCGCGGAAAGCCACGATGTTTTTGGCCACGCTCGGCGTGATGCCCGATACGTATCCCAGCAGGCTCGCGCTCGCGGTGTTCACGTCGACGCCCACGCGGTTAACGACGTCCTCCACCACGTGGCCCAGGGTGCGCGAGAGTTCGGCCTGGTCAAGGTCGTGCTGGTATTGACCCACGCCGATGGACTGGGGCGGAATCTTGACGAGCTCTGCCAGCGGGTCTTGCAGGCGGCGGCCCAGGCTCATGGCGCCACGTACGGTGACGTCCAGGTCGGGATATTCCTGGCTGGCGAGCTCGGAGGCGGAGTACACCGATGCGCCGGCCTCGTTGACGATGGTGTAGCGAAGGCTGGGCGCCTGCTCGGCAATGAACTCCGAGACGACTTCCTCGGTCTCGCGGCTGGCGGTGCCGTTGCCGATGACGATGGTGTTGACGCCGTCCTTCTTGACGAGGCGGGCGAGCTCGCGCTTGGTGCCGGCGACGTCGTGGCGCGGCTTGGTGGGGTAGACCACGCCGTGGTCGAGCAGCTTGCCGGTCTCGTCCATGACGGCGACCTTGCAGCCAGTGCGGTAGCCCGGATCGAGCGCGAGCACGCGGGCGCCGCGCACGGGGCGTGCCGAGAGCAGGCCCTCAAGATTCTTGGCAAAGACGTTGATGGCCTCGGTCTGCGCGCGGACGGTGAGCTTGGCGCGGGCCTCGCGCTCCAGCGAGGGGGCCATGAGGCGCTTGTAACCATCGGCGATGGCGGCATCGAAGATGGGAGCAAACACGCCCTGGCGTCGGGGCCAACGGCTGCCGAGGCGCGCCGTGGCGGCAGCGCCGTCGACGTTCACGCGCACGCGGAGCTTACCCTCGCGCTCACCGCGGTCGATAGCCAGCACGCGGTGGTTAGGGATGCGGCGCAGCGGCTCGTCAAAGTTGTAGTAAGGCTCGTAGGGAGTCTTCTCCGCGGGGTCGGTGGCCTCGACGACGATATCGGCGGTGTTTTGCGTAAAGGCGCGCAGGTCGGCGACGTTCTCAGGGTCCTCGGCCACCGTCTCGGCCACGATGTCGGCGGCGCCGGCAAGCGCCTTCTCAGGTGTGTCGAAGCCGGCCTCCTCGTTGACGTATTCCGCGGCGGCGTCGAGCGCGCTGCCCTTGGCCGAGGCCTGCATGATGATCATGTTGGCAAGCGGCTCCAGACCTGCCTCGCGGGCCTTCTGCGCGCGGGTCATGCGCTTTTTGCGGTAGGGCTTATAGAGGTCCTCGACACGCTGGAGCTGTGTGGCCTCGCGGATCTGCTGCTCGAGCTCGGGCGTGAGCTTGCCCTGTGCGTCGATGAGCAGGATGACGTCCTCTTTGCGCTGCTCAAGATTGCGCAGGTAGGACAGGCGCTCGTCGAGTGCGCGCAGGGCGACGTCGTCCATGCCGCCGGTGGTTTCCTTGCGGTAGCGCGAGATAAAGGGGATGGTGTTGCCCTCGTCGATGAGCTTGACGGTCGCCTCGACATTGGCGGCCTTAAGGTTGAGCTCGCGGGCGAGCTGGGCGATAAGATCCATGGGAATTCCTGTCTGTGAGTACGTTACAGGTGCATGAGCCACCCAGTCTACCACCCGCCCGCGCGCCGCGGCTGCAAAGAAAAGCCCCGCGGGCAGGAGGCTGCTCGTGGGGCAAAGAAGAGGGGCTTATTTGTGGCGGACCGAGGGACTCGGCATGGGGTTTCTGCCGCGGCCGCTCTTAAGGCATTACAGCTCGACGAGCTGGCCGGTCTCGGCGGCCTCCTTGATGGCGTTAAGCAGCGTGAGCGTCTTAACGTTGTCGGCGGGGGTCACGACGGGCTCGACCTCGCGGCGGACGACCTTCACAAAGTGCTTGAGCTGCATCTTGTGCGGCAGCGCCGGGTCCACGGCCGGGATCTCCATCTGCAGCGGCTTGTGCCAGTTGGAGGCACCGTTGTAGGAGAACTGGTGCAGGCGGGGCAGCGAAAGGGCGCCCAAGGTTCCGCCGATAAAGTAGGCGTCGGCGTCGAAGGGACGGTACTGCGGGTCCTCGCGAGCGGTGGCCTCCCAGTTCCAGGGGCTGGCGGTGGCATCGGAGATGGTCATGCTTGCGAGCGCGCCATCTGCAAAACGGACGTTGACCACGGCGGAGTCCTCAGTCTCAAAACCGCGGGCGGCGCTGGACTGCATACCCTGGACGGCGACGGGCTCGCCCAGCAGATAGCGGAGCAGGTCGACGTCGTGAACCAGGTTAACCAGGATCGGGCCGGCACCCTTCTTGCGGCGCCACTCGACATCGAAGTACTCGTCATTCTTATAGATCATGTAGTGGAAGCTCGACACGGTGAGCTTGCCCAGCTCGCCGGACTCGATGATCTCTTTGGCTTTGTTGACGAAGGGGTTGTGACGACGGTGCTGGCCCACGAGCACGGGCACGCCGGCGGTCTCGGCCTCGGCGGCAAAGGTCTGGGCATCCTCGAGGTCATTGGAGATCGGCTTTTCGACCAGCGGCACGATGTTGCGCTTCACGGCCTCGCGGGCAACGCCCAGATGCAGGTCGTTGGGGGTGGCGATGATGACGGCCTCGGGCTTGACCTCGTCCATCATCTGGGCGGGATCGGTAAAGAACGGCACGCCGGCAGCCTCGGCCGTGGCGCGGGCGCCCTCAAAGGCGTCGGCGATGGCGACGAGCTCGGCCTCGGGCTCCTCGGTGACAAAGCGGATGTGGTTGCGGCCCATGGCGCCGGCGCCGATGACGGCAATGCGGACGGGGTTGAGCTCAGACATTTCGACTCCTTAATGCTGGTGGCTGGTGGAATGTGACAAAGGGACGGTCCCTCATGTCACATCGGTAAAACTAAGCGGACTTCTTCTTGCTGTCGGAGACCATCATGTAGACGGTGAGTACGACGGCGATGGCGGCGATCACGATGGCGCCGTAGAAGGACTGCTGGTAGGCGGCGCTGCCGGCCTCGGCGTGATACAGCACGGCGGTGATGGGCTGGCTGATCCAGGTGGAAGCGGCGTAGCCCAGGAACATGATGCCGTAGTTGACGCCGATGTTGCTGGTACCAAAGGCGCCACCGGTAAGCGGCGGGTAGATGACGAGCAGGGCGCCAAAGCTAAAGCCGAGCAGGGCGAGCGCCACAAAGAACATGCTCTGCGTAAAGCTCATCGACATGATGACGAGCGCGACGATGGTGACGACAAGGCTGATGAGCAGCGACTTGTAGGCGCCGAGCTTGTCAATGATCTGGCCAAAGGACAGACGACCGACCAGGTTGGCGCAGGTGTTGACGGAGACCACTACACCGCCGAGGGCGACAGCTGCGGCGCACGTGGGGTCGGCGAAGAGCTGGACGGCGGCGATGGAGGCAACCTTGCCCACGAGCAGGGTGCCTGCAGTGGCAGCAAAGGCGAAGGTGACGATGAGGATCCAAAAGCGCGGGGTTTTGACCATCTCGCCCGGGGTGAGGTCGCCGAAGGTGCCGGCGTGTGCGCCGCCCTTGGGGGCCTCGAAGCCCTCGGGCAGCCAACCGGCCTCGGGGGCCTTCAGGAACAGGGCGGAGGCGGCGATCATCGCAAAGAAGATGACGCCGAGTGCCTTGAGGGCGCCAAAGATGCCCAGGCTCGGGATGAGCAGCGAGGCGAGCACCGGGGACAGCACGGCGGGGCCGGCGGTCGAAGCGGCCAGGGTGATGCCGGAGGCCAGGCCCTTCTTGTCGATGAACCACTTTTGGCCGGTGGTGAGCGCCGGGTTGTAACCCAGGCCGTTGCCGATGGCGGCGACGAGCGAGAACCACAGGTAGAACTGCCACGGCTCGGTGACGGTGCCAGACATGAACCAGCCCAGGCCGTAGCACACGGCGGCGGCGATCACGACGTTGCGGGGGCCGATCTTATCGGAGATGCGGCCGGCGAAGATGCCTGTCACGGCCATGATGGTCTGAAAGACCGGGAAAGCCCAGGTAAGGGCGCTGGACCACTCGGGGTAGACGGCGAGCAGGTTCTTGCTCACGACGGAATACAGCGCGATGGAGCTGATAAAGAACATGGTGACGCACGCGGCGGAAAGCACGACGGCGCGACCCTTGTTGGAGTTGGTGGAAGCCATTGGACTCTTTCTAATCGATGCGGGGGAGGGGCGGACACGTCCGCGGGGCCTCCCTGTCAGGCTGGTTTACTGGTCAGTGGGCTTTGCGACGCCAGACTCGTCGGACCAAAGCTCGACACCCTTGTTCTTGAGGTAGTTGTCGGCAAAGGCTCGACGGCCGCCGGGCTTGGCGGTGAGGTCGCCCATCATATTGGAGAAGCCGCCGTCGACCTTGATGGCGTCGCCGGTGGTAAAGTCCGAGCGCTTGGACGCCAGGAACATGACGGCGTTGGCGATATCGCTGACCTCGCCGATGCGGCGCGTGGCGATGAGACGGCTGCGGCTCTTCTCGACCTCGGGGTCGGCGTAAAAGCTCGCCGACATGGGGGTCTTAACAAAGCAGGGCTCGACGCAATTGGAACGCACGCCGTAGGGACCCCACTCGGCAGCCAACATCTTCGACATCATGTTGACGCCCGCCTTGGTGGAGCTGTACACGCCCGAGAACGTCTCGGGGGAGTGGCTGGCAACGGTCGAGATGTGCACCAGGCGACCATGGCCGGCCTTGATCATCTCGCGACCAAAGCGCTGCGAGGTGATGAAGTAGCCGGTGAGGTTGACGTTGAGGACCTCGTTCCAGTCACTCAGCGGCAGGTCTTCCATGGCTGCGAAGCGCAGGATGCCGGCAGTGTTGACGAGGACGTCGACGCGGCCGAAGTCGGCGATGGTGGCATCGACAGCGGCCTGAACCTCGGCCTCGTCGGTGGCGTTCATCTTGTAGCCCTCGGCGTGGATGCCAAACTCGGCGGCGAGGTCGGCGGCCGCGGCCTTGACCTTCTCCTCGTCCAGGTCGAGCAGGACGACGTTGGCGCCGTTGCGGGCGAACTCGCGGCAGATCTCGACGCCCATGCCGCCGAGTGCGCCGGTCACAGCGCAGACATCGCCCTCGAGCTTAAGCCAGTTGCTCATAGGAACTTCCCTTCTTGTGCCTCCCGGTGGGTCGCTCCCATTAATCGACCCACGTGGTTTTCGCTGGTTATCGTATGCTTTGCATTTGCGCAGGTGAATTGCATATTTGTTAGAATGGCGTAAACCTATGGTTTACAGCACGCAAGGCAATTTGTTCTTAATTGAGTGTGTGACCTGCCAAAACGACCCCCTTCGGCAGCGCATGTCCATACGTCTGGAAACGGGAGATTGACGTGTACGATCGACGACTCGAGGCCATAGCGGCCGCCGCTGAGCTGGGAAGCTTCTCGCGCGCCGCGGCAAAACTGCGCGTGTCGACCCCGGCACTCGTCAAACAGGTGTCAAGATTCGAGGCCGAGTTTGGCATCACGCTGTTCGAGCGCTCGCATTCGGGCGTCAAGGTGACGCCGGCGGGGGCGCTTCTGGTGGACGACGCGCGCTCGATTATGCGCCAGTCCGAGGATGCCCTGCGTCGCGCCCGACGCGCGGCGGGCGATGGCGGCGCCGTGCGCCTGGGCGTGTCGATGATGTGCCCGGGGCGTCAGACGCTGTCGATGTGGACGGGCGTACACGAGCTGGAACCATCGCTGCGCTTCGAGATCGTGCCGGTGAACGACCTCTATGACGAGCGTGAATCCGTCATGCGCAGCTTGGGGCGCGAGGTGGATGTAGTGCAGTCGAGTTTTTCGACCCCGCGCTGGGGTGACGCCTGCCAAAAGCTCCGCATCGTTACCGTGCCGTTTTATATCGACGTGCCGCGCACAAGCCGGCTTGCGCGCAAGACGCGCATCACGGTTGCCGACTTGGAGGGCATGCGCCTGCGCGTGCTTCGTCACGGCAACGACGCCATGGACAGCCTGCGCATCGACCTGTTGGCCGACGGCGGCGTGGACGTGATCGACGTGGACAGCTTTGACTTTGCGCTCTTTAACGAAGCGGAGGAAAAGGGCGATGCGGTGCTCACCTGCGGAGCGTGGTCGGGCGTGCACCCGGCCTTTGTGGGCGTACCGTTCCTATGTGGCCGCGAGGTGCCGGTCTATTTGCACTACCCGCTTGAGCCCACCCTCCAAGTCCAAAAATTCGTCAACGCCATGGTCCAACTTCTAAATAGCTATCGTGTCGATGATTCTTTAATCCCCGTCCTAGAAAAATCATCTGGTAGAGTTGACCTCACGTGAATTTCAGCACACTGTGTGCTACCTGCACTTTTGTCATTTGAGGAGTGAACTTGTGAATCCTTCTGTCGCCAAGAAAGCCAGCCGGGCGGTGCGCCTGCTCATGATGGTGCTCACGGCAGTTCTCATCTTCTTTTTCATCAATGTTATGCTGCTCGTCTCCGATATCCAGGGCACAGCGCGCGTGGTCAACTACGCCGGTCTGGTGCGCGGCACTACGCAGCGAATCGTTAAGCTCGAGGACGCGGGCCAGCCTCGAGATGACCTGCTCAGAGCCGTTGATTCATACATCAACGGTTTGCGTTACGGAAGTGATGACCTCAACCTCGTCCGTCTCGACGACGACGAGTATCAGGCAAAGATGACCGAGCTTGCAAACTATTATGATGAGCTTTGCGCCGAGATCATCCATGTGCGCGAAGTCGGCTACGAGAACACCGACATCATCGCCATGAGCGAGGAGTTCTTTGGTATTTGCGACGATGCTACGCGACTCGCAGAGGACTACTCTCAGGAGAAGGCGTCGGCGCTCAACTATCTCGAGGGCTTGGTGATCATCGACATCGTGGGCTTGGTGACGACCTTTGCGGTCGAACTTGTTCGCGCGGTGCGCACTGCCGCACTCAATCGCGAGCTGCAGAGCAAAGTTTATCTCGACGAAGCTACGGGACTGCCCAACAAGAACAAATGCGAGGAAATCTTGGGTCAGGAGCATCCCGTTTCCGCTGAAGCGCCCGTTGCGCTGTGTGTCTTCGATCTTAATAATCTGCATACGGTCAATAACCGCTTTGGCCACGAGAAGGGTGACGAATACATCCGTTCTTTTGCCCAGCAGCTGGGGCGCGTGGCGTCCGAGGCCTGCTTTGTGGGCCGCGACGGCGGCGATGAGTTTATCGCGGTGCTGTGTGATGCCGATCGAGCTGCCGTGGAGTCCCGTCTCGCTCGGGTCCGTGCGAACGTGAACGAGTATTCCGAGGCTCACTCCGACATGCCTATCAGCTACGCGGTGGGCTATGCGCTTTCCAGTGATTTTGATGAGCTGCCCACGATGCGCGAGCTCTTTTCACAGGCCGACAAAAACATGTACATCGACAAGAACCGCATAAAGACGGCCGAGGCAGCCGGTCCGCAACGCGATGGCCGGTAAGCCTGCAACAGAGGACGGCTACAAAACGAGGCCCTGGCCAAACGGCCAGGGCCTCACTAACCTTTATTCCGTTTTAAACAACGGGCTGATTGCGCGCAGGAGGGTGCCCCGGGGCGGCGGGGTATTTCCTCCGCGCGCAGTTTCGCAGCGAAGCGAGAATGTTTGAGCACGGAGGAATTACCCCGACGCCCCGGGGCACCCTCCGTCAGTAACCGTTCCTACTCCAGCTCAAACGCTCCCGTGTACAGCTGGTAGTAATACCCGCGCTTGGCGATCAGTTCGTCGTGGTTGCCGCGCTCGATGATGCGGCCGTGGTCCAGACAGATGATCGCGTCAGAGTTGCGCACGGTGGACAGGCGGTGTGCGATGACAAACGTCGTGCGGCCTTCCATGAGTTTATCCATGCCCGCCTGCACGATGGCCTCGGTGCGGGTGTCGATGGAGCTCGTTGCCTCGTCCAGAATCATTGCCGGCGGATCGGCGACGGCAGCGCGGGCGATCGAGATCAGCTGGCGCTGGCCCTGCGACAGCTGGGCGCCGTTGCCGGTGAGCATGGTGTCATAGCCGTCGGGCAGGCGGGTGATAAAGTCGTCCGCGCCCGCGAGCTTGGCCGCCGCGATGCACTCCTCGTCGGTCGCATCCAGGTTGCCGTAGCGGATGTTATCCATCACGGTGCCGGTGAACAGGTTCACGTCCTGCAGCACGACGCCCAGGCTTCGGCGCAGGTCGGCCTTGCGGATCTTGTTGACGTTGATGCCGTCGTAGCGGATCTTGCCGTCGGCGATGTCGTAGAAGCGGTTGATGAGGTTGGTGATGGTCGTCTTGCCGGCACCGGTGGCGCCGACAAACGCGACCTTCTGGCCCGGCTTGGCAAACACGGACACGCCGTGCAGCACCTCGTGGTCGGGCGTGTAGCCAAAGTCGACGTTGTCCATGACCAGGTCGCCGCGCAGCGGTACGTACTCGATCTCGCCGGTTGCGCGGTGCGGATGTTTCCATGCCCACATGCCGGTGTGGTGGTCAGCCTCCTCGAACTCCCAAGTCTCGGGGTTCACCTGTGCGTTGACGAGCGTCACATAGCCTTCGTCGGCCTCGGGCTTCTCGTCGATGAGCTCAAAGATGCGGTCGGCGCCGGCGAGGCCCATGACCACGGCGTTGATCTGCTGCGAGATCTGGCCGATCTGTCCGCAGAACTGCTTGGTCATGTTGAGGAACGGCACCACGACGGCGATGGACAGCGCCATGCCCGAGATGCTCAGGTTGGGCACGCCCAGTGCCAGGAAAATGCCGCCGGCAAGGGCCACCAGCACGTAGAGCAGGTTGCCCAGGTTCATAAGGATGGGCATGAGGATGTTGGCGTACATGTTGGCCTTTTGCGAGACCTCGAAGAGCTTCTCGTTGCGCTCGTCAAAATCGGCCTCGGCGGCAGACTCGTGGCAGAACGCCTTGACGACCTTCTGGCCGTTCATGACCTCCTCGATATGGCCCTCGACCACGCCGAGCTCGGTCTGCTGCGCAATGAAGAAACGCGCGGAATTGGAGCCGAGCAGCTTGGTCATAAAGGTCATAAAGGCGACGCCGGCGATGATGACCAGGCACATCCACACGCTGTAGTACAGCATGATAAAGAACACCGTGACAATGATGATGATCGTCATGAGCAGGTTGGGCAGCGACTGACTGATCATCTGGCGCAGCGTATCGATGTCGTTGGTGTAGTGGCTCATGATATCGCCGCGCTGGTGCGTGTCGAAGTAGCGGATCGGCAGGTCCTGCATGCGGTTGAACATCATCTCGCGCAGCTTCTCGAGCGAGCCCTGCGTGACGATAGCCATGGCGCGGTTCCAGAAGAGCGAGGACAGGACGCCGACGCCGTAGATGCAGGCGAGGGTGGTCACGAGCTGCAGAATCTTGGGCTGCGCGGCTTCCCAATCGCCCGACTGCCACGATTCGCTAATAATTTGCAGGGCGCTCTGCAGGAAGGTCGCGCCGATGGAGTTGATGATGGCGCAGAGCACCACGCCGGCGACGACAAGGGGCAAAAGCACGGGATAGAAGCCAAAGAGCGTCTTGATGAGGCGCGACATGGTGCCGCCCTTACGGTTGAGCGCGCGCTCGGCGGTCGTTGCCTTACTCATGTGCCTCGCCTCCTTCCTGGGTCTGAGCTTGCGTTGCGGATGCCTCGGTGTCGGCCTCGACGGCCCCTTCGCCCTCGGCAGACATCTTGTTTTGCGAGGTAAAGGTCTCGCGGTAGATCTCGCTCGTCTTGAGCAGCTCTTCGTGGTTGCCGATCTGTGCGATGCGGCCGCCCTCCATGACAATGATGCGGTCTGCGTCCTGCACGGAGCTGATGCGCTGGGCGATGATGAGCTTGGTCGTGTTGGGCAGATAGCTTGCCAGCCCTGCGCGGATCTTGGCGTCGGTCTTGGTGTCGACGGCGCTGGTGGAGTCGTCCAGGATCAAGATCTTGGGGCGACGCAGCAGGGCGCGTGCAATGCACAGGCGCTGCTTCTGACCGCCCGAAACATTAGAGCCGCCCTGTTCGATCCAGGTGTCGTAGCCCTTGGGGAAACCGTCGACAAACTCGTCGGCGCAGGCCAGATGCGCTGCCTCGCGGACTTCCTCGTCGGTGGCGTTCGGGTCGCCCCAACGCAGGTTCTCGGCGATGGTGCCGCTAAACAGCACGTTTTTCTGCAGCACCATGGCGACCTGGTGACGCAGCGCGTCCAGGTCGTAGTCGCGCACGTCCACGCCGCCCACGCGCACAGCGCCTTCGGTGGTGTCGTACAGGCGGGCGATGAGGTTAACGAGTGTGGACTTGGCCGAGCCGGTGCCGCCGATGATGCCGATGGCCTCGCCGCTCGTAATGTGCAGGTCGATATCGTCGAGCGCCTGGCGCTTCGCATGCTTGGAATACTTAAAGCTCACGTGGTCAAAGTCGATGGAACCGTCGGCAACCTCGAGCACGGGCTCGGCGGGATCGGCGATCGTGGGCTCGGCGGCCAGCACCTCGGCAATGCGGTGCGCCGATTCGTCGGCCATGGTCACCATGACAAAGATCATCGACAGCTGCATCAGGCTCATGAGAATCTGGAAACCATAGGTAAAGGTCGAGGAGAGCTGGCCCACGTCGAACAGCGTGCCCTGGCTCGTGATGATGAGCTTGGAGCCCAGGTAGATGATGACGACAAACGCGCCGTTGACGCAGATGTTCATCATGGGGTTGTTAAAGGCGAGCAGCTTCTCGGCGCGGGTGAAGTCCATCTGGACGTCGCGCGCGGCGGTCGCGAACTTCTCCTTCTCAAAGTCTTCGCGCACATAGCTCTTGACCACGCGCATGCCGGTGACGTTTTCCTCGACGGACTCGTTAAGGGCATCGTACTTGTGGAACACGCGCGAGAAGATGGGGCGCACCTTAAAGATGATAAAGAACAGTCCAAAGCCCAGCAGCGGAATGATGACCAGGTAGACCATGGCGACGCTGCCGCCCATGATAAACGCCATGGTAAAGGCGAAGATCAATACCAGCGGCGCGCGCACGGCGATACGGATGATCATCATAAAGGCCTGCTGCACGTTGTTGATATCGGTGGTCAGGCGCGTGACGAGCGATGAGCTCGAGAACTCATCGATGTTGGCAAAGCTGAACGTCTGGATCTTGTAGAACAGGTCGTGACGCAGGTTCTTGGCGAACCCGCAGCTCGCATGGCTGCAGGTGACGCCGGCCGCGGCGCCAAAAGCAAGCGACGTCAGCGCGATGAGCACCAAAAAGCCTGCGGTGGGAAGCATCTCGGCTACGGTGGCGCCGTCTTTGATAGCGTCGATCAGGTTGGCGGTGATAAATGGAATCAGCATCTCGCAGAGCACCTCGCCAAGCACGAGCAACGGCGTGGCAACGGTGACTTTCATATAGTCGCGGATGCTGCCCATGAGGGTTTTAATCATCCAGTTCCTCCCAGGTTACGCGGATTTTATCGAGCATTTCGGCGAGGTCCTCGCGCTCGTCATGGGTGAGCGCGCTAAAGGCCTGCTCTCTAAAGCGGATGCGGGCTGCCTGGTCGATGCGGGCGTTTTCCCGGCCGGTTTCGGTCAGGCGAATGGTGAGTTGCCGTCGATCCTTGGGGTTACGGCTGCGCTCGATGAGGCCGTTGAGCTCGAGCTTGGACAGGATCTCGGAAAGCGATCCCGGCTTGAGGTCAAAGTGCATGCCGAGCTCCTGCTGCGACATCTCGCCGCCGGGCTGCTTGGCCAGCAGGCAGATGATGGGCGCCTTGCCGGACACGCCTCCGCCATGAAAATGCATGTAATGGCCGCAAAAGCCCAGGCCATTGAGGATGCGCTTGGCAAGCTTGTCTTCTGAGCTAACCGCTTCGGGTACATCCGCCGGCTGCGACGGGCCGCCGCCGGGCTCGTGCGAACAAAGGTTAAGAGGTTCATCGCACATGAATTAGTGTTGCTCCTTTCTTTAGTTAGGTAGTGGAATTGTTTTGTGCCTAACCAATCTAGGAGCATGAGAAATGAATGTCAAGGTACCAAACTTATTAAGTTACGGCCTTTTGCCAAACGCCGTAACCGCTCGACGCTGCAAACGCTCCTAAACGGCAATCTGATCCCTGGGGGGACGGAGGAAAAGGTATCGTTTTGGGCTGCGATGATGCCTTTCGAAGCGGCCTTGCCAAAAACTATGCCTAATTACTACGATGAATCCAGCATCGCTGACCACAACAGCTGTTTCTGAAAAAACGCAAGCTATCTACCTGCGGTTTTGTTGGAGAGAAATTCGTTGTGGTTAGAGGCGGGCGGTTAAACGTAGTAAATAGGCATAGTTTTGAAATGGCGCTATATGAGTAGCATCAACTAGGCCGCCATGGAGCAAACAGCCCCCATTTCCGAAACCTTTCCGCAACAATTTGCACTTCGCACCGCTCGCCTCCGCTCACAACGTCCCCTGCGCTACACTTGGTTGCACTGTTGTGCCGTCGCGCCATGCCCGAAACAAGGGAGACCCTCATGAAGAATACTCAGCTGCTGCTGATTAACGATATGTGCGGCTACGGCAAGGTCGCGCTTTCCGCCATGCTGCCGGTGCTGTCGCACATGGGCTACCGTATCCATAACCTGCCGACGGCACTTGTGTCCGATACGCTCAACTATCCCAAGTTCTACATCCACGACACCACCGAGTACGTGCGCCAGAGCCTCGCCATCTGGGAGGAGCTCGGCTTTGAGTTCGACGCCATCTCGACCGGCTTTATCGTGACCGAGGAAGAGACGCGTATCATCTCGGACTTTTGCCACCGCCGCGCGCAAAAGGGCACCAAGGTGTTCGTCGATCCCATCATGGGCGACAACGGCAAGCTCTATGCCGGTGTGCCCGAGTCCACGATTGGTCTTATGCGGCACCTGTTGGAGTGCGCAGACTACGCGGTGCCCAACTACACCGAGGCCTGTCTGCTCGCCGATACGCCTGTTGCAGAGCAGATCACGCCCGATGAGGCCCGCGCCCTTGTGGACGCCGTGCGCGAGCTGGGTGCCAAGTCGGTGGTCATTACGAGCGCCGTGGTAAATGGAACGAACGCGGTTATCGGTTACGACCATGTGGCGGGGGAGTACTTCACGATTCCCTTTGAGCTCATTCCGGTCTATTTCCCGGGTACGGGCGATACGTTCTCGGCGGTGCTCATGGGCCGCGTTATGGCAGGTTGGAGTCTGCAGCGCGCGACGTCCGATGCCATGCGTGTGGTGGCTGAGCTTATCGAGCGCAATGCCGACCAAGAGGACAAGTCGGCCGGCCTTCCCATCGAGGCCTGCCTGGATGTGATTGACCATGAGTAACGCTGGCGAGGGCGGCGTCAAGCCTGCGGGCGAGAACAGGCCACTCGGCGCGCCGCGTGGCAAGCGGCCGCGTATCCGCGTGAGCTGCGTGGACCAGCTGGGGACGTGCCGCTGCCACCATGGTCACAAGCCGGGCGACGTCTTTGACTTTGACCGAGACCGCGGCAAGATGTGCGCCATGGCCTGTCACGTGGGCTTTCCCTATATCGATATCCTGCGCTATGGCGGAACCGTGCCTGGCAACGAGCCTGGCACGGCAAAGTTCTGCTGCCCCGAGATTGATACGCTGAACGTCTGGCTTGCCGAGATCGTCGACGAGTAACCGAGCGAGGTTTTTCTCCCGTCGAAATATCGAGCGTGGATTATCTCCCGTTTTGGGCGCAATTTCGCACTCAAAGTGGGAGATAGTCCTCGCTCGATTTGTATGCGAGAATCCCGACCTCACTTATGCCCATGCTTAGGCGCACGCGTCGTTGTTCTGTGCGCGAGTAAGCTCAAATTTCTGCATTTCATCCAATTTCGGTACTAAAAATCTCTGCATTTCATCGATAATAGTCGATATAAATATCTGCATTTCATTTATCGAGGCGATGGGAGAGCTTATGTTGCGCAGGAAAATCGCTGATGAGCTTGATTGTTGGCAGAGATCCATTGAACGAAAGGCGTTGTTCGTCACGGGTTCTCGCCAAATCGGTAAGAGCTACTCGATTCGCGAGTTCGGTAAGTCAAACTACGCAACCTATATCGAGCTCAATCTCGCGGAAAATCGCCAGGCAAAAGATGCTCTTCTCGAGGCACGGGATGCCGATGATTTCATCAGCAGGGTGACGCTTCTTTCGGGAAAGCCGATAGCGCCAGGCAAAACGCTCGTGTTTATCGATGAGGTCCAAGAGGCCCCCGACATCACGACGATGGCAAAGTTCCTTGTTGAGGACGGGAGGTGCCACTGGGCGTTTTCGGGGTCAATGCTCGGGACCCAGTTCAAGGGCGTTAGGTCCTATCCTGTGGGATATGTTCACGAGCTTAGGATGTTCCCGCTCGATTTTGAGGAGTTTTGCTGGGCGATCGGGGTGAGCGAGGGAGCTCGCCAAACGATACGCGATGCGTGTATCAGCGAGAAGCCCATTCCTGATTACATTCATGACGCGATGATGGCAAACTTCAGGACCTATACCGTTGTCGGCGGAATGCCGGAGGTCGTGCAGCGTTTCCTTGACACGCAGGGCGACCTTGCCTCTGTTCGTCAGCTACAGTCAGAGCTCAACGAACAGTACCGGCGGGATATCTCCAAGTATGCAAGCGGGCGAGCCCTTCAGGTGCAGAGCATTTACGATCAGCTCCCTATTATGCTCGAGGGCGAAAACAAACGCTTCGTGCTCAATTCCATTGACCCCAAGGCGCATTACGACAAGTACCAGCGAGATTTTGTCTGGCTTGTCGATGCCGGCGTTGCTCTCAAGGCCGATATCGTAACCGAGCCAAAATCGCCCCTGCTCAAGACGGCGCGGCCATCGCAGTTCAAGCTATATCAATCGGATACGGGCATGTTGATGGCGCGCTACCCCGTTGGAGTCGCCCAGGCGGCGTATCTTGATAGCAAGGAGCCCAATCTGGGCGGCATTTACGAAAACGTGGTGGCCCAGCAGCTGGCTGTCCAGAATCGCCAGCTTTACTACTATCAGACGAAAAAGCGCGGCGAAGTGGACTTTGTGGTCGACGGACCGGATGGGACGGCTGTCCCGATCGAGGTTAAATCGGGCTCCTATTACCACGCGCACGCTGCGCTCGGTCATGTGCTTGATACGGCCGAATATGGCGTAAGGCTCGGGATTGTTTTCTCGAGAGGCAACGTTGAGCGCAACGGAGCTGTTCTTTATTTGCCGCTATATGCGACCTGGGTCCTTTCGGATGTTTTGGGCGACTCCCGTGCCGAGGGGATAAAGCTGGAGGTCAAGCCGGTCTAGGGCCAGTCCCGAATGTGACAAAGGGGCAGTCCCTTGGTCGTATCGAGTTCCACTGCCCGAGAAAATGAGCGTGGATTTTCTCCCGTTTAGAGCGCACTTGAACGCTCAAAGTGGGAGATTTTCCACGCTCGATCTGTATACGAGAGAAAATCCACGCTCGATGTATACCGATGACGCGGTTCGCGCGGTTTGTGCGCCCGCAAACCTACATCTGCTCGAGCATGGCAGTGCAACCGTCGAGTACGTCGCGGTAGGTGGCATCGAAGTTGCCGGTGTACCAGGGATCGGCCACGTCGCCGGGGCGCTCGGTCCAATCGAGCAAGCGCGTAATCTTGCCGTCGGGGTCGTCGCCAAAGATGCGGTGCAGGCCGCGGGCGTTCTCATCGTCCATATAGACAATGTGATCCCAGTCGCCATACTCCGCGCGACGCACCTGGCGCGCGCGATGTGCGACGACGGGAATCCCGACCTCGCGCAGCTTGGCAACAGTGCCACGATGCGGTGGGTTGCCAATCTCCTCAGTCGAGGTCGCGGCGGAATCAATGACAAACTCGCCCGCGCGCCCGGCGCGGTGCACCAGCTCGGTAAACACCGATTCAGCCATCGTCGAGCGGCAGATATTTCCATAACAGATAAACAGTACACGTTGCATGCGCGGTTCCTTTCATATAGAGGGCTGCTAAGGAGTCGAAGCCGGGCGCATGCCAAGTTTTATTTCTTGGCCAGTTTGAAGTAACGCTCAAATATCAATTCGAAAACGTAATAGAACATCAATCGACTGTCGAGGTCCATGCTGCCCAAGCGGATTTCTTTTTGCACGGTGTAGATAGGGTAGTCGGCTAGTTTCGAGAGAGAATTTCGAGAAAAGCCGGTGAGTGTGACGACCTTGCATCCGCGCGTTTTGGCTATCGATGTGGCGTCAATAGACACCTGCGTCTCGCCGCTTACGGAAACGCTGAAGACCAGGTCGTTTTTGCCGAGGAGTTCTGCGTAATGCCTCATGACATGACGTTCACTGAGCGTATCGGTGTTCTTGCCCATTATTTTGAGCTTTTCAGCCATCTCGAGGCACGGGTATTTCGAAAAGCCCGAGCAGAAGAACACGATATGCGAGGCATCCTGGATAAGACTCACAACCGAATCGATGACCCTGTCGTTAAGCAGATCTTTGGTCTGTACGAGCTGGGTATCAAGAGGAAGTGCCTCGATAGTGAATCGATTGCGGTCGAGCGAGGCGGAATACGATTGTTTGAGCTCCGTAAACCCCGAGAAGCCAAGCTTATGGGCAAGCCTGACGATTGTATTGGGAGCGACGAAGAACCGTTCAGCAACGCTCTTAAGCGTGACATCGTCAATATCATCACGCAGCTCGATGATGTAGCGCATGATCTCGCTTTCGAGATCGTTGAGCTTGCTCTCGCCAGCCCGCACATGATCATAAAAAGATTCTTGATCTTTCATAAGATGTTTCAGCCCCTCGCATCTCGCCGTACATATGGTACCGCTTTGTGTAGCCAGGTGAGAAATCGGTAATCGGTCAAGATTGCCTATTGCCCATGAACTGGGCAAACGCGTGTGTCTGCCTACACATATCTGTGTCGTGAGCGAAATCATGTGTCCCCGTTTCGCATTGGCCCACACGGGGACTCTCAAATGACCTTATATCGCAAAATATCAATCGAAACGAAGCAAGCCGAGGACAACCGCGGAGCCCAAGGTCTTCGAGAACACCGATCAGCCAACCCTGGAGGGACGGAACATGAAGGATAAGCTCAATATTGTGATCGTTGGCGGCGGCTCCACGTGGTGCCCTGGCATTCTTAAAGCCCTGACCAAGCACATGGACATTCTGCCGCTGAACCGCGTGATGCTCTATGACATCGATGCCGAGCGTCAGCGTCCGATCGGCGAGTTTGGCAAGATCCTCTTCGCCGAGGAGGAGCCCGGTGTGGAGTTCGGTTACACCACCGATAAGGACGAGGCTTACACCGACGTCGACTTTGTGCTCTGCCAGATTCGTACCGGCGGCTACGAGATGCGTAGCAAGGACGAGAAGATTCCGCTGCATATGGGAATCATCGGCCAGGAAACGGTGGGCCCTGGCGGCATGGCTTACGGTATGCGCTCCATGCATGACATGGTTGAGATCGTCAACGACGTTCGCGCTCATAGCCCGGAGGCGTGGATTATCAACTACACCAACCCGGCTGCTATTGTGGCGTATGGTCTCGAGCGCGTCCTGCCCGATGAGCATCGCGTCCTCAACATCTGCGACCAGCCTGTCAACCTCATGCGCTCTTACGGTCGCCTGCTCGGTCGCGATATGAGCAAGACGGAGCCCGTGTACTTCGGCCTCAATCACTTCGGTTGGTTCAAGCACATCTACGATGAAGAGGGCCATGACCTCGTCCCGCAGATTAAGGAGTACACGGAGAAGAACGGCTTCCTTCCTGCCGATGCCGAGCAGCGTGACCAGTCCTGGCTTGATACCTACGCCATGGTCAAGGACATGCTCGAGGACTTCCCCGACTATCTGCCCAACACTTATCTGCAGTACTATCTGTATCCCGAGTACAAGGTCGCTCACCTCGACCCCGACTACACTCGCTCCGACGAGGTTATCAACGGTCGTGAAAAGCGCGTGTTCGCCGAGTGCGAGCGTGTTGCCAAAGTCGGCACCGCAAAGAACTCCTCGGTTGTGCAAAACGACGCTCATGGCGATATGATCGTGGAAATCACCTCGGCCATTTATCGCAACACCAACAAGACCTTCATTGTCATCGTGCCCAACAACGGCATTATCGAGGGCATGCCCGATGACGCCATGGTCGAGGTCGCGGCAAGCGTGGGCGCCAATGGCCCGCAGCCCTATGCTGTTGGCAAGATCGGTACCTTCTATCGCGGCCTTATGGAGAACCAGTACGCCTATGAGCGCCTGACTGTTGAGGCTTGGATGGAGGGTTCCTACGAGAAGGCTCTGCAGGCACTCACGCTTAATCGTCTGGTCGGTGACGCAAAGAAGGCTCGCAAAGTGCTCGACAAGCTCATCGAGGCCAATAAGGATTACTGGCCGGAGCTTAAGTAGCTAGTTCCATAGCGCTTGATAACTGTTATGGGGCGTGTGGGCTGTGGAGCTGCACGCCCCGTTTCTTTAAGAGGGGTATCCCATGAACAAAGATGAGCTGCTGGCAAAGTTCCAGCGCCTGGGCAAAGTCCTCATGACGCCTGTCTTGATCCTGCCAATCGCCGGCATCCTTCAGGGCTTTGGCAATGCCTTTACCAGCCCCACCCTTACGGCAGCTGTTCCCTGGCTTGCTGCTCCGGGCTTTGCGATCTTCTTTTCGATTCTCAAGGCCGCTGCCAGCATCGTTATGAACAACATCCCGGTTATCTTCTCGATTTGTCTCGCCTATGGCTTCGCCAAGTCCGAGAAGGCTACCGCGGCGCTTTGTGGCTTTTTGGGCTACATGTGCATGAATTCCGTGATGGGCACGTTCCTTACGGCGACTGGCGTCATCGATCCCGCGAATCTTACGACGGGCCAGAGCACGATCCTCGGCATCACCACGCTCGACACTGGCGTTATCGGCGGTCTTCTGGTGGGCGCAATCGTCGCATGGTTGCATAACCGTTACTACAAGATTGAGCTGCCTGCCGTGTTCTCCATCTTCAACGGCACGCGCTTTATCCCAGCGGTGACGCTGCTCTCATGCAGCATCCTCGCATTGGTCATGTCCTTTGTTTTCCCGTTTATTCAGAACGCTCTCGGTGCGCTGTCCGAGTTCATCAAGACTACGGGTGCCTTTGGTGCATTTGTCTACGGCGCCGGCGAGCGCATGCTCCTGCCTTTTGGCCTGCATCACTTTGTCTATTTGCCGTTCTTCTTCACGTCGCTCGGCGGCGTCGAGACCATCGACGGCCAGACTGTTCAGGGCGCTATCAATATCTACAACGCGATCCTGGGCTCTCCCAGCACGCCGTTTAACATCGAGGTCAGCCGTTTTGTCATGAACGGCAAGGTTATCTTCGCCATGTTCGGCCTGCCTGGCGCTGCACTCGCCTTCTACAAGACGGCGCTTCCCAAGAACAAGAAGAAGACCGCAGCGCTCATGATTGCCATCGTGGTGCCTTGCATCCTCTCCGGCATTACCGAGCCGCTCGAGTACTCCTTCCTGTTTATCGCGCCCATCCTCTACGTGTTCCACGCTCTCATGGCTGGTCTTGCCTATGCGCTGACCTATATCCTGCAGTTCAACGTGGCCGGTTCCGCGTCCTTCGGCGGCCCGCTCTTGTCGTTGATCTTTAACGGCATTATGGGTGCAGCCAAGGGCTCCAACTGGCAGGTTATCCTGTTCCTCGGCCCCATCTACTTCGTGGTGTACTACTTCGTCTTCAAGTTCATCATTCTTAAGAAGGACCTTAAGACCCCCGGCCGTGAGGAAGAGTCCGACGATGAGGCCGCAAAGGCTCCCAAGACTGTGATCAGCGACCTCATTCCCGCCATCGTTGAGGCAGTGGGCGGCGACAACAATATTAAGTCTGTCGAGGCCTGCTTCACCCGTCTGCGCATCCAGCTCAATGACTGTGACAAGGTGGTTGACGACGCCGAGTTTACCGAAAAGCTTGCAGCGCGTGGCATCGTGCATGTTAACGGCGGCGTGCAGATTGTCTACGGCAACATGGCATCTAACTACGCAACTCAGATGCGCGAGCTACTGGGTATGGAGTAAACGACTCAAACACACGATCAAGATTAATACAGGTCGGCGCCCGATCCTTCAATCGGGCGCCGACCTGTGCTGTTTTGGGGCGAATGGGCAAGTACATGACGTGCTCGCTGCTCTCTTTTGGCGCTGCCTATCGTGTATTCGGACGCCTTGCGACGGTGAGGTGCGTTCTTTTCGGTTCTAGCGTGTTTGCGGCTAGCGCTGCGCCCGAAGTCGATTTGCACAGCTGATATACAGAGCGTTAACCGCGCTTTGTAGGCTCATGCCCTCAACCAAGGCGGTCGAGTACTCGCTGAGTGACTCCGCGCTCACGGGTAGCAAGAGCTCGCGCGCCCCGTTGTTATCGAATGCCATGTTGCTCGATATCCAAATAACGCGGCAACCTCGCCGCTTGGCCTCAACGTAAAGATTGAAGATATGGCTCGTCTTCCCTGAGAACGATACAAAGATGGCTAGATCGTCGGGTTGGAGCAGACAGAGCGACGTTTCCTGTCCCTTGACGGAGCCAAATGAGAAGCACAGTCGGTTTACGCGGCTCAGCTTTTCGCAGAGTGAGCGGGCGGCGAGATTGGAGAATGAGCTTCCGTATACGTAGACATTTTGCGCATCGAGAAGCCAGTCAACGGCCTGCTCGAGTCGATCCTCAGTGAGCAGGCGTTTTGTTTCAAGCAAAGAGGTCTCTACGATATCGAAATACCAGGGTATATCGATTTGCTTATGCGCCCTTGCCTCGGTTGTCTCGCGCTGGAGCCAAGCGTTGAAGTCGTCAACTTGCTCTTTGAACGATCGAAAGCTCGAGCCGTTCACGCGCCTGCAGAAGCGCGAGATGGTCGCGGGCGATGTATTGCACGCGCGGGCAAGTTCTTCTATTGAGAGCTCTGGGATCTCGTCGTGATGGGAAAGGGCGTAGAGTGCGATGTGGGCGTCAAGGCTGCCGCCCTTCTCGACGTCTTCGATACAAGACCTGAGGTTCGAATAGACCTCGTACATCGACATTCAAATCACTCCAAACAATAATGCCCCGGAGCGGATATGCCGTCTCCGGGGCATTGTGGTGAAGCTATGGGACGGATTTATTCCATGCCCAAGTATTCTCTCATTTCGACTTTGTAGACAGAAGCTTTATTGCCGTAAACGATCTGAACACCGCCGCCAACGTGCACGATGGCGCTGGCGCCGAGGTCTTTGGTGAAGACGCTATCGTCCTTGACCAGGGCGGTGTCTTTGAGGCTGAGCCTCAGGCGAGTGAAGCAGGCGTTGACACCCGAGATGTTATCGGCGCCGCCCACGGCTTCCACGATCTGCGGGATGAGCTCGCTTACCTGGACAGGTGCTTTGGAGTCGATGGCCGACGTGTCATCCGCTGCCTGCGTGTCATCATCCTCGCGGCCCGGGGTTTTGAGGTCAAATTTCTTGATAAAGGTGCGGAACAGCACGTAATAGATTCCGAAGTAAGCGATGCCGAGCGGAATAAGCCAGAACCAGTTGGAGCCTTTATCGGCGTTCATGATGCCGTTGAAGATCCACGAGAGGAGCGGTCCGCCGAAGGCGGAAGGTCCGGGCACATTGAACTGTACTAGGTAGGTGAGTACATACGCGATGCCGCACAGCAGGGCGTGGACCACGTAGAGTACGGGCGCTACAAAGAGGAAGGAGTACTCGAGCGGTTCGGTTATGCCCATGATGGCGGCCGGAATAACGGCGGCGATCATGAGAGAGCCGACCTTCTTTTTATTCTCGGGACGGGCGCAGTGGTAGATGGCGAGCGCCGCCGCAGGCAGGCCGCACATGGCGAACAGCACCTTGCCGTTCATGACGTATTTTGAGATGTCGATGTCGTACATCATGCCGGGCGTGTTGAGCATGGCGTTGTAGATGTTGACAGCACCCTCGACGGTCTGGCCGTCAACCTGGATGCTACCGCCCAAAGAAGTGAAGAAAAACGGCAGATAGATGAAATGATGCAGGCCGAAGGGCAGAAGCATGCGCTCGGAGAAGCCATAGATGAACGCGCCAAACACCCCGGTGGAATCGATGAGTGTCGAGGCGGCCTTTAGGCCGGTTTGCACAAACGGAAACACGAAGGCGAGCGCAACGCCCACTAGGCTTGCGAAAACGACGGTGAGGGCGGGGACGCAGCGTGTGCCGTTGAAGATGCCGAGCACCGGCGGAAGCTGCACCTTATAGAATCGGTTGTGGATCCACGCGACTACCAAGCCGATGATGATGCCGCCGAATACGCCGGTGTCGAGTGTGGTTACGCCCAGGATGGCGTTCTGACCGGTCTGCAGGTTGGCGGGATCGATGGTGCCCAGCAGGATAAGCAGCTGACCCATGATCGTGTTCATGGTCATGTAGCCGATGAAGCCTGAGAGTGCGGCGGTCGCCTTCTCGGCCTTGGCGTAACCGTAGGCGATGCAGATCGCAAAGAGAACCGAGATGTTACCATTGATAACGTTACCGGCTGCTTTGATGAGCGTGCTAAAGATCACCATTGGCTCGGTGCCCAAAAACGGGCAGAGCGAGATGAGGTTAGCATTGGAAAGGGCGGAGCCCAGACCGACCAAAATGCCGGAAACGGGCAGGAGGAGGACCGGCGCCATGAGCACCTTGCCGAGTCTCTGGAACTCGCTGTAGAGCTTGCTTTCTTTCATGATGTTCCTTCGATGCGCGGGGAGTTAGGACAGGGTCGGCCAATAATCGCCGTTCGCTTCGATCAGGTCGTCGAGGATTTGGCGCGCGACGGTAGTCGAAGGGACGGTCTTGTTGATTGCGATGGCTTCGAGCGCCTTCTGGTAGGAATGCTCGTAATATGCGTCGACGGCGAGCTTCTCACTGGCATTCTGCTCTTCGATAAGCCCCTTGTAGAAGGTGGGGATAGCAGGCTGGCTGATGGGTTCGGGGCCCCAAGAGCGCAGGTAGGCGGGAACCTCGACCATGGCGTCGTCGGGCAGATTGGGGATGGCGCCGTTATTCTCGACGATTACGAGATAACGTTCGCACTTGTTGTAGGCGATAGAGGCGGCTGCGTCGACGATAAAGTCGCCAAAGACCGTGAAGCTCTGTACGGGGCTCTTGTAATTGGCGGGATCTGCCAGGTACTTGTCGTGCTCGGCAAACATCTCCTTCTCGCGTCCGTTGATGACGTTGTCGGCGCGCGTCCAGTTGGGGTCCATGTCATCTGCCATGTCTTTGGAGTACAGGTAGTACTGCAGGTAGCTGTTGGGCAGATACTCGGGATAGTCCTTCACAATCTTGACGTATTGACCCCAGGTGTGCATCCAGTCCTTGTCCTTGTGATGCTTGTCGCTCACGGCCATGCCGTGCTCGAGAATCATCTGACGGAGCTCCGGCAGACGATCGCGTCCCTGCTTGTCGTAGATTTTGGTAAACCAGCCAAAGTGATTGAGTCCAAAATACATGGGGTCGATATCGCGCCAGCTGGGAAGTCCGAGCATCTTAGAGTACGAGAGCAAGATAGCCGTGGGCATATCGCAGATGTTAAGGATATGGTCGTTGCCAAACTCGCGACGTGTGGCCTCGGCGACAACTGCGGCAGGGTTGGAATAGTTGAGGATCCAGGCGTCTGGACTGTATTTCTTGGCGTAGCGTACGAGGTCGAAGACGCCGGGGATGGACCTGATGCCATAGGAGATCGAACCGCCGGCGCCGCAGGTTTCCTGTCCCACGCAACCGTACTTAAGAGGGATGCGCTCGTCCTGGCGACGCATCTGAAGGCCACCCTGGCGGATTTGCGCGAAGACGAAGTCGACATCGGTGAATGCCTTTTCGGGGTCGGTCGTCACGACAACTTCGATGTCAGGAGCTTCCTGCTCGATGAACTGCTTCATGATGTCGTAGACGAGATGCATGCGCTTCTCGTCGATGTCGTACAGGGCGAGTTTACGCAGCGGTAATTCGTTTTTCTTCTGCAATAGGCTCTGGATGATGCCGGGAGTGTGGGTGCTGCCGGCCCCGGCGATTACAACTGCTTTCTTGTCCATGTGGTAAACCCCTTTCGTGTGGATTGACCATTTCAGACTACGAAAGCTTTACCTGCGATTCTATCGATTTTCAGATTGCGAAAAACGATAGCGATAATCTTAACAGGATGCGTTTTGCGTGGTTAAATAGCGCCGGGAAAGATACTGACTTGGGCGGCAGACGACGTGTTGCATGGCTGCAGGAGCGAGCGCCAGGCGGTCAAAAGATGGTGGGCGGTGCTGCGGCTTTTAGCTGCAATTGCGCTACCCGCGGTGGCGCTCCCAGCGAGCCAACTTAATCGTCACCAGCGTAAGCGCCCAGGCCACAAGCGAGAACGCGGCGCCCACGGCGCCCACGTACGCAATGCCAATGCTGCTTACCACGGCGCCGCCCACTGCAGTGCCAAACGAGATACCGACGTTAAACGCCATGGGCTCAACCGAACTTGCGAGTACCATCGACTTGGGATGGCGGCTGCGTGCCACGTCCATAAAGTGCGTGATGCACGACACCGAGAACAGGTACATGAGCAGCGCCAAGCTAAAGACAAAGACCAGCGCGAGCGGCATGGTGCCGCCCACGGCAAACAGCCCGAGTAACGCCGCAGCCTGCAACACAAACGTCACAAGCAGCGCCTTCATGCCAAAGCGCGCATCGATCCATCCGCCCAGGATGTTCGAGATCAGGCAGAACACGCCATAGGCCATGAGCGTGGTACTCGCCTGAACGGTGCCCATACCCAGCACCTGCTCAAGATAAGGCGTCACGTAGCCGTAGAACACATAGACCGAGCCTACGCCAAACAAAAAGATGAGCATGCCGGTGATGATGCTCGGCTCGCGTAGAAGCCCCGCCTGCTCGCGAAAGGTGGCAGGCTCGTCGGTTTGCCCAGTGCGCGGCATAAACGCCACGAGCGCTCCGCAGATCAGAACGGCAAAGGTCAGCGTGCCGTACATGGCCACGTGCCAATCGAGCGTGTCGGCCACAAACTTGCCGATCGAAGTGACAAAGACCATTGCCACGGAAAACGCACCGTACACGACCGAGATGGCAAGCGAGGTTTGCTGCGGGGACAGCAGCTCGGGGATGTACGTCACACCCACGGCGAGCAGCGCACCCGAGACAGAGCCCAGGACAATGCGCGAGATAAACAGTACCTGGAAGTTGGGCGCCAACGCCATGACCAGGTTGCCGAGCACAAAGACGATGCTATAGCACACGAGCAGCTGGTAGCGGCGAAAACGCCCCGTGCTGAGCGCGAGCACCGGCGTCGCGATGGCGTAGACGAGCGCGAACACGCTGACGAGCTGGCCCGCAGTGGCAAGCGAGATGCCGAGCTCCGTTGCCAAGTCGCTCTCGATACCGATGACCACGAACTCGGAGCAGCCGAGCGAGAATCCCAACAGCACGAGCAGCGCCAGGCAGAGCTTGGTGCGCGCGGGGGAGAGCGCGGCGGCGGTTGATTTACTTTTAGACGTGGTTGCGGCGGTCAAGGTTGTCACTCCAATGTCGCATGAATAAGCGGGATTCAATCCCTGCAACTCTAACAGAAGGGACAAAGGGACAGTCCCTTTGTCACATTCGCGGCGTGGCTGCCGCCCAAACCGTCACAACATTCGATGAAAATCTCGAAATCGAGGAAAAGCGTCGAATGTTGTGACGGTTTTCCTGCCTGTGCCGGCGAGCCGCCGTGCCATCTGGGGGTATAAGGCTGGCAAGTGTTTATTTGCGAGGCCAAGGGGGCGCCCCGTATGGATATCGATAACTTTGAATGGTGGTATAGCGAGGGCGAGGCTCCGGACGAAGAGTGGGACGAGCCCGCGCCGTGTGACGTGTCGAGCGACGAGGACGAGGCCGGCAATGATGCCGGTGTCGAGCCTGAAGCCGCCTCCGATGCCGCCGAACCCCTAACCTTTGAGCAGGCCTGGGCCCAGGCTGAGGCTGACGAGGCAAAGGCCGATGCCACGGCCACACTGGGTGAGCCAGCCGACATGTCCATCTCGCCGGCAAAGACCCCGCGGCCGCGTCACACTATCGACCCCGATAGCACGGCATCCTTCAGTATTCTCGACGTGCCCTCGCAGGGTGCCCAGGCGCCCGCGCCCACGCATCGCCCCGACCTGGCTCGCGAGGGAGATGCAGGACGTCGCTCGCCGCTCGGCCCCATCCTTATCGCCTTTATGGCCGGCGTTATCGCCTGCTCGGCGATCGGAAATGTCTGGAGCCATGTGGAACAACAACGCAAAGATGCCGCCAAGGTCGAGATGTCCGTCGAGCAATCGCTCGGCCGCACGCGCTCGGTACATGTGTCGGTCGAGGTCAAGGACGGCGCGACGTGGGACACCGCGCGCGGCGACAGCCAAATGCTCGTCCACATCGTGGGGCGCACGCTCAAAGGGCAGACGATTGACGAGTATCAATACGTCAATTCCGCTGGTGACGGCATCGAACTCAAGCCCGGTGACTACGAGCTCACCGTCGATGAACCGCCCGTCGCCACCGACGGAACGCGCTTCCGCGCCTCAAAGCGCATGGTTCCCGTGAGCTTTAACTCGCAGGCGCCCGATACGGTCGACAGTACGCCGCAGGGCGGGTTCGACCTTTACGCAATCGCTCAATAACTGCGCCTGTCGCTTCTCCTTGCCGTCAAGAGTGGGACAATAGCCCTCGACACCGTTGTTTACTATTGGAGGAAGTAGCATGTCCACCGTCACTACCATCAAGCGCGGCGGCCTCACCGCGGCCATCGATTCCATGGGCGCCCAGCTCACGAGCCTTGCCCTCAACGGCAACGAGTATCTGTGGCAGGGCGACCACGCCTTTTGGGGCAAGCATGCGCCCATCCTGTTCCCCATTGTGGGCTCGCTGCGCAACAACACAGCGACGTCTGCAGCCGGCACCTGCGAGATGCCGCGCCACGGCCTCGCGCGCATCGTCGAGCACAAGCTGGTCGAGGTCTCCGAGGACGGCTCGTCCGTTACCTACGAGATCACTGACACGCCTGAGTCGCTCAAGGCGTTCCCCTTCCACTTTAAGCTCAACATGACCTATGCCTTGACCGGCGACGCCACCCTCACGCAGACCTTCGCCGTCACCAACACCGGCGACGTGGACCTGCCGTTCTCGGTGGGCGGCCACCCCGCATTTAACGTGCCCGTCCCCGGTGCCGAGGACGAGGCGTTCGAGGATTACGAGTTGGCGTTTACCGAGGCTTGGACCAACGAGGCTCCCATCATCACGCCCGACGGTCTTATGACGTTCGAGGGTAGCTACAAGGCTCCCGATAACTCGGACGTGCTGCCCATCACGCACCGCAGCTTCGATAACGATGCCATCATGTTCACCGATACTCCGGGCTCCACGCTCACACTGCGCGGCCGCAAGTCGGGCCACGGCGTCAAGATCGACTTTGAGGGCTTTAAGTACATTGGCGTGTGGTCTGCCGCCAACGACGCTCCGTTTGTGGCGCTCGAGCCCTGGACCGGTCATACCACCATGGACACCGAGGACGATGTTTTTGAGCACAAGGTCAACACCATCACGCTGGCGCCGGGCGAGACGGACGTCCGCAGCTTTAGCGCCACCTTGCTCTAGAGGTTCCGCCGTTCTGACGAACGGCGGACCGGTCGACGCTGCGCGCCGCCCAGAGCGACAATTTGTCATTCAAAAGGCAAGGCATGACCAGAAGGTCTATGCCTTGCCTTTTTCATGCTAACTTGTTCGCTCTGGGTGGCGCCTGCTGGCATTGCCAAAACATCGACGCTCCCAATGACTACCGTGTGTCTATTAATTTTTCGAGCTTGTGCTGCGCTGCTGGTCGCTGGCGTATATCCTGTTAAGTCGTCAGCATACGATTCAACAGGGAAGGCAGATTATGCATTCTCCCCATCAACGCGACGCGCATCCACAGCCGGTATGCAGCCGTCGCATCTTTTTGGGTAGCGCTCTCGCTGCGAGCGCTTCTGTCGTCGCCGGCGCACTTGCCGGCTGCCAGCGTCCCTCCACGCTGGAAGTAGTTCAGTCCACGACGGGCGGCGGTCGCGACGACCTGTCCGATTCTGTGATCGGCAAGGATAAGATCCGCATTGGCATGGAGGCGGCCTACGCCCCGTACAACTGGCAGGTTTCCGAGGCCAGCGAGTTCACGATCCCCATCGATAACGTGCAGGGAGCCTACGCCGATGGCTACGACGTGCAGATCGCCAAGATCGTCTGCAAGGCTCTCGGCGGCGAGCCCGTTGCCGTCAAGCAGAGCTTCTCGGGCCTTATCGACTCGCTCAACAACGGCCAGATTGACCTCATCATCGCCGGCATGAGCGCCACGCCCGAGCGCGAGGAGTCCGTCGGCTTTTCCGACCCGTACTTCATTGGCTACTTTGGCCTGTTCGTAAAAGAGGGCTCGCCCTACCAAAACGCCACCAAGCTCAGCGACTTCAGCGGTGCCACGGTGCTCGGCCAAAAGGACACCATGCTCGATACCGTCATCGACGAGATTCCGGGCGTTGTGCACAAGAACCCGGTCGATTCGGTCCCCACGGTGTTCTCGAATCTGCTGCAGGGCACGTGCGACGCCGTGACCTACAACACTGAGAACGAAAAGGGCTATATGGCCCAAAATCCCGGTATCGTCCCCATCCACTTTGCCGAGGGCGAGGGCTTTAAGCAGGAGGTCACGGCGAATGTCGGTTGCCGCAAGGGATCGGACAAACTGCTTAAGCTCATCGACAAGACACTCAAGGGCATTAGCCAAGAGGAGCGCGACCAAATGTGGGACGCGTGCCTCGACCGTCAGCCGGCATAGGGAGGCAGCATGAAAGGCATCAATCGTCTGGCCTCCTTTATCAAGGCCGACCACCGTTATGTGTACCTGGGCACGAGCGTTATCGCGGCGCTCGGCTTGGCATTTAGCCAGCGCAACCCCACGCCGCTGAGCTTTTTGGCGCCCACCGGCATCTTCCAAGATTGCCTTTGGGCGATTCTTTGGGCCTGGATCGTCGTGTCGGCGGCAGCGCTCGTCACCAAGGTTATGCACTGGAGCGACTATCGCGAAAAGTCACCGTTTGCATCCGAGCGTTTCCGTCGCGGCGCGCGCCTGGGCAGCTATGTCGTGGTCGTCATCGCGGCGATCTTCTTTGTCGACCGCTGCGTCATGTCGTTTATCGACCTGGTGCAGGTGAGTATTGTCTCGGACTCCAACCCCAGCGACTTTTTGTCGAGCCTGGTCTACATGACCTACAAGAGCGGGGACTTCTTTATCCGCGGCATCGAGATCACCATCGCACTTGCGACCTTCGGTACCGTCATCGCTTTTTTCCTTGCGCTGCTCTTTGTGTTTTTGCGCATTCAGACCTTCGATCGCGTGGACAACGACCTGGTGCGCTTCTTTAAGAGTGTCGGCCGCGGCTTTGCGACCATCTACTCCACCATCGTGCGTGGCACGCCCATGATGGTCCAGGGCCTACTCATCTATTACGCGGGCTTCACCGTTTTGCGCGGCATGGGCTTCGAGACCGCCCAGGCCAACCAGATCTGGAGTACCTTCACTGCCGGCCTCGTCACCATCTCGCTCAACTCTACCGCCTACATGATGGAGGTCCTGCGCGGCGGCATCGAGTCCATCGACCCCGGTCAGGCCGAGGCAGCGCGCTCGCTGGGTCTGTCACAGTGGCAAGCCATGCGCAAGGTCGTGTTCCCCCAGGGCATTAAAAATGCGATTCCGGCGCTCACCAACGAGCTCATCATCAACATCAAGGATTCGTCGGTGCTTTCGGTCATCGGCGTGTTTGACCTCATGTACGCTACTACCACGGTCGCCGGCGTGTACTACCGCCAGATGGAGGTCTACTGCGTGGCGCTCGTGGTCTACCTGATCCTGACGCTCGTGGCGAGCCGCCTGCTCGAGGCCTTTGGCAAAAAGCTTGGCGCCGAGGCCCCGGCAACGCTGCCCAGCTCCAACTAGGCTCAAGACGAGGAGAATCATCATGGCAGATACCGCCACTACCGGCACCGCGGCCGCCGCACAGACCAATGAGCCGCTTATCCGCGTCGAGGGCCTGCGCAAGAGCTTTGGCTCGCTCGAGGTGCTTAAGGGCATCGACCTCGCTGTCAATCCCGGCGAGGTCGTCACCATTATCGGCGCCTCGGGCTCGGGCAAGTCGACCTTCCTGCGCTGCCTCAACCTGCTCGAGACCCCGGACGCGGGCCACATCTGGTTCCACGGCCAGGACCTTACGGCCGAGCGCTGCAATATCAATAAGCTGCGCGAGGACATCGGCATGGTGTTCCAGGGCTTCAACCTGTTCAACAATATGGACGTGCTCGACAACTGCACGCTCGCGCCCGTCACGCTCAAAAAGATGAGCAAGGCCGAGGCCGAGAAGGTCGCGATGGAGCATCTGGCGAGCGTGGGACTCGAAAAGTTCGCGCACGCCGCCGTGGGTCGCCTGTCCGGTGGTCAAAAGCAGCGTGTGGCCATCGCTCGTGCCCTGTGCATGAATCCGCAGATCATGCTGTTTGACGAGCCGACCTCGGCGCTCGACCCCGAGATCGTGGGCGAGGTGCTCGAGGTCATGCGCAAGCTCGCTGCCGACGGCATGACCATGGTCGTCGTCACGCATGAGATGGCCTTTGCCCGAACCGTATCCGACCGCGTGGTCTTTATGGACAAGGGCGTGGTACTCGAGGACGCCGCGCCGGCCGAGCTCTTCGGCAATCCCAAGCACCAGCGCACTCGCGAGTTCCTCTCTCGCTATCTCGAGGACAAATAACCGGCGCAAACGCCTACGTTGCAGGGCCGCTCCCGTGGGGCGGCCTTTGTCGTCACAATCGAAAGGATGTCATGGCCGAGGTTTGGCGCTTCTTTGCGCATGAGGACGATTTTGCCGATATGGACGAGGCCGGCGCGTGCGAGCGCTTGGGCCGCGTGCTGTCGTTTCCGACCATCTCGAGCATGGATGCCGAGGCGGTGGACTGGCAGCCCTTCGACGACCTGCGCGCCTATATGCAGCAGGCCTGGCCGCGCGTGTTTGCGGCGGGCGAGGTCGAGCTTATCGACCACTCGCTGTTGGTGACGCTTGGCGGTTCCGACTCCGCCCTCAAACCCGTCATGCTCATGGGCCACATGGACGTGGTCCCCGTGGTGCCGGGTACCGAGGCCGACTGGACGCACGCCCCCTTTAGCGGACAGGTGGACGACACCTACATTTGGGGTCGCGGCGCTATCGACATGAAGGATCAGGTCGCAGGCATTCTCGAGGCGGTTGAGTATGCGTTGGCGCACGGCTGGGAGCACAAGCGTTCGCTGTTGCTCGCCTTTGGCCAGGACGAGGAAACCACGCAGTACGGCGCTGGAGCTATCGGCCGCGTGCTCGAGGAGCGCGGTGTTGAGCTCGAGTTCCTGATCGACGAGGGCGACTACCGCATCGTTCCGGCTGCCGAGTACGGCGCGGGCGAGGGCTGGCTTATGCATGCCGACCTTGCCGAGAAGGGCTACGCCGATATTGTGCTCAAGACGAAGAGCGAGGGCGGGCATTCGTCCAACCCCTACGGCGGCACATCGCTCGAGGTACTGAGCCGCGCTATCGCCGCAATCTGCGATATCGAGTGGCCGACGCGTGTGACCGATCTGCTTGCCGCACAGCTTGTCGAGCTGGGGCTCTACTCGGCCGACGAGATTGCCTCCAACAAGGACACCATCGTGTGCGAGTGCCTCGCCAGCAAAAAACTCTACCCGCTCGTGACCACTACCTGCGCGTCCACGCAGATCGAGGGCGGCAGCGCTGGCGCTAACGTGATGCCACAGGATATGTGGGCCAACATTAACTTCCGCATGCTCGAGGGCACGAGCGTGGCCGACGTTGTGGCGCGCTGCCGTGAGGCGGTTGCCGGGGCGGACCTTGCCGGTCGTGTCGAAGTGGAGCTGGCCCCCGGCAGCTCCGAGCCCTCGCCGTCCCCGCGCATCGGTGGTCCCGGCCTCGAGGCGGTTCGCTCCATCGCCGCCCGTTATTTCCGCGATCCAAAGGGGACGGAGGAAAACGGATCATCCGAGCCGTTGGCGATTGTCCCCTCGACCGTGATCGGCGCGACCGACGCTGCCAACTACCAGCACATTTGCTCCGAATGCATTCGTTTTTCGGCGTTTGTGGTCGACGATGACGAGTGCAACCGCGGCGTCCACGGCACCAACGAGCGCATCACCCGCCGCGCCTACCTCCAGGGTGTTCGCTTCCTCATCGCCCTGCTTCAAACGCTCTAGAATGTGACAAAGCGACAGTCTCTTTGTTAGCCGTTGGGGACGCTCTTAAACGACTAGCCGTTAAGGAACGTCCCCAACGGCTACGTCCACTCATTCCGTGCGGGTTATATGCAGGTTTGCCTGCGCACGCTATCATGTATGAGTTAGACCGCAACTATGTACCCCATACGCGAAGGGATGCGCATGTATCTGAAGATCGACATGTTCTAGCCGGGCTTACCCCCGCAGTGGCGCCGTGCGCCCCATCAGCTCTGCCGATTTTCACCTTCACGCATATAAAGGAGTCCCGCCATGCGCGACAAGCTCGAAAAGATTATCAAGGCCTACGAGGAGCTCGAGAAGAAGCTTTCCGACCCGGCCGTCGCCTCCGATATCAAGGAGTTCACGCGTCTCAACAAGGAGTACGCGCACCAGTCCGACCTCATCGCCGCCTCGCGCGAGTACATCGGCGCGCTCGATGACATCGAGGCTGCCAAGGAAATGCTCCACGATACTACCGATGCCGATGAGAAGGAGATGCTCCAGATGGACATCTCCGAAAACGAGGCCAAGCTTCCCCAGCTCGAGGAAGACATTAAGTACATGCTCATCCCGAGCGACCCCAACGACGACAAGAACACCATCGTCGAGATTCGCTCCGCCGCCGGTGGCGACGAGGCGGCCATCTTCGCCGGCGACCTGTACAAGATGTATCAGCGCTTCTGCGAGTCGCGCGGCTGGAAGACCACCGTGCTCGACTCCAGCCCCAGCGAGGCCGGCGGCTTTAAGTCCATTGAGTTCAAGGTCGAGGGCGACCGCGTCTACTCCGTCATGAAGTTCGAGTCCGGCGTGCACCGCGTCCAGCGCGTTCCCAAGACCGAGTCCCAGGGCCGTATCCAGACCTCCACGGCAACTGTCGCCGTGCTTCCCGAGGCCGAGGAGATCGACGTCCAGATCAACCAGTCCGACCTGCGCATCGACACCTACTGCGCCTCCGGCCCTGGCGGTCAGTGCGTTAACACCACTTATTCCGCCGTGCGCATCACCCACCTTCCCACCAACACCGTGGTGCAGTCGCAGGAACAGCGCTCCCAGATCCAGAACCGCGAGGTCTGCATGCAGATGCTGCGCGCCCGCCTGTACGAGATGGAGCTCGAGAAGCAGCAGGCAGAGCTCGGTGCCGAGCGCCAGAGCCAGATCGGCCACGGCAACCGTTCCGAGAAGATCCGCACCTACAACCAGCCCCAGGACCGCGTGACCGATCACCGCATCGGCTTCAATTCCACCTACAACGGCGTTCTCCTGGGCGACCAGCTCGGCACGGTCATCGAGGCACTCGCCGCCGCCGAGCGAGCCGAGAAGCTGGCACAGGCTGTTTAAGTTACGGCGTTTTACGAAACGCCGTAACTGCTCGACGCTGCGCGCCGCCCAGAGCGACAATTTGTCATTCAAAAGGCAAGGCATGACCAGAAGGTCTATGCCCTGCCTTTTTCATGCCAACTTGTCGCTCTGGACGTCGCTCGCTGACATTGCCAAAACATCGGCGTTTCCTTGGTTGTCAAATGATCCGTAGGGAGTCATTGGTGACATTGCCTTGATATTTTATTCAGTCGGCTGTGATGTCATTTGAGCTGCTTACCTGCTTAAGGTAATTGACGGCATATATCTGCTATCGAAAATATTGCTCGAAAAATTGTCCAAGAAGTCGCGGGGCGATTTTTGATGGGTCGCGCGTCAAGTGATTTGGCAAGTTCTTGGTTAGATATTGGTCAGTTTTGGGGCAACCTTGCCAAAAGCTTGACGGATGCAGATTTAGACGTCGACGAATGAACACTCTAGGCAGGCTCCAAGCAAAATTCTGGGCTGATTCTCGATAATCGCCTTCAATCGTCCCTTGCCAAGCGCTGGCCTCGCTTACAATCTGCTCCGACATTCGCGCGCCGCCCGGCGCTTAAGAGGGGAGGGCCCCATGGCAAACGAGATCTGGACCATCAAGCGTTGTCTCGAGTGGACCAAGGAGTACCTGGCCGAGCGCGGCGAGGAGCATCCCCGTCTTTCCGCCGAGTGGCTGCTGTGCGCCGCCACGGGCCTGGCGCGCATTGACCTATATATGCGTATGGACGAGACGCTTAACGCGGCCCAGCTCGAGACCATGCATGCGGCCGTCGTTCGTCGCGCCAAAGGCGAGCCGCTGCAGTACATCACCGGCAGCACGCAGTTTCGCATGATCGACGTCGCGTGCGCCCCCGGCGTGCTCATCCCGCGCCCCGAGACCGAGATGCTCGTCGAAGAAGTCCTGAACTATCTGGATACCGAGGTGCTGAGCCCCGAGGCCGCTGCCCGTCAGCGTGTTGAGCTGCCTTGGAACGATGAGGTCGAGCAGGCCCGCAAAGCTGAGGCGGCGCTGGCCGACGAACGCGCGACCGCCGAGCGCCGTGCTGCCAACCTGACGGCCGCCGATGAGGCTGCGCTGGGTAGCGACGTGCTCGGTAGCCGCGCCTATGCCGAGGAGCTTGCCGATCGCGAGGCCGAGGAAGCCGCCGCGCAAGCAGCAGAAGCCGAAGCCGCAAAAGCCGCCGAGCCCGAGCTCGACGAATACGACATCGCCATCGAGGGCGCCGACCAGGAGACGGTTTCAGCTCAGGATGCCGCTGCGCCTGCCCCAGCCGAGCCCCGCACTGCCCGCGTTCTCGAGGTCGGCTGCGGCACGGGCTGTATCTCGCTCTCGATCGCCTGGGAGCGTCGCGGCCACGTCACCTGCACTGCTACCGATATCGAGCCGCGCGCCATCGACCTTGCTACCAAAAACCGCGATGCGCTTGGCCTCACGTCCGACGAGGTCGCCTTCAGCCTCACGAACCTGGTGAGCTCCATTCCCCGTGAAGAGTGGGGCACCTTTGACGTACTCGTCTCCAACCCGCCCTACATCCCCACCGATGTCATGCGCTCGCTGCCGCACGAGGTCAAGGACTTTGAGCCCGACCTGGCGCTCGAGGGCGGTGCCGACGGCCTGGACATCTTCCGCCGCCTGCTCAATGCGGCACCCTATATGCTGCGTGCCGGCGGCCTGTTTGCCTGTGAGCTCTACGAGGGTACCCTCGATGCCGCGGCCGAGCTCTGTCGCCAGGCAGGCCTTTCGGACGTACGTATCGTCCATGACCTTACCGATCGCCCCCGCATCGTCCGAGCCATCGTCACCGAGCCCAAGCAGCGCCATTAATATTTATTAACTGGTTAACAAAAATTATAAATTAGTTTATAATTAGGACGGCTGAAAGAGGTCGGTCCATGCAACCTCTTACCTTTCGGGAAATCATTGCCCTACTCAAGCACGATGGATTCGTGAAGGTCGCGCAAGTCGGTAGTCATGCTAAGTATGTTTCTAACGATCGTGTTGTCACCGTGAACGGCTCTGGTGGTGATCGACCAAAGAAGGGCACGTGGGCAAGTATTCGTCGCCAAGCTGGACGGTAGTTGGAGGCAAAATGAGGCAGCGATTTACCTATGACTGCGTTCTCATAAAAGAAGACGACGGTTACTGCGCCAGCTTCCCGCAGATTCCCGGCGCCTTTGCCGATGGCGATACGCGCGAAGACGCGATTGCCCATGCCACCGAGGCACTGATGGCGTTTTTGGCCGACGACCTCAACAACGGTTTGACTCCGGCAGGGTACGAACGCTCGGCCGAGGTCGTGGCCCTTTCAGTCGAAATCGACCACGAGGACGCTCGGGAAGCGGCGTGCCGAACATTTAAAGACGCAGCGCTGGACCTCAAAGTCTCCGCTCCGCGGATTACCGCGCTGGTCAAAGCCGGAAAGCTCGATGTTGAACTCGTCGACGGCCGTCGGATGATAACGATAGACAGCATCGAGCGCTACGCCGCCCAAGAACGCCACGCCGGCAGGCCAAAGAAGTTCGTCGCAGTCCAATAACCCCCTCACTTTCACCGACTACTAGAGCCGCTCACCAAACCAACATGCGCTCTGGGCAAATAGATTGAACGTTTCGTGCGAGAATGCCCCACAGTAAACAAACTTGCACCAGAGCGTAAGGGGCTGGCATACACATGCAGACGGTCTATCGGGTATACGAGGGAACGCGCGAGCCGCATCGGCTTGCCGTCGAGCGCACGGCCGAGGTGCTCGGCCGCGGCGGCCTGGCTTTGATCCCGACCGAGACCGTCTACGGTGTCGCCGTGGCAGTCAGCGCCTTCTCGGACGCCGTGCCCCAAGATACAAGCGAATTCCCATCGTGGCCGCGCGATCCGCAGGCTGCCGTCAATGGCGCCGCAGTTCCTGCGCTCGGCACCGGCTATCGCCGTATCTTCACTCTCAAGCAACGTGAGCTCACGCAAACCGTCGCTTGGCTGGTCGATGGCGTCGAAGCACTCGATCGCTATGGCGTGGATATCCCGGAAGATGCCCGCATACTCGCGCGACGATGCTGGCCGGGAGCCCTGACTATCGTGGTCAAGGCAGCTCCCTGTGTGCCGACCTTTATGCGCGCTGCCGACGACACCGTGGCCCTGCGCGCTTCGGCCTCTCCCGTGGTCCAAGCGCTCATTCGCGCCTGCGGCAGCCCCCTTGCCTGTACGAGCGCCAACACGCACGGCGCGCCCTCGCCGGCAAGCTTTGCCGCCGTCGAGGGTCGCATCCTGGAGGGGGTCGATGTTGCCGTCGACGCCGGTGAGACCCCGTGTCGCGACGCCTCGACCATCGTGTCGTTTCAGCACGGCGGGCTCCAGATCCTGCGCCAAGGCGCACTTCCCGCATCAGAGATCGAACGGGTCCTGTCCGACCCGATGCAATAGAAAGGTTTAAGCGATGTCGTTGAATCTGGGCAGCCTGGGCATGGAAGATGCCTCGTTTGACTTTGGCGGTTCCTACATCATGGCGCTCGACTGCGGCACCACCTCGGTACTTGCGACCATCGTCGACGAGTACGGCTGCATCGTCGCGCAGGCACGTCGCAGCGTAAAAACGAGTTTTCCGCGTCCCGGTTGGGTAGAGCAAGACCCCATGGCGGTCCTTGCCAGCCAGATCGCGGTCATGATGGAAGTCCAGTTTAAGAGCGGTATCCACTCCGACCGCATTGCCGCCATCGGCATCTCCAACCAGCGCGAGACCACGGTGGTCTGGGACCGTGTGAGCGGTCAGCCGATCTATAACGCCATCGTATGGCAGTGCCGCCGTACCGCACCTCTGATCGACGAGCTTGTCGAGCAGGGCGCAGAAGGGCTGGTGCGCTCCCGCACGGGACTCACGCTCGACCCGTATTTCTCGGCCTCCAAGGTGCAGTGGATTCTCGACAACGTCGACGGCGCACGCGAGAGCGCGGCGGCGGGCGACCTCATGTTTGGCACCATCGACACCTGGCTCATCTACAACCTCACCGGCGGCCAGGTCTTTGCCACCGACTACACCAATGCCAGCCGCACGGCACTCTTTAATATCCATACGCTCGATTGGGACGACGACCTGCTGGCACTCTTTGACGTTCCACGTTCCATGATGCCCGAGGTTCGCTGGAGCTCGGGCGACTACGGCCGCGTCGCGAGCGACATCATGACCAACATGCCGCCCATCATGGGTGTGGCGGGCGACCAGCAGGCATCGCTGTTCGGCCACTGCTGTTTCCGTCCCGGTCAGACCAAAAACACCTATGGCACGGGCTGCTTTATGCTCATGAACACCGGCGACGAGATCGTCGAATCCAAGAATGGCCTGGTCTCCACCATCGGTATCGCTGCGGACGGCAAAGTCAGCTATGCGCTCGAGGGCTCTATTTTTGCCGCCGGCTCAACGATGAACTGGCTTCGCAACAACATGGGCATCATCTCGAGCGTGAGCGAGTCGGCACAACTCGCCGCTTCGATTAGCGACAACGAGGGCTGCTACTTCGTTCCCGCCTTTGCGGGTTTGGGTGCTCCCTGGTGGGACCAGCATGCCCGCGGTATCGTGTGCGGTCTGACCGGCGCCTCGAGCCGTGCGACCATCGTACGTGCCGCCTGCGAATCCATGGCATATCAGAGCTACGACGTGTTGCGCGCCATGGAGCAGGACGTGGGGCTTTCGATTGAGCGCCTGTCTGTCGATGGCGGTGCCTCGCGCAACGAGTTCATCATGCAATTCCAGGCCGACCTGCTGGATATCCCCGTGCTGCAATGCGAGACGGTGGAGACCACGGCAATCGGTGCCGCGTACTTGGCGGGTCTTGCCGTCGGCTATTGGGAAGACCTAGAAGAGCTGGAGCAAAATGCCCAGATCGTTAGGACCTTCCTTCCCCACATGTCCGCCGAGCGCCGCGAACAAAACCTTGCGGGCTGGCGTGATGCAGTCAGGCGCTCGCTCAGTACCGCACAGTAGGGCTGCGATGGGCTGCTCGATACAACAAACCGCTAAACTAATGCATGGCGTGCGGCGGCAACATTGCTGCGCGCCTTGTCAGCAAGGCCGTATTGCGGCCGCAACGAAAGGGGCAATCAACCCATGACCGTCACCTACGATACGTCCCGTGTGACGCTTGTCGATCACCCGCTCGTCCAGCACAAGCTGTCGATCCTGCGCGACAAAAACACCGGCACCAACCAGTTCCGCCAGCTCGTGCGCGAACTCGCGCTTTTTGACGGCTACGAGGCCATGCGCGACCTGCCTATGGAAGACGTCGAGGTCGAGACCCCCATCACTACCGCCACGTTCAAACAGCTCGCCGGCAAGAAACTCGCCATCGTGCCCATCCTGCGTGCGGGCCTTGGAATGGTCGACGGCATTCTCGACTTGGTGCCCTCCGCTCGCGTGGGCCACATCGGCATGGAGCGCGACGAGGTCACCCACGAGCCGCACGAGTATTACTGCAAGATGCCCAAGGATATCGACCAGCGCATCTGCCTGGTTGTCGACCCCATGCTCGCCACGGGCGGTTCGGCCGAGATGGCCATCAGCTACCTGCGCGAGCGCGGTGTCAAGGACATCCGCATGCTGTGCATCGTCGCGGCCCCCGAGGGCCTCAAGTCGCTGACTGAGAAGGATTCTGATGTGCATATCTATACCTGCGCCATCGACGACCATCTCAACGAGGCTGCCTACATCGTTCCCGGCCTGGGCGACGCCGGCGACCGTATCTACGGCACGCTCTAGTCGCTGGACTAAGACGACCGCGGCTGCAAATACGAAGAAACGGTGCGCGCGGACGAACAGAAGGCGACCGCGCGCACTCCTGTTAACGGACGTTTTGCCCTGCAGGGTTCGAGAAAAACGTATTATCGTACCTGCGGCATAAAGAAGGTCTTAAGAAAACGAACAGGTGCGTATTAACCGATGCTTTTTCGGTTGTACTTTAGCGATTGGCTCGTACAATAGTCACCAATGTTTGGCGGGAACTGTTCTGTGAAGCGTTAAAAAGGGAAAGTGAGGACGCCAGTGTTTCAGATAGCCGATTTGCTCGCTATCGTTGCAGGTGCCATCGCGGGCGCGATCGCCTTCCTTCCCTTTGTCTTTACGCTCAAGCCGGTTCTTGACGATAGACAGAATGCGGACATGCTCAAGGGTATGGTGAGTCTGGCGGTCTCGGCAATCGCCCTGCTCGTCTTTACCTTGGTTGTGTTTGTGTTGTTCGGAGAGGCATTTCGCATGTTCCTCCTGGGCGAGGCGATCGGCTTCGTGGCCTTTATGGCCGCCTGCACGGTTCGCGTCGCCAAGGCGCTGCGAGATCCTCATGAGGTCGAAAGGTAAGTCGTGGAAATTTTTGAAAAGCTGCCTGATGAGATTAATCATCTGGTCAGCGAGTTCAGCTCCACCCCTGTCGTGGGCGATCTGAGCTGCGGCATCACGCAGTACTCGTTTTGGCTGATCGTCTCCACGATCGTGCTCCTGATCGTCCTGGCCGTGTTCAAGAAGAAGCAGACCCTGGTTCCCAAGGGCTTCTTCGTCAACGGTTTCGAGTACATCATCGAGTACGTCGAGAACGATATCGGCAAGGGCGTCGTGGGTGAGAACTGGAAGAAGCACTTCCCGTTCCTGTGCTCGCTTTTCCTGTTCATCCTGATCAATAACATGATCGGCCTGATCCCGGGAATGAAGCCCGGCACCGGCGCAATCGGCTCCACCGCCGCGCTCGCCATCTTCGCCTTCGTGTACTTCATCTACTACGGATGCAAGGCTCACGGCGTGATCGGCTACATCAAGAGCCTCGCCCCGCAGGGCGTGAGCTTCCCGATGAACGTGCTCGTGTGGGTCGTCGAGCTCTTTTCGACCTTCCTGCGCCTCATCACGCTCGCCGTCCGTCTGTTCTGCAACATGTTCGCAGGACACGTGGTCATGGGTTCGTTCGCCATCATGGCGAGCATGTTCATGCAGCCGCTGCTTCAGCAGGTTTCCGCGGCGCACGCCGTCGGCGCCCTGCCTTCGCTGGCCTGGCTTGCCATCCTCATCCTGATCTATGCGATCGAGCTTGTGGTCGGCGCCATCCAGGCTTACGTCTTCACGGTCCTTACCGCCGTGTATGTCTCTGAGGCAGAGGAGGTTGCGGAGGAGGAGTAGGCTTCCGTTCGCGTCTTCAAGGTAAGGCAATTCGTTAAACCGCCGGTGCCCGTACCCATGGAGCCCGGCAGTTATAAAAAGGTTATCCTGCGTGAAATAAGACACGCACGACAAAGGAGGAATCGTGGGAGTTATCGGTTACGGTCTCGGTGTTATCGGCGCTGGTCTTGCTATCGGCCTGTCTGCTCTGGGTGCTACGGGTGCTATGGCCCGTCAGCCTGAGGTCCAGGGCCGCGTGTTCACCGTCTTCATCATGGGCTCCGCCTTCGGCGAGGCTCTGGCTCTGATCGGCTTCGTTGTCGCGCTGATCGTTAAATAGCACGGAGCGTCAAGTATGAATCTTTCATCCCAGAAGAGCGCGATCGCACTCTCCGCGTCCGCGGCCGCGCTGCTCATGCCGGTTTCCGCGTTCGCCGAGGACGGCGCTGCCGGTGCGGACATCCTCATCCCTAAGATGGCGGAGTTCATCCCGGCGCTTATCGCCTTCCTGATTATCTGGATCGTGCTGGCCAAGGTCGCCCTGCCGGGCATCATGAAAACCATGGAGGAGCGCGGCAAGAAGATCGAGGAGAGCCTCGACGAGGCCGAGAAGACCAAGCAGGAGGCTATCGCCAAGCGCGCTGAGTCCGACTCGATCGTCACCGACGCCCGTCGTCAGGCTGCCGACATCGTTCTCGAGGCCCGTAAGGACGCCGAGTCCGAGCGCGCCCGTATCATCGAGGCTGCTCACAAGGAGGCCGAGGAGATCATCGCCAAGGCCCATACGACCGTCGAGGACGAGCGCAAGTCCATTTACGCCGGTGCCGCGAGCTCCATCGCCGACCTGTCCGTTGCCGTCGCCACCAAGATCGTGGGCGAGGCACTCGAGGACGAGACCGAGCAGAAGAAGCTCATCGAGCGCTACATCCAGGAAGCAGGTAGCCTGAATGCCGACTAGCCGCTATCAGGACAAGGTGCTCGAGACCTACGCGCGCTCCCTTCTGGAAGCCGCTAAGGCCGAGAACCATGTGTTCGAGGACCTCGAGATGATCGAGCGCTTGGCTTCTGCCAGCCCCGAGATCATCGCCGTGCTCGACACCATGTCCAAGCGCGACCAGCTCGACCTTCTTCCCAAGGTGGCAGCTGCCTTTAAGTATGTTGCCGAGGAAGACGAGGATGTAGTGGGCGTGACCGTCACCACGGCGATCCCGCTCGACGACGAGCTGCGTCAAACCATCACTAAGAAATGCGAGCAGGACTTCGGCCGCAAGGTATTCCTTATCGAGCAGGTCGACCCGTCTATCGTGGGCGGCCTGGTGCTCGAGGCCCGCGGCGAGCGTCGTGATATTTCCGTCAAGACGCAGCTGCGCATCGCGCAGGAGACCCTCGCAAACTCTGCTAATTCGTACGGAGGTGAAGCCTAATGTCCGAAACCCTCAATGCCCAGGATATCGCCAAGAAACTGCAGGAGCAGCTCACGAGCCTCTCCGCGACGGTCGATACGCATGAGGTTTCAACGGTCGACGAGGTAGGCGACGGCATCGCGCGCGTCTCCGGCCTCAAGAGCGCCATGGCAGGCGAGCTTCTGGAGTTCAAGAGCTCCGATACCGGTGAGACCGTCTTCGGCCTTGCCCAGAACCTTGACCGTGACGAGGTCGGCGCCGTTCTGTTCGGTGCCGTCGACTCCATCAAGGAAGGCGACGAGTGCCGCACCACTGGCCGCATTATGGATATCCCCGTGAGCCGCGCCATGCTCGGCCGCGTCGTCAATCCGCTCGGCCAGCCCATCGACGGCCTAGGCGACATCGTCGCTACGCACCGTCGCCCCATCGAGTTCAAGGCCCCCGGCGTCATCGACCGTACCCCGGTGTGCGAGCCGGTTCAGACCGGTCTGCTCGCTATCGACTCCATGGTGCCTATTGGCCGCGGTCAGCGTGAGCTCATCATCGGCGACCGTAAGACCGGTAAGACCGCCATCGCCATCGACGCTATTCTCAACCAGCGCGGCAAGGGCATGGTCTGCATCTATGTCGCCATCGGCCAGAAGGCCTCCACGGTTGCCAACATCCGCGAGACCCTCGCTCAGCACGGTGCGCTCGACTACACCATCATCGTTTCGGCCACCGCTGCCGATTCCGCCCCTATGCAGTACATCGCGCCTATGGCCGGTGCCGCTATCGGCGAGTTCTTCATGTACAACGGCGAGGACGGCAAGCCCGCCAGCGAGACCAACCCCGGCGGCCACGTGCTCGTCATCTACGACGACCTGTCCAAGCAGGCTGTGGCCTACCGTCAGATGTCGCTGACGCTGCATCGTCCGCCCGGACGCGAGGCCTATCCTGGCGACATCTTCTACCTGCACTCTCGTCTGCTCGAGCGTGCCGTCAAGATGTCCAAGAAGAACGGTTACGGCTCCATGACGGCACTGCCGATCATCGAGACCCAGGACGGCGACGTCTCGGCCTACATTCCGACCAACGTCATTTCCATTACCGATGGTCAGATCTACCTGCAGTCCGAGCTCTTCTTCCAGGGTCAGCGCCCGGCAGTCGACGTGGGCATCTCCGTGTCCCGCGTCGGTGGCGATGCGCAGACCAAGGCCATGAAGCAGGTCGCCGGCAACCTCCGTCTGGACCTCGCTTCGTACCAGGAGCTCGCTGGCTTTACGCAGTTCGGCTCCGACCTCGACGAGGCTACTCAGAAGCAGCTGACCCATGGTGCTCGCATGACCGAGCTCCTGAAGCAGCCGCGTTACAAGCCGTTTGAGGTTGGCGAGCAGATCGTTACGCTGTTCGCTGGCAACGAGGGCTTCCTGGATGACCTGGAGATCGCCGACGTGCTGCCCTTCCGTGCCGAGCTCATCGAGTACATGGACAATGGCTTTGGCTCGCTGCTCGACAAGGTTCGCGCCAAGAAGATCGATGATGACATCAAGGCTGAGCTCTTGCGCGTCATCGGCGACTTCAAGCAGCAGTTCATGGCCAAGCACCATTCGGATGTTTCTGGATCAGAGGAGAACTAAGCCCCATGGCCAACCTTCGCGACATTAAGAAGCGAATCTCCTCGGTTACCACGACCAAGCAGATCACGCGCACGATGGAGATGGTCTCTACGGCCAAGATCCGTCGTGCCCTCGATCGCTCCAAGCAGGCCGAGCCCTATAAGGAGGCGCTGACCGACGTCATGTTGACGGTCGCCGGCGACGCCTCCTGTTCGGGCACCGATCCCATGCTGCAGAAGCATGAGAGCGTCAAGCATGGCCTGATTGTCGTTATTGCCTCGGACCGCGGCCTTGCCGGCGGTTTCAATACGACGGTGGAGCGCACGGCCGAAAAGCTCGCCGCTTCTTGGGCGAACGACGGCATCGAGTGCGAGATCATCGCGTGCGGGCGTAAGCCGGCCACGTATTTCCGTGACCGCGCAAACGTTGTCATGCACTTTGAGGGCAACTCCTCTGAGCCCGATTTCAATCAGGCCCGCATGATTTCCTCTCATATCTGCGATGCGTATCGTGCCGGTGAGCTTGACCGTGTCGAGCTTGTCTACCACCACGCCAAGAACCGCGTGGATCAGGAGCTTCGCGTCGAGCATCTGTTGCCGCTCGACCCCGAGATGATCGCTATGGCCCACGGTCCGCGTAAGAACGAGACCGACGCCCCTAAGCGCATCTCGTCCACGTTCGAGTTCGTGCCCTCTCCTGAGCATGTTCTCGGCAAGCTTGTGCCGTCTTATATCCTGACGGTCATCTACCAGGCCCTGATCGATTCGGCGGCTGCCGAGCAGGGTGCACGCCGCAAGGCCATGCACTCCGCGACGGAAAACGCCACCGCGATCATCTCGACCCTTACCCGCACGTATAGTCGCGTGCGCCAGGCTTCGATCACGACCGAGATCAACGAGATCGTCGGCGGAGCCTCAGCATTGGAGGAACAGTAATGGCTAATAACACCGTAAAGCTTGCGGTCGAGGAAGCCACCAAGAAGACGACTGCCGGTGATGGTCGCATCGTGCGAATCATCGGCCCTGTCGTCGACGTCAAGTTTGACGGCGCGGTGCCCCCGATCTACAACGCGCTCACGGTCGAGGCCGAGACCCCGATCGGTCATCTGAGCACGATCCTTGAGGTCGAGAGCCAGCTTCCGGGCGGCGTCGTCCGCACGGTCGCCATGTCCTCGACCGATGGCCTGCAGCGCGGCCTCATCGCCACCGATACCGGTGAGCCCATGAAGATGCCCGTTGGTCCCAAGACGCTCGGTCGCATTTGGAACGTCATGGGCAAGCCCGTCGACGGCAAGCCCATGCCCGAGGTGGAGGAGTTCTACCCCATCCACCATGCAGCGCCCCGCTTTGACGAGCTCACCACCAAGACCGAGATCTTCGAGACCGGCATCAAGGCCGTCGACCTGCTCGAGCCCTACATCCGTGGCGGCAAGACCGGCCTGTTCGGCGGCGCCGGCGTCGGCAAGACCGTTCTGATTCAGGAGCTTATCAACAACCTCGCCCAGGAGCACGGCGGCACCTCGGTGTTCACCGGTGTCGGCGAGCGTACCCGCGAGGGCACCGACCTGTTCCTCGAGATGAGCGAGTCTGGCGTTATCGACAAGACCTGCTTGGTCTATGGTCAGATGAACGAGCCGCCTGGAGCGCGTCTGCGCATCGGTCTGGCCGGCCTTACCACCGCTGAGTACTTCCGCGATCGCGGCCAGGACGTTCTGCTGTTCATCGACAACATCTTCCGCTTCTCCCAGGCGGGTTCCGAGGTTTCCGCACTGCTGGGCCGTATGCCGTCCGCCGTTGGTTACCAGCCCACGCTGGCAACCGAGATGGGCGACCTCCAGGAGCGCATTACCTCGACCAAGACGGGCTCCATTACCTCCGTCCAGGCTGTCTACGTCCCCGCAGACGACCTGACCGACCCGGCGCCTGCCACGACGTTTACGCACCTCGACGCCACCACGGTTCTTTCGCGTAGCATTTCGTCGCTCGGCCTGTTCCCGGCTATCGACCCGCTCGCGTCTTCCTCCGACGCTCTCGATCCCTCGATCGTCGGCGAGGAGCACTACCGTGTTGCCGTCAAGGTCCAGGAGCTCCTGCAGGAGTACTCCGACCTTCAGGACATCATCGCCATTCTGGGTATGGACGAGCTGTCCGAGGAACAGCGCCTTACGGTCAACCGTGCTCGTAAGATTCAGCAGTTCCTCTCGCAGTCCTTCCACGTCGCCGAGAAGTTCACCGGTAACCCCGGTGTCTACGTCCGCGTCGAGGATACCGTCCGCTCTTTCGCCGAGATTGTCGACGGCAAGGCCGATGACCTGCCCGAGCAGGCTTTCCGCTATGCTTCCACGATTGAGGACGTGCGCGAGCGCGCCCGCAAGATGGGGGAGAAGTAGGTTATGCGTATCCGCATCGTGTGCCCCGTGAGCTGCGCCTATGAGGGCGACGCTGCGTTTGTGTCGATTCCGTCCACGGATGGCGAGTTTGGCGTCCTGCCTGCTCACTCCAGCGAGATTTGCACGATCGACCGCGGTTACGTTCGCGTTTCCGATAAGGCCATGGGCACTGTCGACCACACGTTTGCCGTGGCCGGCGGCTATGCCCAGGTTGCGGACGATGTCGTGACCGTTCTCGCCGAGCGCGCTTGCGATTTGGCGACCGTCGATGCCGACAAGCTTAAAGCTGATATTCAAGGTTTTGAAGAGAAGCTGGGTAATTTGTCGGAGGATGATGCACGCCGCGCCTACCTCTATAATGAAATCGCATGGTGTAAGCTCAAGCTTGCCCAATAGTCAAACGATTTAGCGTTCGACCATTTGCGAACACATCATGCCCGGGATGGCCCAGCCACCCCGGGCATGCTTTTTGAAAGGGTAGACCTTGGATATTATCCGCGTTGAGGGTGGCCACGCCATCGGAGGCTCCGTGCCCGTCTCGGGCGCCAAGAACTCCGCGCTCAAACTCATGGCGGCAACGCTTCTGGCGCCGGGCAAGACGACGCTGCAGAACGTGCCCGATATTTCCGATGTCCACGTGATGGGCAAGGTGCTCAAGGGCATGGGCGCTACGATCGATGTTCTCGACGAGCACACGCTCGAGATTGATACCTCTCAGGTCGATTCATGGGAGGCCCCCTACGAGCTCGTTGCCAAGATGCGCGCTTCCACCGCCGTCATGGGGCCCCTGCTGGGCCGCTTCCATCGCGCCAAAATTGCCATGCCGGGCGGCTGCAACCTGGGTGCTCGTAAGATCGATATGCACATTCTTGGTCTTGAGGCCCTGGGCGTTGAGTTCGATACCGCCCACGGTTACATCAACGCTAATGCGCCCCAAGGTCTGCGCGGTACCACCGTCACGCTCGAGTTCGCCAGCGTCGGTGCGACCGAGAATCTCATCATGGCCTCTGTGCGCGCACAGGGCACCACGGTTATCGACAATGCCGCCCGCGAGCCCGAGATCGTCGATCTCGCCAACATGCTCAACGAGATGGGCGCCAAGATTGTTGGCGCCGGTACGCCCGTCGTGACTATCGAAGGCGTGGAAGAGCTCCATCCCGTTATCCATCGCGTGGTGGACGACCGCATCGAGGCCGGTACCTTTATCGTCGCCGGTGCGTTGATGGCGGACGATCGCGGTGTCGATGTCACGGGCTTTTGCCCCATTCATTTGGGCATGGTGCTCAAGAAGATGGAGCTCATGGGTATCGACTGCGAGCGCGTCGAGGATGGCGTCCATGTGAACCGTGCCGAGCGTATCAAGCCGGTCGACATCCAGACGCTTCCGTTCCCCGGTTTCCCGACCGACATGCAGGCGCAGATTATGGTGCTCTCCGCCCTTGCCGACGGCAGTTCCGTTATTACCGAGAACATCTTCGAGAATCGCTTTATGTTTGCCTCTGAGCTGGTGCGCATGGGTGCCGACATTCGTATCGAGAGCCATCATGCCATGATTCATGGCGTCAAGGGCTTCTCGGGTGCACAGGTTACCTCGCCCGATTTGCGCGGCGGAGCGGCCCTCGTCGTAGCGGGCTTGATCGCCGACGGGACGACCGAGGTTTCGGCTATCCATCACATCAAGCGCGGCTACGAGCAGTTTGTCGAAAAGCTGCAGGCGCTCGGCGCGCATGTCGAGCATGCTACCGTCCCCGATCCCGTCATCTACTAATACAGGTTGCCTATGTTTAATAAAAAGCCCCTCGCGGATACCACCACCCGAAGACCCTCAACTGGTGCGCAGGCCAAGATCTACAGTCGCGATAACGTGGCTCGCTATTCCGAGCGCGCTCGTCAACGCCGCCGTAGCCACACGATTCGTCACGTCGCGCTCATTGTCGTGCTTGGCGTGCTGCTGAGTGCCACTACCGCTGCCGGCCTGTGGTTTGCCACCATTATGGGCAAGCTCGGCGATTCTAATGTCATTACTGACAATCTGCGTCGGGTTCTGGTTGACACCGATGAGGCAAAGGATCCGTTCTACGTGCTGCTTCTTGGCACCGACGGCCGTCCGGGCGAGGATACGTATCGTGCCGACTCGATTATCCTGGCACGCATCGACCCCACGCAAAAGCAGGCGACGCTCATTTCCGTTCCGCGCGACACCAAGGTCGAGTACAAGGGCGAGACCATGAAGATCAACGCCTGCCATACCGTTGGCGGCGCCGAGGCCATGGTCGAGGCGGTCAACGAGCTGTGCGGTGTTCAGATTTCCCACTATGCCGAGGTCAGCTTCGACGGTATGCAGGCGCTGATTGATTCGGTTGGCGGTATCGACATTAACGCAACCGATGATGTTGACGACCCCGAGCACCTGGATATTAAGATTACCGCTGGCCAGCAGCATATGGACGGTGCCACCGCCCTTACCTATGCCCGCTGCCGCTACACCTATGCCGACGGCGATTACACGCGCATGCGCCACCAGCGTCAGGTGCTTGGCGCCCTTGCCAACCAGATTCTCAATAACTTCGATGCCACGAAGATCTTTGGCCTGGTTAATTCGCTGTCCGATATGCTTGTAACCGATATGAGCGTTCAGGATATCGTGGCTACGGTCAACGCCATGCGCGGTATGGATGTCGACGGTATCTACTCGGCCAACCTGCCCTCGTACGCCGACGACAGCACCATGATCGACGGTGTGAGCTACGTCTTTGTCTACGAGGACGAGCTCAAGGAAATGATGGAGCGCGTCGATGCCGGCAAGGATCCCAAGGGTCCCAACACCATGGGTCTTTCCGACGGTTCCAGCTCTACGATCGGTGACCTCAGCAACAACACGTCTGACGACTACGCAAACGGTACCGCAACCTCATCGGTCAGCTCTGACGATTCCGATGGCTCAAGCGATTCGAGCGATTCGGACTACTACGAACAGCCCACCGGCGACGGCAACGGTTACGAGGCCAACTACTAAGTTACGGCGTTTTACCAAACGCCGTAACGACTCGACGCTGCGCGCCGCCCAAGGCGACAATTTGTCATTCAAAAGGCAGGGCATGACCAGAAGGTCAATGCCCTGCCTTTTTCATGCCAACTTGTTCGCCTTGGACGTCGCTCGCTGACGTTGGCTCAACCTGCGATGTTGACTACTCCCCTTGTATCAAAAAACCGCCCCGTTCTCTGTAGAGGACGGGGCGATTCGTCTTTTGGGCTTATGCAGCCAGGCTTATGCGAAACGGGCGACGAGCTCCTGCAGGACGTCGGTCATCTTGACGAGCGAACTGACCGGGACAAACTCGTTGACGCCGTGGTAGCAATAGCCGCCGGTGGAAAGGTTGGGGCAGGGCAGACCGCGGAACGACAGCTGCGCGCCGTCGGTGCCGCCGCGAATCGGCAGCACTTGGGGCTCAACGCCGCAGGCAAGGTAGGCTTCCTTGGCAACGTCAATAAGCTCGGGATAGTCACGAACGATCTCGGCCATATTTCGATACTGCTGCTTAATCTCGACCGTCACGCGCTTGTCACCCAAGCGCTGGTTGAGCATCGAGGCGGCGGCATCAATAAGGTCGAGTTTCTGCTGGAACTTGGCTGCGTCATGGTCGCGGACGATATAGCGCGCTGTGGCGTGATCGACGGTTGCAGATACACCCTCAAGGTGATAAAAGCCATCGTAGCCTTCCGTATACTCCGGGCGCTGCACGTAGGGGAGCAACGCGTTGAAGTCGCAGAACAGATTGCCTGCGTTAACCATACGGCCTTTGGCGTCGCCCGGGTGGATGGACTGGCCCTCAAAGCAGACGGTCGCCTCAGCGGCATTAAAGCACTCCCACTCCAGCTCGCCGATGGGGCCACCGTCGACCGTGTAGGCATACTTGCAGTCAAAGGTATCGATATCCAACAGCTCGGCTCCGTGGCCGATCTCCTCGTCAGGGCAGAAGCAAATGCCGAGTGCGGGATGGGGCAGAGAAGGGTCCTGAGCGATACGCGCGACAAGCGACATGATCTCGGCGACGCCTGCCTTGTCGTCCGCGCCCAGCAGCGTGGTGCCATCGCTGCAGACCAGGTCCTCACCCGCGAGGTCGTTCAGGGCGGGAAGCTTGGCGGTACTCATGGCAACGGGCTTACCGTCAACCGTGCCGCAGACCAGGTCGCCGCCCTCGTAGTGTACGATGTGCGGCTTCACGCCGGCGCCCGGTGCAACTTCGGTGGTGTCGAGATGGGCGATCAGGCCCAGGGCGGGCTTGTCCTCAGCGCCCGCACTTGCGGGGATATGCGCGCAGACATAGGCATGCTCGGTCACGTGGGCATCTTCCGCACCAAGCTCGCGCAGCTCTTCAGCCAGCACGTTGGCAAGGTCAAACTGAACGGCGCTCGAGGGTACCTGGTCGCAGTTTGCATCCTCGGACTGCGTGTTGATCTGGACGTAGCGCAAAAAGCGCTCGAGGACATCGGGGTTTGTGGTGGTGTTTTCCATAAAGATCGCTCCAATCTTGGTCGTCGTGTGCAACAAGAACTCTAGCACGGTATGCCACGGCATACCGCGACGCTTGGATGGGGTAGAATCAGCCATTGAATGCAGAAGGGACGGAAGATCATGGATACGACAAATAGCTCGCGCGAACTACATCTGACGGTGGCGAACGAAGACTACTTGGAGTGCATGGTTCGCATTGAAAGCGAAGAGGGGGAAACCAACGGCGTGCGATCGGTCGACATCGCGCAGCGCCTTGGCGTCTCCAAGGCATCGGTCAATAAAGCGGTTTCGGCGCTCAAGGCATCCGAACTTGTCGAGCAATCGCACTACGGCAAGGTAGTCCTGACCGATCGCGGCCGCGAGGTTGGTACGGCTATCTGGTACCGTCATCGCCTCATCCGCACGTTTTTGGTTCAGGAGCTCGGTGTCGAATTTGAGCGAGCCGATTCCGAGGCCTGCATGATGGAGCATGCGCTATCCGAGGACACGATGAACCGCTGGCTCGCCTATCTCGAAAAGCAGGGAATCAGCGTCGAGGAATAGCGGGATATATATGGATACGAGTTATTACAACCGCTTTGGTGCCGAGGAACTTACGCGCCGCTTGTCGAGCGAGACCTTGTTGGCGCAGGGCCCCATGGGCAGTGTTCTGTTGAGTGAGTACGATGCTGCCGACATTCCACCGGCGTTTTGGAATCTGGCAGAGCCGCAGACCGTTTCTCGTATCCATCGCTTGTATGTCGCCGCCGGCGCGCAGGTGCTCATTACCAACACCTTTCAGGCATCGAGCTATGCCCTCAAGCACGATCAGATTGCGCCGTCCGTGGCGGAGGTCAATCGCGGGGCCGTCGACGATGCCCGCCAGGCGCACCCTCAGCTGCTACTGGGCTCGATGGGCCCGATCGGTATTGAGTGGTTTGCCGAAGACTCTGTCGAGCATCGTGAAATCCGAGGCATTGCGCGCGAACAGGCGCACGCCTTGCTCAATGCTGGTGTTGACGGTCTGCTGATCGAGACGGTGACGTCTATCCGTAATTTGCAGCCCACGCTTGCCGGCGCCCGAGATGCCGCCGACGGCATGCCTGTCCTGGTGAGTTTTGTCGTTGACGATAAAGGCGACCTGTTGGGCGATGGCCTCAACATCGAGGCAGCCGTTTTGTACGCCGAAAAACACGGCGCAAACTCGGTTGGTGTTAATTGCTGTTCGCTTGCGGCCGCGAACGCGGCGGTGCCCAGGATGGTTGCATCGGCGACTACTCCCGTCACGGTGCGTCCCAACGTAGGCGATCCGGTCCAGACTCAGGATGGCCCCGTATGGCACGAGAACCCCGAAGCTTTCGCGCACGCATGCATCGAATGGAGACATGCCGGTGCCGCAATGGTGGGCAGTTGCTGTGGAACCACGGCAATCACTACGGCAGCGATGGCCGAGGCGCTCGATATATAAAGGGCAAAACCGCTCCATACGGGGCGGTTTTTTTATTGCCTGCATGTCCTCGGCAGCATTTGCCCAAATGGTGAATGCTGGTACCGGCAGGTTGCCGGGTGCGTGCTGCGGGTATACCTCATGCGTACCATGATCCAAACACTGCGAGGTGTCTGCGCGTGTGCGCGATAATTCATTTTGGAACTGACGGTTGGCGCGCTCGCGTCGATGAGGACTTCACTGCCGATAACGTTGCCCGTATCGCCGATGCCGTCGGCGAGTTGTGGCAAAAGACCAATCCGGGCAAAACGGTATATATAGGGTTCGACACTCGGCCCTTAGCGCGCGAGTTCGCTGAGCTTGCGGCAGGCGTGCTTGCCGCTCACGGATTGGACGCAGTGCTCGCATCTCGGCCTGTTCCGACCCCCGCCCTTACGTGGGCGGCGGCGTATGACGGCGAGGCCTGCGGTGCGCTCATGGTGACGGGATCCCATCATCCGCAGGGGTATCTGTGCCTTAAGCTGCGCATGGGAGATGGCTCGACGGCCAATCAGGATGTCATCGAAGAGCTCGAAGAGACTATGGCCCCCGAGCCGATGGGGATCGAGGAACGCTATCGCACCGCGGATATTATTCCTGACTATATGCAGGCGGTGGCATCGTTTGTCGATGCCGAGGCCATTCGAGCCGCTCACCTGCGTGTGGTAGTTGACCCCATGGGCGGCGCGGCCCAGGGATATCTTGCCGACCTGCTGCGGGAGCTAGGCGTCGAGGTGCACGAGATTCATGCCGGACAGTCGTCCGATCAAGAGGACATTTGCCCCGACCCTGTTGAGCCGTGGGTGGACGCTTGCGAGCGTGCGGTTGTCGAGGACGGGGCGTGCGCAGGCCTGGTGACCGACGGCGATGCCGACCGTATCGGTGCGGTCGACGAACGCGGTAGATATATTCATCCGCATCAAATCATGGCGCTTGTTTTGGGCGACCTCGTTCAATTCCGCAATTTGGAGGGGCGTGTCGTCGTCAATCTCTCGTGCTCGACGCTCGTGCGTCGCATTGCCGAGGCGCTTGGCTGTCGTGTGACCGTTAAGCCGGTCGGTTTCAAATATATAGCTGCAGAGATGAAGAAGGGCGGCGTCCTCATAGGCGGCGAGGAAGCCGGTGGTATCGGCATCGCCGCGCATATGCCCGAGCGCGATGGAATCCTCGCCTGTCTGATTCTGTGTGAGCTTATGGCAAAGACGGACGCGCCTTTGGGCGTTCTGGTCGACCAACTCGAGGACAGTTTTGGTAAGACGAGTTACGGTCGACGCGATTTGCGCCTTGAGGCCGAAGATGCCGAAACGTTACGAACCCTGCTGCCGGGCGTAAACCCCAAGTCGATTTGTGGCAAGGTGCCGCAAAACGTTAGTCATATGGATGGCTTGCGTTTAGCATTCGAGGATGACACGTGGCTGCTGGTCCGTCCTAGCGGGACCGAACCAGTGGTGCGCGTCTACGCCGAGGGGTTCTCGGTGGAAGAACGTGATGAGTTGCTCGATGCTGGCTGTGCTTTAGCTAGGGGAACGTATCCGCTTTAACCATGAGACTGCCTTATATAAAGAGATGCTCGGTGAGCGGTAGTTAACGGCTGGCAAACGTTAGTCGGATCCCAAATTGTGTAGGAAATGTGTACACCCAGATTCCCGCCCACGGCGCCCCTCCGGTCTGGCAATATATCTCCTTGCCGCGCGGCCCGGTCGGACCGGATCAGCCGCCAGGCGTGCACCTTGAGAACCGGATACTGCGAGGATGGACACATTCAGTGTCGCATCCGGGCAGACATCGAACCATTTGAAATGGTCTGACTTGGATTTGTTTTTCGCAAGGCCGCCGAGAGGCGGCCCCGAGGAATTCCTTTTCCTATACAGAACCATATGAATCGAACGGAACCGATCAGCGAGTGACTGAGAGGACCGGACGGGCTCGAAGCCCAGAATATTTTGGACGGAGAGTTCGATCCTGGCTCAGGATGAACGCTGGCGGCGCGCCTAACACATGCAAGTCGAACGGCACCCCTCTCCGGAGGGAAGCGAGTGGCGAACGGCTGAGTAACACGTGGAGAACCTGCCCCCTCCCCCGGGATAGCCGCCCGAAAGGACGGGTAATACCGGATACCCCGGGGTGCCGCATGGCACCCCGGCTAAAGCCCCGACGGGAGGGGATGGCTCCGCGGCCCATCAGGTAGACGGCGGGGTGACGGCCCACCGTGCCGACAACGGGTAGCCGGGTTGAGAGACCGACCGGCCAGATTGGGACTGAGACACGGCCCAGACTCCTACGGGAGGCAGCAGTGGGGAATCTTGCGCAATGGGGGGAACCCTGACGCAGCGACGCCGCGTGCGGGACGGAGGCCTTCGGGTCGTAAACCGCTTTCAGCAGGGAAGAGACGAGACTGTACCTGCAGAAGAAGCCCCGGCTAACTACGTGCCAGCAGCCGCGGTAATACGTAGGGGGCGAGCGTTATCCGGATTCATTGGGCGTAAAGCGCGCGTAGGCGGCCCGGCAGGCCGGGGGTCGAAGCGGGGGGCTCAACCCCCCGAAGCCCCCGGAACCTCCGCGGCTTGGGTCCGGTAGGGGAGGGTGGAACACCCGGTGTAGCGGTGGAATGCGCAGATATCGGGTGGAACACCGGTGGCGAAGGCGGCCCTCTGGGCCGAGACCGACGCTGAGGCGCGAAAGCTGGGGGAGCGAACAGGATTAGATACCCTGGTAGTCCCAGCCGTAAACGATGGACGCTAGGTGTGGGGGGACGATCCCCCCGTGCCGCAGCCAACGCATTAAGCGTCCCGCCTGGGGAGTACGGCCGCAAGGCTAAAACTCAAAGGAATTGACGGGGGCCCGCACAAGCAGCGGAGCATGTGGCTTAATTCGAAGCAACGCGAAGAACCTTACCAGGGCTTGACATATGGGTGAAGCGGGGGAGACCCCGTGGCCGAGAGGAGCCCATACAGGTGGTGCATGGCTGTCGTCAGCTCGTGTCGTGAGATGTTGGGTTAAGTCCCGCAACGAGCGCAACCCCCGCCGCGTGTTGCCATCGGGTGATGCCGGGAACCCACGCGGGACCGCCGCCGTCAAGGCGGAGGAGGGCGGGGACGACGTCAAGTCATCATGCCCCTTATGCCCTGGGCTGCACACGTGCTACAATGGCCGGTACAGAGGGATGCCACCCCGCGAGGGGGAGCGGATCCCGGAAAGCCGGCCCCAGTTCGGATTGGGGGCTGCAACCCGCCCCCATGAAGTCGGAGTTGCTAGTAATCGCGGATCAGCATGCCGCGGTGAATGCGTTCCCGGGCCTTGTACACACCGCCCGTCACACCACCCGAGTCGTCTGCACCCGAAGTCGCCGGCCCAACCGAGAGGGGGGAGGCGCCGAAGGTGTGGAGGGTGAGGGGGGTGAAGTCGTAACAAGGTAGCCGTACCGGAAGGTGCGGCTGGATCACCTCCTTTCTAGGGAGATAAATCTTCTAGAGAGATCAACTTAACTCGAATAGAGGGCAGGAGCCCGTCCGGTGGATGTCGCCCGGGGGAAGTCCCCGCAGCACCCGGTCCCCGGGGTCGCACCCGCGTACCTTGAGAGCCGCATAGCGATAGGAGAGAGATGGAAGATCCAATTCTTCCAGACTCGATTCTTTTCTGCGATTAAAACGTAAGAATGATAGCAATCATTCATCCGATCCAAACAAGAAGAATTCACTTATATATGAGTGAGGAGCATCTGATCGCGAGCACAGTCAAGACTGTGCCGCGGTATGAGATACCCGAATTGCGACATACGAGCGCTATTCATGATATCGATTAATTTTTATTAGCGACACGTGGATATCCCGCGGGCCCGATGCGGTCCCGCAAGATACCACGGGCGCACGGCGGATGCCTTGGCACAGGGAGCCGATGAAGGACGCGGCAAGCTGCGATAATCCCCGGCGAGGAGCACACATCCTTCGACCCGGGGGTCTCCGAATGGGCGAACCCATGCACAGCAGTGTGCATATCCCCGGCCTGAACACATAGGGCCTGGGAGGACAACCCGGGGAACTGAAACATCTAAGTACCCGGAGGAGAGGAAATCAATCTCGAGACTCCCCGAGTAGCGGCGAGCGAAAGGGGACCGATGGCCAAACCGTCGAGCGGGCATACCCGGCAGGGGTTCCGCCGGCGGGGTTGCAGGGCCGCGCATCCGGGGGCTGCCGCCCCCGGGCGCAGGTCCGGCTGGGGAGCGGAACGGCATGGGAGGGCCGGCCGCAGCGGGTGACAGCCCCGTACGCGAACCCAGACCGGACGGCGCGACGCGGTCCCTGAGTAGGGCCGGGCACGTGAAACCCGGTCCGAACCTGGGTGGACCACCATCCAAGCCTGAGTACTACCCTGTGACCGATAGCGCACCAGTACCGTGAGGGAAAGGTGAAAAGCACCCCGGGAGGGGAGTGAAACAGTACCTGAAACCGTGCGCCCACGAGCAGTCGGAGCACCTTTATGGTGTGACGGCGTGCCTTTTGTAGAATGAGCCAGCGAGTCGCTGGCGCGGGGCGAGGTTAACCGAAAGGGAGCCGGAGCGAAAGCGAGCCTTAACAGGGCGACTTGAGTCCCGCGCCGCGGACGCGAAGCCGGGTGAGCTATCCGTGGGCAGGCTGAAGCGGGGGTAAGACCCCGTGGAGGGCCGAACGCACGTCGGTTGAAAACGGCGGCGATGACCTGCGGATAGGGGTGAAAGGCCAATCAAACCCGGAGATATCTCGTTCTCCCCGAAATAGCTTTAGGGCTAGCGTCGCGCGTTCACCGCCGGAGGTAGAGCACCGGATGGACGAGGGGGCTTCGCCGCCTACCGAATCCAACCGAACTCCGAATGCCGGCGGCCCAGAGCGCGGCAGTCAGAGCATGTGGGCTAAGCTGTGTGCTCGAGAGGGAAACAGCCCGGACCGCCCGCTAAGGTCCCCAAGTTCCAGCCGAGTGGCAAAGGATGTGCGTCCGCCCAGACAACCAGGATGTTGGCTTAGAAGCAGCCATCCATTCAAAGAGTGCGTAACAGCTCACTGGTCGAGTGGACATGCGCCGACAATACACGGGGCTAAGCTGGACACCGAAGCGGCGGGATTTTAATTCATTAGAATCGGTAGGGGAGCTTCCCATGGGCGGCGAAGCCGGAGGGCGACCGACGGTGGAGCGCATGGGAGTGAGAATGCTGGCATGAGTAGCGAGAGACGAGAGAGTAACTCGTCCGCCGTGAACCCGAGGTTTCCTGGGCAAGGCTAATCCTCCCAGGGTCAGTCGGGGGCTAAGGCGAGGCCGGTAGGCGTAGCCGACGCGCAGCAGGCAGACATTCCTGCACCGCGCACGCGGCGCTACGACCGACGGGGCGACGGATGGGGGTGGCTCGGCGGGGTTCTGGACGTCCCCGTGATGGAGCGCGGCCCGCGGACCAGGGAAATCCGGTCCGCAGAAGGGCGAGGCTCCGGACGAAGCGACTGAGCGAAGCGAGTGAGCCCGAGGTCCCTAGAAAAACCCCTAGGCAGGCGCGTGCGCGCCCGTACCGCAAACCGACACAGGTGGGTGGGTAGAACATACCGAGGCGATCGGGTCAACCATGGTCAAGGAACTCGGCACAATGGCCCCGTAACTTCGGGAGAAGGGGTGCCCGCGCGTACGTGAACGGACTTGCTCCGGGAGCGGAGGCGGGCCGCAGTGGAGAGGCCCAAGCGACTGTTTACCAAAAACACAGGACTCTGCAGAAGCCGCAAGGCGACGTATAGGGTCTGACGCCTGCCCGGTGCCGGAAGGTCACGCGGAGGAGTTAGCGCATCGCGCGAAGCCCCGAAGCCAAGCCCCGGTAAACGGCGGCCGTAACTATAACGGTCCTAAGGTAGCGAAATTCCTTGTCGGGTAAGTTCCGACCTGCACGAAAGGCGCAACGACTTGGGCGCTGTCTCGACCATGGACCCGGTGAAATTGCACTGGTCGTGAAGATGCGACTTACCCGCGGAAGGACGGAGAGACCCCGTGAACCTTCACTGCAGCTTGGCATTGGCCGCTGGTCCCGCGTGTAGAGGATAGGCAGGAGGCATCGATCCGGAGGCGCCAGCCCCCGGGGAGCCGCCCTTGGAATACTGCCCCCGCGCGACCGGCGTCCTAACCCGAGGCCGTCAACCGGCTCGGGGACCGTGCCAGGCGGGCAGTTTGACTGGGGCGGTCGCCTCCTAAAGGGTAACGGAGGCGCGCGAAGGTCCGCTCGGGACGGTCGGCAACCGTCCTTTTGAATGCAAGAGTACAAGCGGGCTTGACTGCGAGGCCCACAAGCCGAGCAGGTGCGAAAGCAGGCTCTAGTGATCCGGCGGCCCCGAGTGGGTGGGCCGTCGCTCAACGGATAAAAGGTACTCCGGGGATAACAGGCTGATCTTGCCCAAGAGTCCACATCGACGGCAAGGTTTGGCACCTCGATGTCGGCTCATCGCATCCTGGGGCTGGAGCAGGTCCCAAGGGTACGGCTGTTCGCCGTTTAAAGCGGTACGCGAGCTGGGTTCAGAACGTCGTGAGACAGTTCGGTCCCTATCCTCCGTGGGCGCAGGAGAATCGATGGAGGCTGCCCCCAGTACGAGAGGACCGGGGTGGACGCACCTCCGGTGAACCGGTTGTCGACCAACGGCACGGCCGGGTAGCCGCGTGCGGCGCGGATAACCGCTGAAGGCATCTAAGCGGGAAGCCGTTCCAGGGATTAGTTCTCCTTCCGGTAAGGGCCCAGGTAGACTACCTGGTCGATAGACGGCAGGTGCAAGGACGGCGACGTCCTCAGCCGAGCCGCACTAATCGCCCGAGCTCTTCCGGAACCGCACCTCGCGGCCCGCGGGACCCAGCGCCCATGCGCGCGGTCCGGGCACGAGGATGCCCCCGAGTCACCTCCCCTATGCGCCATGCGGCCCCCAGGGCACGTGTATGCGATACCGGACACCGTAACGGTGGGCGCCGCCCACCGGTCAGCGGCCAGAGCATGGGGGGCACGCCCGGTCCCGTTCCGAACCCGGAAGCTAAGCCCCATCGCGCCGAGAGTACTGCGGGGCCAGCCCGTGGGAGGCCAGGGCGCCGCTGACCGGTGGACGGCACCGAGCCGTCCGCTTGAACTTGGAATGGGGAGGCCTCGCGGCCTCCCCCTTTTTTGCGTTTACGGGGCGTAAATGACTCAATTACACCAGACGATCTTGTTGTTTTCGGTATTGAGCCTTTATTTAAAGAAAATAAATCGTATAACAAGGGCAACTGCTATGGCCGCAATGGTCAAAAGCAGAATTGTCAGCTGATGCTGCTTGCGTCGTTTACTTGACGAAACGAAGATTGACTTTCCCTGTTTTGGCGTTTCGAGATAGCGAGCCGAATGCGTCAAGGTTTGCTTGGGTCGAGGCCCTCTTTGTTGATGGACGGCGGATGCTTTCATCGGCTCATCACTAGCTGCGCTGTTTTTAGATAATGGTGCGTCTTTCAGATATACAGGGTCTCCCGAGGCGACGCCCATATGTTTACGTCCCGTTTGGGCATCCTCGAGCGTTTGATATCGGTTTCTCGTCACATAATCGGGCTCTGGGTCATTGATGGGCTCTTGCGAGATGTGGGGGCGATGGAACCGTGGCGGCTGCGTAGAAGTATCTTCGCCCTGCGTCGGCATAAACATATTGTTCTGGTTTTGGTCGTCCATGATGCCCTTTAGCTCGTTACCAACAACGTGTACGCGCTCATTGTAAGCCCCTTGTTATTTGTAGCTGCGAACATACTTGTTATTTAAGCTCTGGTTCAAAGAACCTTAACCTTACTAAAACCTGAGTCATACACACTTAGATATGCTTATAGTACTGGACTCAAAAAACTTTATAGTCGATGTATATATGGGCACTGGGTGGGCATATATAAGAGCGTCAAAAGAAGTCCCAGTCACCTAGAAGATGGCTCGGCAGTCCTTAAAAGGAGTGGTAAACATGGCAAGCATGGTTCCTTATCGTTCGGTTTTTGGCGTTCGTCCTTCTGCTAGCTCGCTGTTCGATCTGTTTGATGATATGACCGACCTTGCAAACAACTCGATTGCCTCCAAGGCGTTCCCCGTTGACGTTGAGGACAAGGGCGATGGCTACGAGGTCAAGGCGTATCTGACCGGTGTCGCCAAGGATGACATCGACGTTGAGCTCAATGAGGGTCGCCTGTCCATCAGCGTGAACGTCGAGGAGAGCGCCGAAAACGAGGGTAAGAACTTCCTCCAGAAGGAGTTTAGCTCGTACAGCGCGACGCGTGGCGTATATCTGAAGGACGCTTCGAGCGAGGGCCTCTCTGCAAAGTATGCTGACGGCATCCTGACCGTTACGGTTCCTAAGATCGTCGAGAAGAAGAACGTCACGAAGATCTCCATCGACTAACGATGGCTCTGCTTCAATCGAGAGTATGAGTTAAGGGGGCTGGGAAGTGATTCCCAGCCCCCTTTTGTTGTCTTGAGGGGCTATTGAATAGTTGTCGGTTGATACTGACTTGCAGGGCGTATCGAGAGCTTCCGTGGCCCTTGAAGACGGGTGGCAGAACTGCCGAGTTCATCATCGAGACTTGCATCAAGCGCGTTGGCATAGCTTTTGACGGTAAGGCTTGGACGATTATTGTCCTGGCTGATATGCATGGCGATGAGCTGTTCGGTGCGATCGGTAACAAGTTCGCGCGCGGCTTCGGCGGCCTGGTTGTTGGAGAGATGCCCCTTTGTGGACAGGATGCGCTCCTGAAGAAAGCGTGGGTACGGTCCTTCGCGTAACATAGTTACATCGTGGTTACTTTCGAGCGCGAGAACTCGACAGTCTTTGAGGATGCCTATGGCCTTGCTCGATAACTCTCCGGTGTCGGTGGCAAACCCAATGGAATCATCGAGAGCATTAAATCGATAGCCGACAGGATTGATGACATCGTGCGATGTTGAGTAGGTTTGCACGTGGATGCCGGCAATGGGGAGCGTGTCGCCGGGGTCAAATTCCTCTACGGGCAGGTGCGCGAGGTTTTCTTTGCATGAAAGGGTGTCCCTGCTGGCAAAGAGGGGACCATGCCAGTGCTTGCACCATACATCGAGCCCCTTGATATGGTCACCATGCTCATGGGTGATTACTAGAGCGGCGACGTCGTCTGCCGAGAGGCCAAGCTCCGCCATGCGTTTAAGTGTCTCGCGGCGGGACAGGCCGTTGTCGATCATGATGAGCCCCTGAGGCCCCTCGACGAGTGCGCAGTTGCCTTTTGAGCCGCTGCCGAGGATATGAAGGTGCAGGCGAGACATAAGATTCCAAAGGATACAATGGGTGCGGACGAATAGAGGAGGAAGCGAATGCCAACGGTATCTCAGCACTATGGACATCATGCCGCGCCGAGGACGGATAAGAGCGCCCTGGCAACGCGGCAGGCCGCTGCCCCCGTAGTGCTCATGGTATCAGGCGGTGCGGACTCGACGGCGCTGCTCCTTATGGCTTGCACATCAAAGCTGGATATTCAGGACGGGCGCGGCGTCGCTCCCATTGCGCGCGAGCGATTGCACGTGCTGCATGTAAACCATCATCTGCGCGGGGAGGCATCCGATGGCGACGAGGCCTTTGTACGTGATTTGTGCGTGCAATACGGCTTGCCGCTGTGCGTTGAGCATGCCTATTTTGATGACGAATCGGGCAATATCGAGGCTGCGGCCCGCGAGGTGCGCTATGCCGCGGCACGGAGATATGTTCGCGAACTTTGTGCCGAATCGGGCGCACCGCGGACGGCGGCTCGTATCTGTACCGCGCATACCTCGTCGGACCGCGCGGAAACATTTTTGATGAATGCCATTAAAGGGTCGGGTCCCGCGGGTCTATCAAGCATTCCACGCCGTCAGAACATTGTGGTGCGCCCCTTGCTCGACCTCACGCATGATGAGCTCGTGAGCTATCTGCAGGTGCACGGTCAGCCGTGGCGGGAAGATGAAAGCAACGAGGACGTTTCGTACCTGCGCAACTATGTGCGCCATCGGGTGATGCCGGTGGTGGCGCAGCGCAACGCGAACGTCTGTAAGACGATTGGCGCCGCTTGCGAAATTCTGGGCGACGAAGATGCCTTTCTTTCTCAGCTTTCGGCACAGGCGTTTCGAAGCTGCCTGCGCAAGGAGGCGGCGGGCGCACTGGTGCTCGATGCGCGCCGTCTTGCCGCCGCTGAGGTTGTGATTGCACGGCGTATCGTGCGATTGGCGATTAAGCGCATCGATCCCGACGCGCGACCGGAGATGCGGCACGTGGAGCGCGTGCTCGCCTGCGTCGCTGCGGGTTCGGGCTCGGTTACGCTTCCTGCGGGAATTGATGCCCGTGTGGAGTTTGGCACGCTGGCGTTCAAGGCCCCGGCGGCGCGCGAGGGTTTAGTGGCCGATTGGATCTCCGTTCCCGGTCGTCTGCCGCTGGGGGCGGGGCATATGCTGACAGCGGAGCCGATGGCTGTGGAGCCGGGGTGCGATATCGTGCACCGTGCCCGCGAGCTTGCTGCTGCCGGAAAGGTTGCGGCCTTGGTGGATGCGGCGGCCCTGGGGTTTGCCGACCGCGATAGCGAGCGGATGTTAGCCGGCTCGCGCGGGGAGATTCCCACCGAGGCACGATCGGCGCGCCTGTGGGTGGATAGCCCTGTGCCGGGAGACGTGATGTGCCCGTTGGGGATGAACGGCCGAAGCAAGAAAGTGTCAGACCTGTTAAACGAGGCGCGCATTCCTGTTTCAGACCGCTCTGGCGTACCCGTGGTAAGAACGGCTCCGGGAGGTGCCGTAGTATGGGTCGCGGGCGTTCGCGCGGACGAGCGTTTTAAATGCACGGCCGCAACGCGCGTGGCATATCTGCTTCGTGTGGTCGATGCGGAATAGCGCTTCGCGCCAGCTATTCTGTGCGACGTTGACGGTATTCCCGCGCTGATGGCGCACGTGCTGGTAAATATACCCCGTGCGCTGCTAGAATGTGTAGTTCGCGTCCATGCGGCGGTGCGTGGGCGATAAGCACAAGAAAGGGTTGTCATGGCTTCTCAACATCCGGATATCGAGAAGGTTCTGTTTACGCAGGAGGATATCGACGGTATCGTCTCTCGCCTAGGCGAGCAGATTACTCGCGACTACGCGGGTAAGGATCTGGTGCTGATTGCGGTCCTGCGCGGCGCCGTGGTCTTTATGGGCGACCTGATGCGCAAGATCGAGCTGCCGACCAACATCGATTTCATGGCTGTTTCGAGCTATGGCGACGGTGTGAAGTCCTCGGGCATCGTGCGTATCATTAAGGACCTGGATATCGACATCCGCGGTCGCGACGTGCTGATCGTCGAGGACATTCTGGACTCGGGCCTGACGCTCAAGTATCTGATGAAGAACCTCGAGAGCCGCAAGCCCGCCTCGCTGGAGGTTGCCGCCTTCCTGTGGAAGGACGTTGAGGACCGTACCTCGGCCGTCACGCCCAAGTATGTTGGAACCCATTGCCCCGATGCCTTTGTGGTGGGCTACGGCCTCGACTATGCCGAGCGCTATCGTAACCTTCCGTATCTGGGCATTTTGAAACCGGAGGTTTATTCGTAAGATGCCCGACGACCGTAACGATAACAATTCCCAGACTCCCCGGGAGCCTAAGATCCCGGGGATGCCCGGAGGCAAGAAGCCCACGCGTACGGGCTGGCTGTATTTTATTTTGGCTTGCGCGCTTCTGGGCTACGCCTTCTTTAACATGGGCTCCGGCTTTGCCAATTCCAGCAATACCGTAAAGCTCGCGACGAGCGAGATGGTCAACGCCATTAAGCAGGATCGCGTCGAAGATTTGACCTATACGGTTCAAGACGGAAGCGTGGCGGGTCATTACTGGAAGACGAAAAAGGACAAGGGTGACACGAGCGAGCTCAAGAGCTTCTCCTCGACCTACGTCGGTTCCGATTCGCTTGCCGAGCTTATGGCGGAGCACCCCGATACCAAGTACATCGTCAACACCAATGACCCCGATTTTTGGGGCGACTTGGCGATGAGCGTGCTTCCGACGATCGCCCTGATCGCCATCATGTTCTACTTTATGCGCCAGATGATGGGCGCCAACAACAGGAACATGCAGTTTGGCAAGACCAACGCCAAGACCAACGAGGCAACGCGCCCCAAGGTCAAGTTTGAGGATGTTGCCGGTGTGGACGAGGCAGTCGAGGAGCTCGAGGAGATTCGCGACTTTTTGAGCGATCCGGACCGCTATCGCAAGCTGGGCGCCAAGATTCCGCGCGGCGTGCTGCTGGTTGGCCCTCCGGGTACCGGTAAAACCCTGCTGGCCAAGGCCGTTGCCGGCGAGGCGGGCGTGCCGTTCTTTAGCATCTCGGGTTCCGACTTTGTCGAGATGTTCGTGGGTGTCGGCGCCAGCCGCGTGCGCGACCTTTTTAAGGAGGCCAAGTCTCAGGCTCCGTCAATCATCTTTATTGACGAGATCGATGCTGTGGGACGTCAGCGCGGAGCTGGCTTGGGCGGCGGTCACGACGAGCGCGAGCAAACGCTCAACCAGCTGCTGGTCGAGATGGACGGCTTTGAGGAAAGCGAGTCGGTCATCCTGATCGCTGCGACCAACCGTCCTGACATCCTGGATCCGGCATTGCTGCGTCCCGGCCGTTTTGACCGTCAGGTTACGGTCGACCGTCCGGATGTGAAGGGCCGCGAGCAGATCTTGCGCGTGCATGCCGAGAACAAGCCGATGGACGAGGACGTTAAGTTTGAGAAGCTCGCCCAGATGACCGTTGGCTTTACTGGTGCCGATTTGGCGAACCTGCTCAACGAGTCTGCGTTGCTGGCCGCTCGCCGTCATCGTTCTGTGATCTCGATGGACGAGGTCGAGGAGTCGATGGAGCGCGTGATTGCCGGACCGCAACGCAAGGGTCGCGTGATGACCGAAGCCGAGCGCACCACGATTGCCTACCATGAGAGCGGTCACGCTTTGGTGGGCCACATCCTGGAGCACTCCGATCCGGTTCATAAGATCTCGATCGTCAGCCGCGGTCAGGCCCTGGGCTACACACTGCAGCTTCCGCAGGAGGATCACTTCCTCAAGACCAAGAACGAGATGCTCGACGAGCTCGCCGTGTTCTTGGGCGGTCGCGTTGCCGAGGAGCTCATGTGCGACGACATCACGTCGGGCGCGAGCAACGATCTGGAGCGCGCGACTAAGATGGCGCGCGAGATGGTCACGCGCTTGGGCATGAGCGAGGAGTTGGGCACGCAAGTGTTTGGCGAGGCGCAGCATCAGGTGTTCCTGGGTCGCGACTATGCCGATCACCAGGATTACTCCGAGGAGACGGCGCGTCGCATCGACATCGAGGTCCAGCGCATTATGCGTGAGGCCCATCGTCGTGCGGTCGAGATTTTGGATGCCCGCCGCGATCAACTCGATCTGATGGCCAAGGTGCTGCTTGAGCGCGAGACCGTCGAGGGTGACGCCGTGAACGCCCTGCTCGACAACGAGTGGGACGCTTACCTTGAGCGCGAGGGCGATATCCTGGCGGCCAAGGAGGAGCGCAACGCCAAGGCGGCTGGCATGCCGACCAAGAAGCGCTCGCTTCGCATGAGCGAGGAGGAGTTGGCGGCTGATGCCGCGGCCTTTGCGCAGGCGGCCATGCAGGAGGATGCCGAAGCCGCATCCGATGATGCCGGAGATGGCAATGCTGCCAACGCTGACGGCAACATCGACGCCGACAAATAGTTCTTGTAGCGAAAGCCTCCGCGGGGAAACCTGTGGAGGCTCTTTCTTTTGAGCGATATGTTGATTGGGGACAGACTTAAATGAGCGTTTTCACGCATTTAAGTCTGTCCCCAATCAACATTGTGGCGCTCTAGTTGGCTAAAGCGTACAATAGCGCCTATGCGAAAGGGGAACAGATGATCAACGAAACTATGTATGCTCGCGGTGCGGAAAGCTCCATCATCCGTGAGATTTTTAGCTATGGCCTTGAGCGCAAGGCACAGATCGGTGCGGAGAACGTATTCGATTTTTCGCTGGGCAACCCGAGTGTTCCGGCGCCCGCTGCTGTTGCTGAGTCCATTAAGAAGGCATTGGAGCTGCCGAGCGACCAGCTGCATGGATACACGCCTGCGCCGGGTCTGCCGCAATGTCGAGCGGCCGTCGCCGACTCGCTCAACCGTCGCTTTGGCACGAGCTATGAGGGCAAGGACGTCTTTATGACGGTGGGTGCCGCGGCTTCGCTCACCTGCACGCTCAACGCCGTTACGAACCCGGGTGACGAGGTCATTGTTATCGCCCCGTACTTCCCGGAGTATCGTGTGTGGATTGAGAAGGTCGGCTGTACGTGTGTTGAGGCGCTCGCCGATGAAGATGCGTTCCAGCTGAGCGTGGACAACGTGCTCAAGGCGATTACCGATAAGACGACTGCCGTCATCATCGACTCGCCCAACAATCCGACCGGTGCCGTATATACACGCGACACGCTGACGCGACTGGCCAATGTTCTGCGCGAGGTCAACGCCAAGCGCGATCCCGAGAATCCGATTATGCTCATCTCTGATGAGCCGTATCGCGAGATTGTCTATGGCGCCGAGGTGCCTTGGGTGCCCTCGATCTACGAGAACACCATCGTGTGTTACTCGTATTCCAAGTCGCTTTCGCTGCCGGGCGAGCGCGTGGGGTGGATCTTGGTTCCCAACACCAATCCGCAGGCTGCCCGTCTGATGCCGGCTGTTGCGGGTGCTGCCCGTACGCTGGGTTTTGTATGCGCACCGGCGCTCTTCCAGCGCGTGATTATCGATTGCGTCGATGAGCCGAGTGACGTTGAGGCCTATGCACGCAACCGCACCGCGCTTACCGATGCACTGGCGGAGTATGGCTACACCTATGTTGAGCCGGATGGTGCATTCTACCTGTGGGTGAAGGCGCTGGAGCCCGATGCGAACGCCTTCTGCGAGCGCGCGAAGAAGTATGAGCTGCTCGCGGTGCCTTCGGATAGCTTTGGCATGCCGGGCTGGTTCCGCCTTGGCTACTGTGTGAGCTACGAGACCATCGTCAATTCGTTGCCTGCCTGGAAGCAACTGGCCGACGAATATCGTCGAAAGTAAAGCGCTCTGCTTGCAATGTTTTACGTGAAACGGGGTTTGGTGCTAAGCCAGGCCCCGTTGTTTATGCCGTTGTGTGATTGGGATGAAGCAGTTTTACGACTGCCGAAAGCTATGCGTACAATGAATATACGCGACGGCCATACTGGACAAGGAGACCCGATGCCCTACCTTCTTTCTTGTGATATTCATACTCATACGATGTTCTCTGCGCATGCGTACTCAACCATCGAGGAGAACATCTATTGGGCGGCAGAGCGCGGCCTTCAGGTGCTCGGTTCAGCCGATCATTTAAGCTCGATGGTTACGCCTTGTCCCAATGACCTGCGCAGTTTCCAATTCTTTATTAACCAGGATATCTGGCCGCGCATTTGGAGCGGCGTGCTGGTGCTGCGTGGTGCCGAGGCTGATATCGTTTCGCTGGACGGAAGCCTGTTTGGCGAGGATACTCCTGTCACGCTCGATATCGCCGGCGATTCGTATAGTCGTGAGCATTCGCTGTTCGATTTGGTGACGCGCAATTTGGATTATTTGGTGGCAAGCGTGCATAATCCGCAGATTGCCGAAGGCGCGACGCTCGCCCAGACGACCGAGATGTACATCAATGCCCTGGAGCACCCCAAGGTGTTCATGCTTGGGCATACGGGTCGTACGGGCGTGCCGTTCGATATCGATGAGGTGCTGTTGGCGGCCAAGGCCAAGCACAAGATCATCGAGATCAACAACCATAGTCTTGAGCACGGCACGGATGCCGAGCATTGGAACGTGTGTCGCAAGATTGCCGAGCGCTGCGCCGAGCTGGGCGTGGGGATCGGTGTCTCGACCGACGCACACATTGGCATGGCCATTGGCAAGCTCGACCAGGCGCGCAAGATGCTCGACGAGATTCACTTCCCGCTGGATTTGATCGTGACGCGCGACCGCGAGACGCTGCTGCGCGAGATGGCGGCAGCCGGCGTGTGCGACCTGCGCAAGGGGATGTAGCGAGGCTCAATCTGTAACGAGAAAAGGAGCGGTCCAGACGGACCGCTCCTTTTCTTATGTCAGTAGATTAACGGCGTTCGAGGACGGCGACGGTCTCGGTATGGTCGGTATGGGGAAACATATCAACCGGCGTAATGCTGAGCAGGCGATAGCCTCCGTCAAGGAGCTGGTGCAGGTCGCGCTCTTGAGTGACGGGGTTGCAGCTGATGTAGGTGATGCGGCGCGGCTTAAGTGCGCAGGCGGCTTCGAGGAACTCGGTGGTGGAACCGGCGCGCGGCGGGTCGATGGAAAGAACGTCGACGCGTTCGTTGTTGTCGGCGACATCTAGGATGTAATCGGTGGCATCGTCGGCCATAAACCAGGCGCTGCGGGTGAGGCCGTTGAGCTCGGCATTGCGACGTGCGTCGGCAATGCCCGCCAGGTTGCGCTCCACGCCAAGCAGCATAATGCCGATGCCCTTGTTCTGGGCGGCTTTGGCTGCGCACAGGCCGATGGTGCCGCTGCCGCAATAGGCATCCATGAGCACATCGCCTTGGTGCAAATCCATGCCGTCGATAGCGAGCTGATAGAGCAGTTCGGTCTGCTGTGGGTTGGTCTGGTAGAACGCGGTGGGGGAGATGTCGAATTCGCAGCCGAGCAGCTGATCGCGCATGCATTCGGCGCCATAGACGATACGAGTCTCCTCACCCAAGATGGCGTTACCGGGACGGCCATTGATATTTTGGGCAACGGTGACGATATGCGGATCGAGTGCCGCGACGGCCTCAAAGAACTCCTGCGCATGCGGTAAGTCACGCTGGGCGGTCACAAGGGTGACCATGATCTGGTCGGTGCGCCAGCCACAGCGAACGACGGCATAGCGAAGCAAACCAAGATGCTTGTCCTCATTAAAGGCGGGAATGTGCAGGCGTTCAGCTTCACGCGCGATGCCGTTAAGAATCTGTCGGGCGCCCGGTACCTCGACGGGGCATTCGGGCACGGCAACGATTCTGTGCGAACCGCGCTCAAAGAAGCCGCAGCGGACAGCGCCCTCCTTACCGGGAGCAAAGGGAGTGGCAGCCTTATGACGAAAACCACGCGGCGCAGGATACTTGCCCGGGTCGCCCAAGGTGACGCCCATACCGCGAATGGGGTCGACGCTAATACCCTCGCGCTCGCAAAGAGCAGCAAAAAGCTCCTCCATAGCAGCCTGCTTAGCTGCCAACTGCTTTTTATAAGGACGATTGAGCGCCGTGCACCCACCGCAAGCTTTCATGATCGAACAGGGAGACTTGGGGTCCACAACCTTACGCGCAGACGAAACCGGATCTTTATGCGAGCGCTTGGAGCGAGTCTGAGATGCCTTATCCTCGCTCCGACGAGAACTGGGGCGCTTGGCCTTAGCCTTGCCCTTCGCATCCTGAGACGACTTGGATTTCTGAGAAGATTTTTTCTCCTCCGACCCCTCAGCTGCCTCGATCAAAGCACGACGAGCCTTACGCTCCGCACGAGATTCTGCCATCAATAACTCCACTAATTCATGAATTAAAGCTGCAAGTATTGTACCGTGCCAAGCCAGCAGACGATATACAAGCGATTTATTCGTGTCAGTGATAAGCCCAACGACGGTTGCCCGCCGCGTGAGGGGTGTGGGGGTTAAGTTTATCGCGAGTTCCGCACGAACAGGAGGCCACTTAATGTGGCCTCCGTCGTGAGCAGGACTGTAGAGCAGGAAACTTAACCCCCACACCCCTCACGCGGCGGGCAAACTTGCCTTGTGCTCTATCACGCTAAAGTGTATGATTCTGAACGTTACATGACTCACTTTACCTAACTAAAGTGCTATCGAGGGGGAATACCATGAATAGCGATATGTCTCGTCGTCAGTTTGTTGGTCTAGCCGGCTCGCTCGCCGCGGTGCTTGGCCTTGGTCTTGTCGGCTGCGGCGGTGGTGCCGGCAAGGGCTCCGCTGCAGGCTCTGCCGCGGCCAAGGATGTGAAGGGCGCTGCGGAGTCCAAGAAACTCGTGGTGGGCTTTGACAAGTCCTATCCTCCGTACGGTTTTGTGGGCGATGATGGCGAGTACACTGGCTTTGATCTCGATTTGGCCAAGGCTGTTGCCGATAAGCAGGGCTGGGATGTCGATTACGAGGCCATCGATTGGGATGCCAAGGACACTCTGCTCAACTCCGGCGCCATCAACTGCATCTGGAACGGCTTTACTATGGAGGGTCGCGAGGACGACTACACGTTCTCCGAGCCGTACATGCTCAACGAGCAGGTACTCGTGGTCAAGAAGGATGCGGGCATCAAGAGCTGGGATGATCTTGCCGGCAAGACGGTGATCACCCAGACCGATTCCGCTGCGCAGGATGTACTCGAGGGTGACCAGAAGGATCTGGCGGCGACGTTTGCCACGCTCGATACCATCGGCGAGTACAATACGGCCTTTATGCAGCTCGAGAGCGGCGCGGTCGATGTCGTGGCTTGCGACCTTTCGATTGCCCAATATCAGCTTGCCGCAAAGCCCGATGCCTATACGCAGCTTGATAAGCCGCTGTCCAGCGAGCACTACGCCGTCGGCTTTAAGAAGGGCGACACCAAGTCGGCCGACGCCGTGACCGAGTCGCTCAAGGCGCTCTATGAGGACGGCACGGTCAAGGACCTGTGCGACAAGTATTCAAGCTATGGTCTATCTTTCGATAATTGGGTGCTCAAGTAATGTCTATCCAGGTCATGATGCAGATGCTTGGCCAGGGATTCTTGGTCAGCTTGCAGTTGTTTGTACTGACGCTGCTCGGGTCGATTCCGCTGGGAATCCCCGTGGCGTTCATGCGCATGAGTAAAATTGCGCCGCTTCGCTGGATTGCGCGCATCTACATTTCGGTCATGCGCGGTACGCCGCTCATGCTGCAGATGTTTGCCATCTACTTTGCTCCTTACTACGTGTTCGGTATCTCGCTCACGCCCGATTCCAAATGGACGGCGTGCGTTGTTGCGTTCATCATCAACTACGCCGGCTACTTTGCCGAGATCTATCGCTCGGGCTTGCAGTCCATTCCGCGCGGTCAATACGAGGCGGCCGAGGTGCTGGGCTACTCTCGTCTGCAGACGTTTTTGTACATCGTGATGCCGCAGGTCGCCAAGCGTATTCTGCCGGCGATGGGCAACGAGATCATCACGCTGGTCAAGGACACGTCGCTGGCGTTTGCCATCGGCGTGGGGGAGATGTTCTCGACGGCCAAGGCGCTGGTTGCCTCGCAGGTGAGCATGGTGCCGTTTGCGATTGCGGCGCTGATCTACTGGGTCTTTAACTTTGTGGTCGAGATGCTGCTGGGCGCCGCCGAAAAGAAGCTGGACTATTACCATGACTAGATCGTTCCGCCGTTCTAACGAACGGCGGACTGCTTGACGCTGCGCGCGTGCCTGACGGCCAATCTGCTCCTCAAACCGTCGCTTGCGTACAGAAGTACGCAGCGCTCCTCTTTCGGAGCACATTGTCTCGCCAGTCACACGCTCGCTGACTTTTTAAACACATGGAGGTTCCCGTGTCCGGAACGGTAATGAATATATCGAACGCGCGCAAGGCGTTTGGTGGCAATGAGGTGCTCAAGGATATCTCGCTCGAGGTGAAGCGCGGCGAGGTCGTGGCGATTATCGGACCTTCGGGCGGCGGTAAGTCTACGCTGCTGCGGTGTGCCACGCTGCTCGAGACACTCGACGGAGGCTCTCTCTCGTTTGGCGACCTTGCCGTTGCGACGGACGCGGGGCCGGGTGCGGTCTATGCGAAAGGCGACGTGCCCAAACAGGCGCGCTCGCGGTTTGGTCTGGTGTTCCAGAACTACAATCTGTTCCCGCACTATACGGTGATGAAAAACATCATCGACGCGCCGATCCGCGTGCTTAAGCGCCCGCGCGAGCAGGCGGAGGCGCGTGCGCGTGAGTTGATCGCGCAGATGGGGCTTACTGGCAACGAGAACAAGGTGCCGTGTGAGCTTTCGGGCGGTCAGCAGCAGCGCGTGAGTATTGCCCGCGCCCTGGCGCTCGATCCGGAAATCTTATTCTTTGACGAGCCGACCTCGGCACTCGATCCCGAGCTGACGGCCGAGGTGCTGCGTGTCATTAAGGACCTGGCGGCGCAGAATATGACGATGGTAATCGTGACCCACGCGATGCAATTTGCGCGCGATGTTGCCGACCACGTGGTCTTTATGGATGGCGGCCGCATTGTCGAGGAGGGTCCTGCCGATCAGGTTATCGGCCATCCGCGCGAGCAGCGCACGCGTGAGTTCTTGAGCCGTATCGAGGGGTAGGCTCAGGTATTTACTCAACTATTAATTGAGGCGAAGCCGCCGCAGGTCTTACGGTCTGTGGCAGCTTTTTGTTTGCATCGACGGGGTTCAATAATCGCCTTACAAGCTTGTCTCTTCCTCTCGCCGCCTGTATTCATACGTGCGCCGAAAGGTATGCATGGACAGCCGCCCGTGAGGGTAGGGTGGTGGCATAGGACATTTGGAGGGTGAATCGGCTCGGCTGCCGACCATGCTGCTCCCGGGACGGCACCGACCGCGAACTCTCCCCGTTGGCGTCGCGCATTGCGCGCGGCCCTGCAAGGAGGTCATCATGGGTGCTCCCAAGACCGGTAACGTAAGGAACGTGGTGCTCGTAGGCCAAGGCGGGGTGGGCAAGACTTCACTCGCCGAGGCCATGCTCCACCTTTCCGGTAAGACCGCCCGTCTGGGCGGCCACGACGGCACCAAGCCTACGCTCGACTATGACCCCGAAGAGGTCAAGCGTTCATTCTCCATCTCGACGACCATCGCGCCGATCGACTGGAAGGGCGCGCGCATCAATGTGCTCGATGCCCCGTGCTACCCCGATTTTATCGGCGACGCCTTTGCCGCGATGAGCGTTTGCGAGACGGCTCTGTTTGTGGTCGACGCCGAGGCCGGCCCGCAGCCTACGACGGTTAAGCTCTGGTATGCCGCCGAGGACCTGCGCCTGGCGCGCGCGGTGTTCGTAAACCGCCTGTCGCGTCCCGAGGCCAGCTTTGCGTCCACCATGGAACTGCTGCAGGAGCGCTTTGGTACACGCTTGGGCGCCGTGACCCTGGGCTGGGGCGAGGGCGAGGACTTTGACGGCATCATCGACCTGGTGCGCATGAAGGCGCGCCATTGCAACGGCACCGAAGCCGTTGAGTCGGAGATTCCCGAGGAGTATCGTGCCCAGGCCGAGGAGGCCCATGACCATCTGTGCGAGTTGGTGGCCGAGGCCGACGATGAGCTGATGATGAAGTACTTGGAAGGCGAGGAGACGCTGACGCAGGAGGAGCTTGAAGGCCTGCTGTCGAAGGCGATTGCCGAGCGCATATTTGTGCCGGTCTTTGCGGGCGATTGCATTAAGGAACAGGGCGTCAACTCGCTGATGGACGACATCGCCACATACTTCCCGGCGCCGACGGACTACGGCGAGATGCCGCTCATCGACGGTGATTCGCTCAAGATTTCGAGCGACGATGACCGTCCGGTGGCGTTTGTGTTTAAGACCCTGGCCGATCCACAGCAGGGTCGCATCAGCTTTATCAAGGTGCTGACGGGTACGCTTGAGCCGGGTCTTGAGCTGATCAACGCGCGTACCCGCAAGAGCGATCGTCTGGCTCACCTGTATGTGATGTGCGGCCGCGACATGACCGAGGTCGGTCACGCCTATGCCGGCGACATTATCGTGGCACCCAAGCTGGCGGCCGAGACGGGCGATACGCTCTCGATTACCGGCAAGGTCGAGGCTGCGGCGTTTAAGTTCCCCAACTCGCAGTACCGCATTGCCATCGAGGCCGAGAATCGCGGCGACGAAGAGAAGCTCTACACGTTTATCGAGAAGGCCTGCAAGGCCGATCCGACCATGAGCATCGACCGCGACGAGGAGACCGGCCAGACCATTATCTCCGCCGTTGGTGAGGCGCAGGTTTCGGTGCTGCTCAATCGTTTGGAGGATCGCACCAAGGTCGTAGCCAAGAGCGTGCCGATCCGCATTCCGTATCGCGAGACCATTCGCCGTACGGCAAGTGCCCAGGGCCGCCACAAGAAGCAGACCGGTGGTGCCGGTCAGTACGGCGACTGCTGGCTGCGCGTGGAGCCGCTCATTGGGCCCGACGGCACGAGCGACGGCTACGAGTTTGTGGATGAGGTCGTAGGCGGCCGCATTCCGCGCTCGCTGATTCCCGCCGTGGACAAGGGCGTCCAGGAGACCATGAAGGACGGCATCATTGCCGGCTACCCGCTCACGGGCATTCGCGTGGCTGTGTACGACGGCTCGTATCACAGCGTCGACTCCAACGAGATGGCGTTCCGCGCGGCGGCTCGTATCGGCCTGCGCAAGGCATGCGCCGATGCCGACCCGGTGGTGCTGGAGCCCATCGAGGAAATCACGGTGACTATCCCCGAGAGCTACGCCGGCGCCGTGATGGGCGACATCTCGGCCTCACGTGGTCGCGTGACGGGCATGGAGACCGATGAGCGCGGTGATACCGTGGTCATTGCCCAGGCGCCGCTGGCAGAGCTGACGGATTATTCGACGCGCCTGCGCTCCATCACGCGCGGAACGGGCGACTTTACCATGAAGCCTGCAGGCTACGAGCAGGTGCCTTATGACGTTCAGGCCAACCTGGTCGAGCGCTATGAGGAGGGTCGCGCCAAGTAGCGTGTGATTTTGTCTGCAATGTAGGTGCTGACGAAAAGGCCGCCCTGGGTAACCGGGGCGGCCTTATTTGATCCCTTGGGGACGGAGGAAAACGGATCATTTTTTGGTTACGGGCGACGCGGTCGGCACTAGTCTCCGGATGCCTGGTTGCGGCCGGTGGCGTAGTCGATCTGCACATGCGGCTGCAGGTTGTAGCAATATACGTGGAAGCACAGCGTCTTGCCGTGGTCCTCGACCGATTGCGCCTCGAGGCGTACGCCACGGCAGACGAGCTCCTCTTCGTTGTACATGGGCGTGACGCGATAGAGCACGTGGTTGCCCGTGTCGCGGATATAGTCGAGGATTTGCTCCTCAAACGGCAACATGCCCGTCTCGTTGAGATAGCGTGTGCCGGTGAGCAGATTCTTGCGGTTGGCGTTTTCGCCGCAGAGCGACCAAGCGATAAGGTGGCAGCGGTTGTAGACGCTCTGACCCGGAATAAAGTCGTAGCGCTGCTGGTGCCATCCGGCAGGGTGGATGCGCGAGATGTCGCCGCGCTTGCCCTGACCGAGCGATTCGGGGCCCACACAGGCGAGCGCTTTGCGGGTGCGGCCCAGGCTGTCGAGTTTGGAGAACTTCTTAAAGCAGCCCTCTTCGGTGGCGCGCTCGTATTCATCGAGCGTGAACGACGGTGTGCCGAGCGGGTGCGTGCTGTCGGCGCGAAGGGCAACGTAGGGGTTGCCGGCGTAGTCGGGAATGCTGCTGAGATATACGCCGCGGGCGCGGTCGAGATCGGGGTTTTCGATCTCGTCGATGGGGGTGACGTTCGAAGAGACATCGTCAGCGGTGTCGGTCGTGGCGGATTCAGGGCCATCGCCGGAGTTCTGATCATCTTCGGAGTCCGTGGAGCTGGCTATTCCCTATTCGAGCCGGGCGACTAAGTCCGCTTCGTCGTCGGTGCGGTTGGGGCTCTCGCTTTGCTTCTCGGCCAGAGCCGCCGCCTGCTCATCGCTTTGCGGCGAGAGCAGCTTGGGCGCTCCGTCGAGCGACCCTGTGAACAGCGCAAACCCCAGCACCACGGCGGCGCCGATGGAAAGTACTTGCTTGTAGGCGGACTTGCGCGACATTGAGGCTCCTGGATGGACGGTTGGGAATCTACCAGTCTAGCAGGAGACGCCGCAGACAGTTTTGCCGAACAGATTCTTAAAGATTGGGGAGGCGCGCTATCGGTCCATTTGTCCCAGAAGGGACTGCGATGGTTGGGATGTGCGGGGCTATCCGACGTTTCCCAAGATAAAACCTACCAAAATAAGCCAGTCCCTTTTTGGCAGGTCAGTTAACGCAGTTCAGGTTGAGCACGCGCGAGCGAGCAGGTTCCGGGTGCGGCAAGGTGACGTGAAACAAGCGGGCGCTGACCTTTTGGTCGCGCCCGTGCAGTTGAACGTCAGATTGCCGTGCCCGGGGCCTGCGCAGCGCCGAGCGGTTACGCCGTTTGTAAAACGGCGTAACTTAAAGATTCATGTTGCCGTGGATGTAGGGGGCGACCTCGGGGGAGATGTGTCCGCAGCCTAGGTTGCGCAGCGCGGACTCGATGGCGGCGGGCAGCGGGGTCTTTCCCTCGTCGTTGACCACGGTACCGCCGAGGGCGGCGATCTTGGCGACATCTGCCGGGGCGGCTTCGATATGCATGCAGCCGCCGACCAGGCGTGCGCGGACCTGCGCCAGGTCAAGATCGTGCAGATAATCCTCGCAGGCGCGGATTAAATCGACCTTCTCGCGCGTAAGCTCCTCGCCCGTGGGAATGCGCGTGGCCAAGCAGGCGCCTGCCGGCAGGTTCCAGACGGGGTAGCCCCATGCGCGCAGCAGCTCGCGCTCTTCGTCCTTGGTAAAGCCGACCTCCATAAGGGGTGAGCGTACACCGAGCTCTTCTGCCGCACGCATGCCGGGGCGGTAGTCACCGCGATCGCTTGCATTGCTGCCATCGATGACGGTGGGAAAGCCTAGCGACTTGGCGTGGTTGACGATAGCGGTAAAGCCGGCGCGCTTGCAGTGGTAGCAGCGGTCGGCATCGTTGCAGGCTACCTGGGGGAGCTGCAGCTGATCGACCGAAAGATTGAGCACGGGGAGCATAAAATGCGGACCCTCATCGGTTTGTCCGTCAACGGACCGCTCAAACGAAGCCTGCTCGGGCGTGCCGATGAGCGGCGTGGTGAGATGGACGAGGAGGGTATTGGTAGGCATGATGCGGGCGCATACGGCGGCCAAAAAGCTGCTGTCAACGCCGCCGGAAAACCCGATAGCCACGCGCCCGTATGCCAAAAGCAGCTGTTCGAGCGCCGATAGCTTGTCTTGAAGCTCCTCTGCGGGTGCCATGGTGTCTAAAATCATGAAACGATCCTTATCGTTGAGTACTCGATCGAAAACTATAATCCTAATGCGTTACTTGCCATAAGACTTCTATCTATGTAACGAAAGTGCAATATGGTATATACGTTATATACAAGTTGCCAAATGCGGTAGAGTTGCGGCAATGCGACAGCGAGAGTCGATGGGGGACCGATATGATCAAGGCTGTTATTTTTGACATGGACGGAACGCTGGTCGACACCGAGCGTCTGGGCATCAAGGCATGGAAAGCGCCCGCCGCTGAGCTGGGTGTCGCGATTGATGACACGCTGATTCATCAGTTTATCGGTCGTACGCTGCCCGATGTCATGGACATCCTTGAGGCACATTACGGCAGTAGAGAAACCGCTGAGGCGATCTATCATCGTCACAAGGAGATTCGCGACGAGATGGTCAAGACCGACCTGGAGCTTAAGGCCGGCGCCGCCGAGTGCCTAGACGAGCTGCTGGCTGCGGGCTATCACGTGGGCCTTGCGACGTCATCGCGCCATGTCACGGCAGAACGCAACCTTAAGATGGTCGGCCTCTTTGACAAGTTTGAAACGGTGACCTGCGGCGATGACGTCGTGCACGGCAAGCCCGACCCCGAGATGTATCTGCTCGCCTGCGAGCGCGCGGGCTTTGCTCCCGAGGAATGTGCCGTGGTCGAGGACTCACGCAACGGCTGCGTCTCGGGCATCACGGCTGGCTGTCACGTCTTTGCCGTCCCCGATATCGTGCCGCTTCCGCAGGACGTGGTGGACGGCTGCGAGGCGGTGCTCGATACGCTATTCGATCTGACGGCGGCGGTCAAGGCCGTGCGCTAGACAATTGCGGCGTTGAAACGAGCAATTGCTCACGTTTGCACTTAAGCAAAAGAGGCCCGGCAATGGTCGGGCCTCTTTTGCTTAAGCGGCGACTTAGCATACTTGCGGTCGTGCTATAGATATGCACCGAGGTTGATGGCCGTGGCGTCGGTCTGGCTGCTTGCCTGGGTGCTGGCGCGTTCCAGCAGGAACGGACGTACCAGTTCTTGGCGGTTGATACCCTCGGCGGCGGTGACTGCGGTGACGGTGCGCGCTGCAGAGCCGACGCGGATATGCTTGGTCTTTGCCGGGGCCTTGTTCTCGATTTGCTCCATCAGCAGTTGGACACCCTTGCGGCCAATCTCGTAGCCCGGGGGCGCTACCGTAGTGAGCGGGACCGATCCGCTCCAAGCGAGCGGGTTGCCATCGCAACCTGCTACGCGTACTTGCCCGGGTACAGAGATGCCCTTGTCGACCAGCGCCGAGATAACGCCCGAGGCCAACACGTCGGTCAGGCCGACGACAAAATCGGGGCGTTCGTTCGCGGGGCGCTCGGCGATTTGGGCACCGATGCCGTAGCCGTCGGCAGCGGTATTCCATTCGCCGGCGTCGATGACTTCGATCTTGATATCGGGGTGCAGAGCGAGGGCCTTGTGAATGCCAAGCACGCGTAGGGTGAGCTGCATAAATGCTGCTCTACCCACAACGGTGATATGGCGTGCACCGCGGGCGATGGCAAGTTCGGCAATGATGCGACCCTGGGCCTCGTTGTCGGCCGCTACGTAGTAGCCGGGCTCGGAGCAATGGATGTCCAGATGGACGATCGGCACGGGCATCTTGGTCATGGCGGGGTGCCAGTCGGGGGATGCCATGGGCTGAACCATGACGCCGGACATCTGGGTGCCCATAAAGTAGCGCAGGTAATGGTCCTCGAGAATATCGTCGTTATCGGCGTTGGCGATGAGCAGGTCGTAGCCGTGCTTGCGGGCCTCGTTGTGGGCGCCGCTGGCGATTTGGAGCGAAAAGCCGTGATCGAGACGGGGGAGCACCAGGCCAAAGGACTTGGTGGCGCCGCCCGCGAGCTGACGGGCGCTTTGGTTGGGCAGGTAGCCAAGGCGATTGATGGTCTCGTTGATGAGCTTGAGGGTCTCGGGGCGCAGCTTTTCGGGGTGGTTGAGCGCGTTGGAAACCGTGCCCAGCGAAACCCCGGCCTCGCGCGCGACGTCACTGATCTTTACCTTTGCCATAGCGGCCCCTTTGATGCGTTTCAAGTACAAGCCAGATTGTAGCATCCCAAACCTACCAAAAAGGGATAGGTTTATTTTGGCAGGTTTTATCTGGGGAAACGCTGTTGCCAACGCGACCACCACGAAGGGGACAGGCACCTTTGTGGTGGTTTGGACCGGCTGGACGTGTGTGCATCGGGTGGTATCTAAGTTGAGATACCACTTCTGGTATATCAGCTTGCGCTTGCGTGAGTACAATACTCGAACGTCATACGTCTCAGCGCCCCCCGTGCGTGGACGTCTTGCAGTCACGCGAACGAAGGGATTTATCATATGTGCGGAATTGTCGGCTACACCGGATCTGATATTGCAAAGAACATCCTGGTCACAGGCCTTAAGCGCATGGAGTATCGCGGCTATGACTCCTCGGGTGTCGCGCTCGAGGTGGGCGAGGGTGCCGCGGCACACCTCGACGTCATCCGCCGCGTGGGTAAGGTTGTGGGTTTGGAGAGCGAGCTTTCCAATATCGATAGTGACGCAACCTGCGGTATCGGTCACACCCGTTGGGCCACCCACGGCAAGCCTTCCGTCGTTAACGCTCATCCCCACGCCAGCTGCGACGGTCGCATCGCCATCGTCCACAACGGCATTATCGAGAACTTCGCCGAGCTGCGCGAGGAGCTGGAGGGCCGCGGCCATCACTTTAAGAGCGAGACCGATACGGAGGTCTTCGCGCATCTGATCGAAGAGGCCTATGCCGAGACGCACGACCTGATGGCCTCCGTGCGCGAGGCTTGCACCCACGTGGTAGGCGCCTATGGTTTGGCCGCCGTGTGCGCCGACGAGCCCGGCGTGATCGCCGTGGCCCGCAAGGACTCTCCGATTGTGGTCGGCGTGGGCGGGACCGGCTCCTACGTTGCCTCCGACGTGATCGCGCTTATCGATGCCACCCGCGATGTCGTGGTGCTCGAGGACGGTCAGTTTGCCAAGCTTACGCCTGCGGGCGTCGAGTACACCGACGAGGCCGGCAATGTCATCGAGCCCAAGGTCACCCACATCGACTGGGACCTGGACATGGCCGAAAAGGGCGGTTACCCCGACTTTATGCTCAAGGAGATCCACGAGCAGCCTCGCGTCGTGCGCGATACCCTGGTTGGCCGCATGACCCCCGCCGGTGAGCTCGATATCGACGAGCTGGGCCTTTCGCTCGAGGAGCTCAACGATATCGACCGCGTCTACGTGATCGCCTGCGGCACCAGCTATCACGCCGGACTCATCGCAAAGAACCTTATTGAGGGCTGGGCTCGCATTCCCACCGAGGTTGAGGCTGCCAGCGAGTTCCGCTATCGCAACCCCATCATCACGCCGACGACGCTCGTCGTTGCCGTGTCCCAGTCGGGCGAGACGGCCGATACCCTCGCCGCCATTCGTGACGCGCGTATCAAGGGTGCCAAAGTCTTTGGCATCACCAACGTGGTGGGCAGCCCGGTGGCGCGCGAGAGCGACGGCGTCATCTACACCAAGGCCAACAAGGAGATCGCCGTCGCCTCGACCAAGAGCTTCATCGGCCAGGTTGTGAGCCTGACGCTTTTGGCTCTGCTGCTGGCGCAGGTCAAGTACCGTCTGACCACCAAACAGGCACGCATGATGTTTCGCGAGCTTTCCGATACGGCCGAGCAGATCCAGTGGATTTTGGACACGCAGACCGAGGCCGTGCACGAGGCCGCCCTGCTGTGCAAGGACGCGCAGTCGGCGCTGTTCGTGGGCCGTGGCATGGGTGCCGCTATCTCCTACGAGGGCGCGCTCAAGCTCAAGGAGGTCAGCTACCTGCACGCCGAGGCATATGCCGCCGGTGAGATGAAACACGGCCCCATTGCCCTGATCGACCCGGGCTTCCCCGTCATCGCTGTGGCCACCAAGAGTGCCACCTACGACAAGACCGTGTCGAACCTCATGGAGTGCAAGGCGCGCGGCGCCAAGGTCATCGTCGTTGCCACCGAGGGCGACGAGGAGATCAACAAGATCGCCGACTGCATCATCCGCGTGCCGGCCGTCCGTGACGTGTTCAGTCCCATTACGGCGAGCGTTCCGCTACAGCTGCTTGCCCGCGAGGTCGCCATCCTGCGCGGCTGCGACGTCGACCAGCCTCGAAACCTCGCCAAGAGCGTGACCGTGGAATAACTAATATTCCGCCGTCCTAACGACCAAGGCCCGGCTCCGCATCAAGACGGAGCCGGGCCTTTTCTGCATTTGCCCAGATAAAACCTGCCAAAATAAACCTGTCCCTTTTTGGCAGGTTAGCGGAGCTTACTGGTCTCGAAGTACTCGGGGAATTGGTCCAGAACCTCGGTCTGGTTGCGGAACATCATATGCAGGTGCTTGCTGACTAAAAAGCTCGCTTCGATGTGGTCGCGACCGGCGATAGCGCGGCGAATCTGCTTGTGCTCGTTCACGATGTCCTGATTGTCGAGAACCTGCGTGGCGGCGCGCAGCCAGCGGAAGCGCTCCAGGTCGGCATTGGTCTCTTCGAGCCACGACCACACGGTGCTGCGACATGCGATGCTAAAAATCATGTGATGCATGAGGTTGTCGCTCAAAAAGAAGCCGATGCGATCCTCTTCGGCCATGGCCTTTTCCTGCAGCACGATGGCGCGGTCGAGCTGCTCGATGCCGGCCGACGTGGCTCGCGCACAGCACTCCACAATCACCTGCTTTTCCAGATGTTCGCGGATGTAGCAGGCACTCTCGGCAAGGGTGAGGTTGATGGGTGAGACGTAGGTGCCGCTCTGGGGCACGGTGCGCACCAGGCCTTCCTGCGCCAAGCGAACCAAAGCCTCGCGCACGGGCGTGCGCCCCATATCCAGGTCGTCGCAAAGTTGCTTGACGCCCAGCTTTTCGCCCGGCTTGTAGTCCAGGTAGACGATTTTGCGTCGAATGGTGTGGTAGGACTGGTCCTGTAGGCTCGTTTCCTGCTCGCCGACGTGCATCGATTCTTCCATAGCGCCTCGCAACTGTTCTATCAAACTCATATGTCAGTTGTTAATTATGCCGCGAATCAGCTCTCCGCGGTGGGTAATTCGACTGTTGCCCAAGAACTATTGCGGCATCTTAGTCTTTGTTTGCGCAGGGCTGTGCTCAACGTTGCCGTATCATAAGCCGTCGCAAACGTGAAATAGGAAGAAGGAATCCCGTATGCAACTGGCCAATATCGTACGCGAGCGCTGGAGGGGCGTTTTGTTCTGCCTGATCATCGCCATCCCCGCGACGTTGCTCGGCAAACAGATTGAGGTGGTCGGCGGGCCGGTATTTGCCATCCTCCTTGGCATGGTTCTGGCGCTCGTATTTCCCAAGAATCGTCGCGAACAGCTCGCCGCCGGTGTCACCTATACGTCTAAAAAAGTCTTGCAATACGCGGTTATCCTGCTTGGCTTTGGCATGAACCTCTCCCAGATTCTGTCCAAGGGCGCTCAGTCGTTGCCGATTATCGTGGCGACGATCTCGACCTCGCTTGTCATCGCCTTCGTGCTCTGCCGCGTTATGAACGTGCCGGGCAAGATTGCGACGCTTGTGGGTGTGGGTTCGTCGATTTGCGGCGGTTCCGCCATCGCTGCGACCGCGCCCGTCATCGATGCCGACGATCGCGAGATTGCCCAGGCTATTTCGGTCATCTTCCTGTTTAACGTTATTGCGGCGCTCGTGTTTCCGACGCTCGGCGGCATGCTCGGGCTGACCAACGAGGGCTTTGGCCTGTTTGCCGGCACCGCCATCAACGACACCTCGTCGGTAACGGCTGCGGCGAGCGCCTGGGACAGCATGCATCCCGGCGCCAATGTGCTCGAGAGCGCCACGGTGGTCAAGCTCACCAGGACGCTGGCCATTATTCCCATCACGTTGGTCCTTGCATGCTGGCAGATGCATCTGGCGCGCAAGGCCGGCGGCGATGCCAAGAGCACGACCTCGTTTAAGCGCGCATTTCCCATGTTCGTGCTGTTCTTTGTGCTGGCGAGTGTGATCACCACGGTGTTTCAGCTTCCCACGTCCATTACGGCGCCCATCAAGGAGCTGTCGAAGTTCTTTATCGTGATGGCCATGGCAGCTATTGGCTTTAATACCGATATCGTCGAGCTGGTCAAAAAGGGCGGCAAGCCCATCGCATTGGGCTTTTGCTGCTGGATTGGCATTGCGTGCATGAGTTTGGGGATGCAGCACGTGCTGGGAATCTGGTAGAGAAGTAGCTTATTTGCGTGCTGGTTGCTGGCGAGCGCATCTTCGCGGTGGAGCGATAGGAGCTCTTGCGGGTATGGCTTGTCCGCAGGTTTATAAGTCCCGAAGAGCTCTTATCGCCCCGCCAGGATGGCGATGCGGGGCAACTCATATACTCGCAGGACGGCGGCTTCTGCCCTATAGTGTTTGGTGAGCAATATCGTTCAATTTTGAAACACTCGCCCGCGCGGCCGTCGGTGGCGGCGTGGCGCCGAGGACGGGGCGCAATATGAACAGTGACGCCAAGCTACAAATCTTGATCGAGGCCTTGGCTGCAGCCGGGGCCTCGGCGTTGGCAATCGATGGGCATGGACGCGTGGCGATTTCGACCATGGATAATGTCGCGCTCGAGCAAGATGTCGCGGCATTTGTCGCCGAGCGCCTGGGGCGCGTGGGCAACGGCACGCGCCTGGTGATGGGGCATGCGGGAGGGCGCTTGAGCCTCGCGGTGCGTCCGGTCGCCAAGGAATACGGCGCGCTTTGGGTGGTCGTTGTCCGCGAGGTGCACGGTGCGGCGGCACACGCGGGTATTGAGTGGCTTAACGCAGATGGGGTCGAGGCGCGCTACGAGGCAAGCGCGTACGGCATTGTCGAGGGTGCCGCTGCAGTCGCTGGCCCCGTCTGCGATAGCTATGCCCGCGGCGTGCCCCTCATGTTGGAGGGCGAGCTGGGCGCTGGCCAGGCAGAGATTGCAAAACGCCTCTATCTGGATGGGCCTTATGCTGACGAACCCTTTGTGTCCGTGGCACTTGACGAGCTCACGGATCGCGGCTGGCGCCATCTGCTCAAAAGCTCGGAATCGCCGCTGTTCCAGGCAAGGCTGACCCTTTGTATTGGCGGCTGGCATGCACTTTCGCCGCAGCGTCTGCGCGAGCTTGTCTCTACGATGACCGACACGGCGCTGGCCACACGTTGCCATGTGGTTCTGACGGCAAACGATATGCCGGGCGGTGGCGAAAGCGATCAGGCCGCTTTTGTAACCGAGCGCTTGGCGTGCGCAGTAAGTGTGGCGCCTGCGATTGCCGAGCAGGGTGGCGCATCGAAAAAGGTTGCGCAGTATTTGTCGTATCTGTCAGATGTCTTTGGAACTGCCGCTCCGAGTATGTCTGAGGAGGCTGCCTCGACACTCAACGGCTATCGCTGGCCACGTAACTATCTGCAGCTTCGCGAGGTCTCGGAACGACTCTATATATTAGTAGGGCCGGGTGTGGCGGAGCGCACGGTGGCGGAGGAGGTGCTCGCCCAGGAAGACGTCATCAAAACCGCAACCTTTGGCACTCCGACGCTCGACAGCGACCTGTATATCCTGCGTCCACTGACCGATACCGAACGCGACATCGCGCGGCTGGTCGTAGGCTACCTTCAGGGCAACCGGACCCGCGCTGCCGAGGTGCTGGGAATAAGCCGCACGACCCTGTGGCGCTTGCTGAAGGACGACGACCGCTGAGCGAGGCGCTCGTGACCGCATGCAGCGCGTGTGCTACAGTCCAAAGCGGTAATGTTTCGATTGCGTTACGGCGTGCGGGGGGTGTATGACGGAGACTTCAAAACCAAATCGGGCTCGAAAGCCCACGGCGCCGGTCAACCGTCGCACGACTTCGCGGACGTGGGGCAAAAGCGCCTCAGGCTTCGACGGCTCGTTCAAACGCACTAGATATGGCTATCCTTCGGCAAGCGCTCGCTTGGCCATGCAGGCCGAATCGTCGCTGTGGGGCCGTAAGCGTGTGGTGGGGTCAAAGCTCAAGCACGATGGAACGCTCGGCTTCATTAGCCGTGGCGCTGCTCGCCGTAGCGGCCTCAATCCCGCAGGCTGGCATCGCTATGTTCCGATCGCGGTCGTTGTTGCGGTGGTTGTCATCGCGCTCGCGGCGCTTGGTTACGCCGGCGGCGGGGCCGACCTGAGTGCGATGTTCGGGTCTGCTGAGCTCGCGCATGCCGGCACGGAGCTTGTCGAGGGCGCTCAGGCCCAGACGGGCGTGGCGCCTCAGCGTGGTATCGTTGCGGCGGCCTCCACCATCGCCGACGCGCAAAAGGACGAGGACGAACAGGGCGACAGCGCCGAAACGATCCACGCGAACGAAACGACGACAACTCCATCGGCAAGATAAGTTGCGAGTAGAGCAGCAAATTTGGGACGGGGCCTTTTAGCTGCCCAAGTGCCAGATGTCACCAGTGGCGCACCCGATGTCAGTCACCAAATGCGGGTCGCGCAGCGTCAGCGGGGCCGTCGTTCGTTAGAACGGCGGAACTAATTACCTGACGTACACGATGTTGTCGCGGCGAGGCTTGGCCTCGGGAAGCACGTCTTCGGCATAGCCCAGAATGCAGTTGCCCACACCGCGCAGGCTTCCGTCGGCGGGCAGACCCCACTTGGCCAGCAGTTCCAATCCCTCGGGTGAGTCAAAGACCTCGTGTGCTCGGTGGATCCAACACGAATCGACGCCCAGCGCATAGGCAGCGTTGAGCAGGTTGCCCATGGCGAGCGAGCCGTCTTCCAGGTGCGTGGGCACGCTGCGGTCGACGAGCACCACCACAACGGTCTTGGCTCCGTAGAGGGGATCTCCCTCGCTACCCATAACCTGGGCGTTGAGCTGCGAGAGGCGCTCGACGGTTGCGGGGTCGGTGACGGCGACGAACGTGACCGGCTGGCGTCCCATGCCGCTCGGCGCATACTGACCGGCTTCGATAATGCGTGCGAGCTTCTCGGCCTCGACAGGGCGATCGCTGTATTTGCGGCAGCTGCGGCGATGGATGAGCGCCTCGATGGTCTCCATGTGTCCTCCTGACGTTGGTTGCGATGCCTCGTTCTTACCCGCCGAACCAAAACCGTAATCGCGCCGTCGGCCCCAAAAAATGCAAGCTACCAAGTGGAAAAGTTGGTTTGCATAAAACTTCAGCCAGAATGTGACAAACCGGTGGGATGATTAAACGTTTTATCCCGTCTACCCTGCGGTTTTTACCATTTGCCTAAATGATGCGCGCATAAGCCCTGATAAAGGTTTTACTAAAGGAGTACCAACGTTTATCAACGCGCCATGGTGGCGCCGGGCCAGGAGGTAACATCATGTTCCAGGCTGGAGATGTCGTCGAGACCGACTTCGAAGGATTTCTGAAGCTGTTGCGTTCCAAGACGCGCGCTTTCGTGTCGATCAACGATCACGAGTACTACATTACGCACACCGATGGCTATTGGCGTGTTCAGGATTGCGAGGCCCTCAACGATAAGGGCCATTTTACTGACTGCTCCGAGCTGGTCAATACGGTCTGCGAGGTCGTCGAGCTGCCTTGGATCTGCGGCAAGAGCCTGCACGACAGCTTCTCGGGCGCCACGGTCTACGAGGCAGTCGCTGCTTAACAGCCAACAATCGATATTCTCTCGCAACCGTCGGCGCCGCCCCGCGCCGGCAGTCTTTTTTGTCGATATGTTATATAGGTCGCACGTCTTGGTTGATTTCCAATCTCAGCCGAACACATTGAGCGAATAGGCCGTTCCCGCAGCTAGCCGAACGCCCCCGAGGTCCCATTCGGGCCCCCGGGTCGGCATTTTCCCAGTTGAAGGAACGGTGGAGATGTGTTTCGATGGGTCCGGTGGCCATGCTCCGCCCGCCGCCCGGCACCTCCTCCCAGACCCAGCCGAACGGTCGGTCAGTCTATTCCGTTTTTCCCTTTCAGGCTAGGACAGCGGGGCATCGCCCCTCTCTGCGCGCGCCCGCGCGATGAGCCCCGGCGTCAGGTCGAGCCCGTCGACGGGCACGTCCTCGATGCCGTACGCCTCCAGCAGCGCCGCCGCGTCGTCGCCGAGCATCGCCCGGAAGGTGCGGGCGGGCGTCGCGAAGCCGAGCGCGCCGCGGGGCTCGGAGTTCACGTGCGACATCGCCAGCGCAAGGTCGGCCGGGGCCAGCCGGTCGAACCTGAGGCCGCGGCCCTTGGGCAGCAGCTTCCTGATCTCGACGTGGTTGCGCTCGCAGGCGCCCTTCTGGTCGCTGCGCCGGGGGTCGCAGTAGAACAGCCTCGTCTCGCCCGGCCCCTCGCCGATCAGCGCGGCGATCGCGCCCTCGTCGGAGAACTCGGCGCCGTTGTCGGTGAGGACGGCGCGGAACACGCGGCGCGTCCCGCCGGCGCCCAGCACCGAGCGCACGCCCCCGAGCGCCGCCGCCACGCTCTCGGCGTCCTTCGCCGCGAGCGGCAGCGCGAGCTGCAGCCTGCTGGGGCGGTGCAGCAGCGTGAGCAGGCAGGCGCTGTCCTCCCGCGAGCCCTCGACGGTGTCCATCTCCCAGGCGGCGGCGCACGCGTCCTCGCCCAGGCCGAGGAACGCGGCGTGCGACCTGCGGGGCGAGTGCGGCGTCGCCCTCTTCGGGGCCCGGTGCGACCTGGGCCTGTAGCCGACCTTGCGCCTGAGCTCCATGTTGGTCATGCCGTCGTAGCCCGCCGCGACCCAGCGGTAGATCGTCGAGGGCGACAGGTCCACGGGCCCGCCGTTGCGGGCGGACAGCTGCTCGGGCGACAGCCCACGGCCCAGGCCGTCGCGGATGAGGGCGAGCGCCGCGGCCGCGGCGGGCTCGTCGGCGTCTATCCCGCGCCTCGACGAGACGAGGACCGAGTCCGCGCACAGCTGCGCGGCGCGGGCCTCGTAGAAGACGTGCGGGCGGCGCTTGCAGCCGATCGCGCGGTACCGCCCGCACCCGTTGCAGCATCGCGGCCACGCGGCCAGGCGCGGGCATGCCGCGGACAGGTCGGCGGAGGCGTCCACGCGCTCGCCGCGCCTCTCCCTCGGCGCGGTCACGAACCCGTGCGACGCCACCTCGGCGCTCACCGTCGAGGGCGACCTGCCCAGCTCCCTCGCGATCTGCCTGCACGAGGCCCCTCGCTCCAGCATCCTCTGGACCGTGTTCCGCTCGTGCCTGGTGAGCCTGCCGTAGGCCCTCGGGGCCGCCTTCCCGACGCCCTTCTTCCTCTTTCCGGACATGCCGTCCTCCGATCTCCCGGGGCCGGCCGGTCCGGCCCTCAGGGTATCGGATTCCCACATTCACCCGCACATGTGCGGATGAATGTGGGAAGTGTTCGGATGAAGTTGCCAATCAAGGGAGGTGCAGTGACAGAAAAAATTTATCTTAACAGGGTTGCTTTTGGGAATTTGATATGCGATACTATAAAAATCCAAGCAAAGGAGTTTATCAATATGCGGCAAGGTATTCTTAA